>DAOVNS010000011.1 GCA_030630075.1 bacterium | reverse complement strand
TCGACCCGTCAAGTTGTGGCGGCCAGCAAAAGATCATCCCTGGAGAAGAAAGCTAAGTCCTTCCCTTTTTGGATAAAAGTATATGTAAACCGGAAATTATTACTTTGGTCAAAACCGGAACTTTTCACTTTGGTTTGACATTAAAGTTTTTTGCTTTTTTGTTTAGTTTTTTCCAAAGGGGTGGTATGATTTTTTTAAGTGTTGTTAGCTGTAAATAATATTTATCTTCGGATTTAGATAGGGGGCTGGATGTCTTTTTTTAATATTAAATCAAAAAGGCGTTCTTTCTTTTTTAAAAAGGTTCTGCCTTTGGCTGCCATATTTTTTCTGATTTGGTGGAGAACTCATACTATTTTTGTTTTTCCAGAACCAACCGGTAAGTATTCTGTTGGAACAACTATTTATCACTTTACGGATAAAAAAAGAAAAGAAATTCATTCTTTAGATAAAAATGAAAATAGAGAATTATTGGCACAGGTATGGTATCCATCTGATGAAAAAGTTGAACTAAAATCACCGTATATTTTTGATGTTCTTCCTGTTTTACGTGATTCCGCAAGAAATACATGTTCTTACTATCTTCCTGGAGTCTTATTCGATTATTTTCTTACGGGAATAGTTACTCATTCAATTCCTGATGCTGAGTTATCATCTAAAAGATCTAAATTTCCGGTTTTAATTTTTTCGCATGGATTTGCAAGCCTTAGTAATTTCAATACAACGCAATTAGAAGAGTTAGCAAGTCATGGTTATGTGGTTGTTGGTGTTAATCATACCTATGATTGTAGCGTGACTGTTTTTCCTGATGGAAGAACTATTCCGTTGAGCAATGATTGGGAAGTTGGAGAAATAAAATATTTAGAAAATTCAATAGATAATTGGGTTCAGGATGTATCTTTTGTTTTAGATGAGCTAGAAAATATAAATATTTCTGATCCAAAAAATAGATTTAGAAAGCATTTAGACTTAGAGCGAATTGGAATGTTTGGTCATTCTATGGGTGGTGCTGCAACAGTGCAAATTTGTAGATTGGATAAAAGGGTGAAGTCTGGAATTAATATGGATGGTCCTTTGTTCGGCAAAGACTCAACAACAAGTTTTGCAAAACCATTTATGTTTATTTTGGCAGAAGAATCTTTAAAAACAGCTCAAAGAGATTTAACGGAAAAAGAATTAGCGTATCGAAGAATGTCTCGTGATGAAGAAAAGGTTATTAAGAGAATTTACTCCAAAGATATTCCTGAGTTTTGCCAAAGTATGGGGAAAAATGCATATCATGTTGTTATGAAAGGCGCTGAGCATTATACATTTTGCGATTTTCCTCTTTTTAGTAGCTTTTCATTATTTTTCAGATATTTTAATTTTGGTTTTGGATCTATAGATCCGTATAGAGCTATAAAAATAACCAATTCTTATATTCTTGAATTTTTTGATAAATCATTAATGGGCAAAAAATCTGTTTTGCTCGATGAAGGCAAGGGCTATCCCGAAATTGAATTAAAAAACGGAGATAACTTTTTTTAACCCCATCACCCAATGCGCCTGCCGGCCAAAGCCTTGGCGACGGCTGGTAAGCTTTGGGATTTAAAATATATCTTTTCTAAGAGTCAAATGGTTGATATTGCACTCAGAAAAAATATTCTTTATGAAATCATAACTTATTCAATTTTGTGCAAAACACTTAAAAAATGTAAATTTTAAGATGTTTGTGAGGGGGCGTTTGTTGTAATGGTTAGAGGTGTTACAGTTGATAGTGTTATGGGATTGTTAGCGCTATAGTCCTGTTAATAAGGTAAAGGTTGAATTTAAAGAACTGTAATTTCAAAGGAATGACTATGATTAAAAAATTGTTATTTGTTTTCGTATTATATTTTTCTTCAAATGTATGTAACGCGGGTTTTCAACTGAGTTTTCCAGATATGCTTAGATATGATCCAGCAGGAAAACAACGTTTACAACCATCTAGCAAACTTTGCGACCTTGTTAAACTTAACAAAGTGAAAGAAGTTGAGCTGTTTCTTAAAAAATTAGATGATTCAGGAAGTATAAATCAAGCAGGAAATGATGGTGAGCCAGCATTACACTGGGCTGCAATAAGCGGTTTTGTTGATATGGTTAAATTGTTATTAGATAATGGAGCTGATCCAAATCAACTTGACATGCATGGTGATACAGCGCTACATAGTGCTGCGATTTGCGAAGAAGAAGAAGCCGGTGTAGAGGTAGCCAAATTATTGTTCAAACAGGGTGCTACCAATATTAACCAGATCGATCAACTTGGTTATGTGGCTTTGCATAGTGCCGCTTTTCATAATAATGCTAAGATAATTGAATTATTTTGTGAGAATGGGGCAATAGAAAAAATAAATCACATATGTAATAAAAATTTAATATGTAATGAAAATTTAACTCCTCTAGATGCGGCCATTTACAAGAAATCATGGGAAGCTGTAAAAATTTTGAAAGAGCTTGGTGCAAAAAAAAGCATAGAATTATAATATAATTAATTTGAATGATAACATTAAGCAAGGCTTTGTTTAAAGAAACAAAGTCTTGCTTTTTTTGTTTGGTGATTATATTAACAATATTTTATTTAAATAATTTCTAAAACTTTTTTAATAATATGTTTTGCATCAATTTTTGCTGCAGACAATAATTCTTCTGATTTTCCAGAACAAGAAATATCCGTAACAGCAAGTTTTTCTATTTTAATTTCTGTGTTTATAAGTGTGCTTGAAACAGCTTCTCCAATGCCGCCCTGAAGATAATGATCTTCAACTGTAATAATTTTATTTCCAGATTTAAGTGCTACTTTTTTAATTGTTTCAACGTCGAGTGGTTTTACTGAATATAAATCTATAACAGAAACATTAATGTTTTGTTTTTTTAATTCTTCGTGTGCTTTTAGACTTTCGTACAAAGTTACTCCCGCACCAATTATGCAAACTTTATCAGATTCGCTTTCTTTTAAAACTTTGCATCCACCAATTTTGAATTCTTCATTTTTATTATAAATTATTGGAGTTTCTGGTCGTGATGTTCTTAGATAAGAAATGCCATCGCTATAATTTGCCATAATTTCAGTGAGTTTATATGCACTTACACCATCGCTTGGATATAAAACAATAGAATTTGGGATGCATCGCATCATTGCAATATCTTCTAGTGCCATTTGTGATGGTCCATCTTCTCCAATAGATACTCCGCAGTGTGAACCACATAATCTTAAAGCATTTTTTCCAATACCAGCCATTCTGATTTGGTCGTGTGCGCGAGTAAAAAAAGCACCAAAAGTTGCAGCAAAAGGAATTTTGTTTCTTAATTCAAGTCCCGTTGTAACACTTATCATTGCTTGTTCGGCAATAAAACATTGAATAAAGTTTTTTGGATTTTCTTTTTCAAAGATTTCTGTATAAGTTGAATTTTTTACATCACCATCAAGTGCAAATATTTGTGTGCTTTGTTTTCCTAAGGAAGCAAGTGCGTATCCGAATGATTTTCGTGTTGCTATTTTTTTATCATTATCAAAAAGTGATGAATTTTTATCGTCTTCAAGATTTAATTTAATAATCTGTTTTGTGTTATCAATTTCACATTTAGTTGGTGACGGTAATTCAGGAATAGATCTTTCTTTTTGATATTCTGCTGCATCTTTAAATCTTGTTTTTAGTTGATCTATAACTTTTTCTAATTCTTCTTTTTTAAATGGCTTGCCATGAAATCCGTTTTTGTTTTCTATATTTTCTAATCCGTAGCCTTTGTATGTTTTTGCAATAATTACATTTGGATTTTTGTTGTTTGCGCCAGATGTTATTTTTTCCAATGTTGTAAATATATCTTCTACGTTGTGTCCATCAATTATGTATGCGTTCCAGCCAAAGGCTTCAAACTTTTTGGCATATTTTTCAACGTTATGATTTTCTATGCTTTCTCCTGATTGTCCTAATCTATTGCAATCAACAATTCCAATTAAATTATTTAGTTTATAATGTGATGCTAATTCGGCTCCTTCCCAAACTGAACCTTCTGCTATTTCGCCATCGCCCATCATTACATATGTTTTGTAATCTAAGTTATCGTGTTTTGCATTAATCGCCATTCCAACGCCAACAGAAAGTCCTTGTCCAAGTGATCCTGTTGCTGCTTCGTTATATTCAAATTTTGGTGTTGGATGTCCTTCTAAAAAAGAATCGAATTTTCGTAAATCTAATAATTCATTTTCTGTTATTACACCTAATTGTTTCCATGCGGAATAAATAACAGGAATTGCATGACCCTTTGATAAAATAAAACGATCATTATTTGGGTTTTTAGGATTTTTTATATCATATTTTAAAAAGTTAAAAAATATTGTGGCAACAAGATCTGCAGCGGAAAGGCAAGAAGTTGGATGGCCAGATTTGCTGGAGGTTGTTGATTTGATTGAATCGATTCTTAATTGTAAGGCTTTATTTTTTATTGAAATTATTTTTTCTTTTTTCATTGAATTCCTCGAGTTTATCTCAATTTTATTATTTGTTTGTTATTGTAATATTAACTTATGCTAAGAAATGTAAAAGAAAGAGTTTTAGTAAGCAAGGATTATATATATTTTTTGAGTTCTTAGGAATATTTTAATTTAGGATTTGTTTTGGCAAAAAAGATATCGGAGCTTTTAGGCAATTTTGTATCGCAAGAGCACTCTTGGAAGTTAGAATTGTTTGATAATTGGAAAAACATAATTGGAACTTTGGCAGACAAAGTCTTTATTGAAAAAATTGAGGGTAATTTGATTGTTCTTGCTGTAAGTCATCCTGTCTGGGCACAAGAAATTTTTTTATTGTCAGATGTATTAAAAACAAAAATTAATTCTTATTTAAAAAAAGATCATATTAAACAAATTAGAATTAAGACAACATATTTTAATAAACGTAAAAAAAAGGAGACAGTATCGCTTGATCAACACGGTGATCTGTCTTTAATAGACTTTAAAAATATGTCGTTAACAAAAAAAGAAAAAGAAGACTTAATAAAAGTAAGTAACCAAGAATTAAGATTTTGGTTAGAAGAATTTTATGTTCGTTGCAAAAGGGGGAGTATGAAAAAATGATGAACAAAGTTGTAAGGTCACTAGTTGTTCTTGTAATATCTATTGGTTTTTATCAAAATTCTTTGTTAGCTGAAAATAAGCAAACCGAAGATCAAAATTCATGGTTTTCTAAAACCGTAAAAACAATTAAGAAAAAAGTTAAAGGTGATTCTAGCAAAAAAACTAATATTGAAGAAAAAACAGAGAGCGATAATTTTGAGCTTGTTTGGGCGGATGAAGATTTAAGTCCTGAGGCTAAAAAATATTTTATATATCTCAAATCCACTTATCAGCATATGAGTGGAAAATTAATGAGATCATTACAATCGTTTGAAAAACTTTTTTCTGGAGATGTTCCTAATTATGCATATGAAGGTTTTATTAGATTATTACACGATCTTAATCAATTTGAAAAAATAAATAATTTAAGTAACAACGTAAAACAATCTTTTGAAAACAATCTTGATATTCAACTTATTTTTGCGGAATCGTTGTTGAATTCAAATAAAGATGAACAAGCCGAAACGTTGTTCAAAAAACTTGTAAAAAAATATCCAGAAAACGAAAAAGTTGCTTATTATGCAGCTGTGTCTTATATCAAAGGTAATAAACCTGATAAGGCTTTAGAATTTATAAACCAGTGCCTAGAAAAACCTGTTCTTAGATCCAGATATTTTTTATTTCATTTTTTAGCATCAAAAATATATTTGAGTAAAAAAGATAATAAAAAAGCAATGAAATCCATCAAGAAAAGCTTAGAATTATATCCTGAATTCGAAAAAGGATGGTTATTAAAAGCGATGCTAGAAGAGCAACAAGGTAAAATTAGTGATGCAATATCTGGATATAAAAAGTTTCTTGATATTGTAGGTGAAGACATTGCTATTGAAAAACAATTAGTTCATTTATTATTTAGTTCGGGAAGATTTCAAGAGGCTGCAAATATTTTACAAAAAATGGAAATTGATACTCCTGAATATTATTTTGATTTAGCGTTAATAGAATTTAAGGCGAATAACTTTAAAAATGCTCTCAATAATATCAATAATGCAATAGAAAAATTTCCTGATTTTATAAAAGCGAGACTACTAAAAGTTGAGATTTTAATTTCGAATCATCATCAAAAAGAAGCTGTTGAGTTTGTACAACAATGGCTAGAACAAAATCCTTCAGATCGTTCTGTGATCAGGGTTTTAACCATGCTTAGGCGCGGCGGTGTTGATACCAAGATTATAATTAAAACATTAGAAAATGTTTTATCTAAAAATAATAAAAATCAAGAAATATTGTCAGTTTTAGCAGATTTATACTTAGAAGAAAAAGACTACAATTCTGTTTTAAATTATTGCCAAAAATTGTTGAATGAAACAACCAATAATCAGTTGAAAGCTAAATTAATATTCCAGATAGCCTTTATTCATTTTATGAAAGGCGACGGAGATAAACTAGAACAATCTTTGCAACAGGCTTTAAAAGAGAATGCAGTTTATCCGTCGGCTTATAATTTGTTGGCATATTATTATGCGCAAAATAATAAAAACTTGGATGAAGCTTTGCGATTAATTGAACTTGCGATAAAAAAAGAACCTAAAAATTATTATTATTTAGATACCAAAGGTTACATCTTTTTAAGAATGAGTAAGGCAAAAGAAGCTGTTCCATTGTTTCAGCGCGCGTTAGATTTGGCTGGAAATGATGAAGTAATACAGAATCATCTTGATGTTGCGCGATCACTTAAATAATTAAAAAAAAGAGTTTATGAGTAAAAGAAAGACAATATTTTTAGTTGCAGGAAGTTCTGGTGGACATATTTTACCTGCATTGCAATTGGGTAAGAAGTGGAAAAAAGAAAATCCTGATGGGAAAATAATATTTTTTTGTGGTAGTAAAAGTATCGATAAAAAAATAATTTTAGATTTCGATTTTTTATATAAAACAATAAAACTTAATTTAGATAATTTTCCAGGAAAAAAGTTTTATTTATATCCAAAATTTTTAATTCAATTATTTTGGGTGTTTTTTATTAGTTTTATAACTTTTTTTAAAAGCAGGCCAAGCAAAATCATTAGTACTGGTGGGTATCTTGCAATACCTGTTTGCCTTGTTGCCAGAATATTCAGAGTTAAGGTAGAACTTTTTGAATTAAATGTTGTACCCGGAAAAGCTGTAAAAGTATTGCTTCCTTTCGCGGATAAAGTTTTTGTTACTTTTGAAAGTACAAAATTATTTTTAAAAAAACGAATAAAGAATTTTTCTAAAACATGTTTTCTGCAAGATTACCCATTAAGATTTGATTCAAAAGAAAAGCGTTTTAACAAAGAAAAGCTTTTGGCTAAAATAAGTCAAAATTCAGAAATATTATCGCCCAATAAAAAAACAATTTTTTTGCTAGGTGGTTCTCAGGGTTCAGTTTTTTTAAATAAAATTTTAAAAAGTTGGATTACAAAAAACAAAGATATTTTAAATAATATTCAAATTATTCATCAAACAGGAAGTAGTGATAAAACAGATTGGATAGAATTTTATAAAACATTAGATGTTGCTGCGATTGTTTTTGATTATAATCAAAATATAAAAGATTATTATTTGATTTCAGATTTAATTATTTCTCGTGCTGGCGCTGGTACATTGTTTGAGTTAGAATTTTTTAAAAAGCGTTCTTTAATTATTCCATTAAAATCAAATTATACCGATCATCAGGTTGATAATGCATACGAAATGTCTTTTAAAAATCCAGACTTATTTTATGTTCAAGACCAGACTGAAATAAAAAATGATTTTTCTTTGTTTGATAACAAATTAAAAGAACTGCTTTGATAAAAAAAGGAGAGCGGGTATGTATTTATATTTTTTAAATATTATTTCTATGGCAACAAATGTTGTTGGAATGATAATTATTCTTTGGGGATCGTTGGTTTGTACAATAAAGTTTTTGCATTCACAATTTGCTACAGTTCTAAAGGGTGAATCTAGCGAAAAACAAATTAATTATTTGCGTGGCCAGATGGCTTCTTATATTTTAATGGGTTTAGAATTTATGATAGCTGGTGATATAATTCACACTGTTATAAAACCTGATAAAGAAGCTTTAATTGTTTTAGGCTCCATTGTTGTAATAAGAACGATGATTAGTTATTTTTTGATGTTGGAACAAAAAGGAAATAGCGTTTTGAATAAGAAATAAAATTCGAATAAAAACATAAAAAAGTTGGTTTTAGAATTTTAATTCTAGAATTTTAAGACCAACTTTTTTATTTTAATTATCAGATAATTTAGCCAAATTTTTTGACAAGTTCTTCTTGGCTATCGCTAAATGCACCAATCGCATCTTTTCTTTTTTGAGCATTGGAATCTCTTTTATCGTAAATTTTTAATTGCGCTGTGATATAAGTTTCTAATTCTTGAATTTGTTTATGTGCTTGTGTGCAAAAAAATGAACTGATTATGTTTTCGAGTTTTAGTCTTTCTGCTTGCTGTTTTAGTAACAGTGGAATTTCTGCAATTTTTTCTTGCGCTTGAGGAAATGCATTTATAGAACAAAGCGCTTTTGCTTCTCCAAGTTTTATTGATATTTCAAGTTCTTTTGGTGATATCACTGCTTGTGAATTTGCAACATAAAGTAACAATGTTGCGAGAATAAGTTTACCCAAATTTTTCTTAAGTGACTTCATAATAACCTCCTGAATTGTATGAAGTGGTTTAACAAATTTTCGCGTAAAAACTCACGCTGTACTATTTCTAGTTTAATCTACGTGAAATATAGTTCAAATGGGCAATAGGTTGATGGTGGAAAAGTATCGTTTTATTGAGTAATTTGTATAAAATGTTAGTGTTTTGGGTCTTTTCTTTAAGGTTTAAAGAATGGTCTTTTGCGCCATTTCCTTGGGTATTTTTAAGCCCAAATGTTGCAGAATTGTTGGGGCGATGCTAGAAAGTCCAAGTGTTGGCTTTTCAAAATTAGTTTTTTGTTCAGGATGTTCGATTTTTTTGTTAATCATCATAAAAACAACAGGATTATTTGTATGAGATGTTGAATATTGATTTCCCATCTCTTCTGCGTTTCCATGATCAGCGGTAATAAAAATTGTTCCATTTTGTTTTATCACAACTTCTTGATAAATTTTTTCAAGTTGGGTATCTAAAAACTCACATGCTTTTACGGTGGCATCAAAATTTCCAGAGTGACCAACCATGTCTGGATTTGCAAAATTAACAAGGTAAAAATATGCTGGATCTTTTTTTAATGAATCTAAAATTGCATCAGTTATTTTTTTTGCAGACATTTCTGGATGGTTGATATAATTTTTGGCTTTGATTGATGGAATTAAATTATAGTTTTCGGTTTCAAGTTTTTTTTCGTTCATGCCTCTAAAAAAATAAGTGACATGGGCATATTTTTCTGTTTCAGCAATTACAAAAATAGATTTATGTGTTTGTTCAGATATTTCATCAAGAAGGGTGTGTTCGATGTTTTCTTTTTCAAACAGTGTTGGATTGTTAAATTGATCAAACTCTTTTTGATATTTTATTGGTGTTATAAAAAATTCAAGAGAGCCATCTGTTGAATTTAAATCTTTTACTTTAAAGTGATCAAATTTTGGATTTATAAAGCATTCAGTTAATTGTCTTGCGCGATCGGGCCTAAAATTAAAAAAAACAATCCCATCACCTCCATTACCTCCATCACCTTTTTCTATTTTACCTTCAGGAATCAATCTTATTGGTTTTAAAAATTCATCTGTAATTTGATTTCTATATGAATCTTCAAGCGATGCTTGCCAGGTTATGTTTTTTAAATTGATGTTTTCTTTGTTGCATAAAACATCATAACTTTCTTGTGTGCGTTCCCAATTATTATCTCTATCCATTGCATAAAAGCGTCCGTGCATTGTTACAATTTTTCCCAAATTTAATTCGTCGCAAACCTTTTGCAGCCTCTGTAAATATATTCTTGTGGATTTTGGTGGAGTATCTCTTCCGTCTAGGAATGCATGAATGTAAACTTTTTTTAATCCAACTTGTTTGGCAAGTTTTAATAGTGCAAAAAGATGTTCTTCGTGGCTGTGCACTCCGGCATCTGATATTAATCCCATCAAATGCAAAGCTTTATTCTTAAGTTTTAGTTTCTCGAAGTTTTCGATTAAAGTTTTGTTTTTAAAAAAACTTCTATCTTTTATAGATTCGTGAAATTTTGCGAGTGATGTTTTTACAATTCTTCCACTTCCGATGCATGTGTGTCCAACCTCAGAATTTCCCATGTAATTTGGTAATAAACCGACCGCTTCTCCCGATGCGTTTAGTAAACAGTTGGGATAAATTGTTAGCCATTTTTTCCAATTGGGCATGTTTGCAGTTTCAACGGCATTGTTTTTTTTATCTGATTTATATCCAAAACCATCCAGTATTATTAACATTGTTGGCGTATTTTTAGCATTTTTGGCCATGAAGGCTCCTTTTTTTACAAAATTTATTTTCTGATTAAATTATAGTTTTACAAGTTTAGTAGCAATGAGCTTGATAACAACATAGGGCATGTGCCACTGTGCTCAAATATAACAATTCAAATATAACAAAAGGAATATTTAGTATGTTTAAGAAAAATTTAGTACTAATTTTTAGCGCAGTATTTTTATTCAATGCTTCAACAGGTTTATTTTGTGAAGATAATATTTTGTCTCAAGATCAAAATTTAAATCTTTTAACACAAGAGATTGATCCATTAGATGAAAATTTAACTTATACAACAGAATTCAAAGAAACAGATGTTTTTGAAAACAACTCAAGTGAAAATGAAACAGTAATTAATGACGAAGATGAAATTGATTTTGATGATTTAAATTTAGACGATCTTGATGATAGTTCGGAAATGACTTTTTCTGACAAGGTTAAACTTGCTTTAGCTTATTTTAAATATGCTGCAACCGACAATGTTAAAGAAAATGCTAAATGGTATATGGCTGCTGTTTTGATTGCTGGTTCTGCGGCTGCTACTTTTGCTTATTATAAATTTATTAAGAAAAATTAAATTAACTTAAATTGGGTTAATTATTATGCAAGACATTGAAAGACAAGATGTTGCAAAACATGTTTTTACAATATTTTTTGCACAACTTTCTGAAATCATAAAAAATTCTACCGATAATAAAATTCAAATCCGCGATAAAGATTTATATAAAAGATTAATATCTGTGTTGCGTCTTAAGTTTGACGAACGTTTTATTCTTTTTGACGAAAAAATTAATGCAACTTTTGCTTTGGACAAAAAAACTTTTGATAACAAAAAAGTTATTTATGCAGAGTTTTTGCAACAAAATCAAAATAAATCACTAGCTCCAGAAGTTATTTTTTGTCCTGCATTACTTAAAAGAAGTTCTTTTGCGGATGTTACTTATTTTGCAGCGCAGATGGGCGCAAACGAAATTCTTCCAATAATAACTGAAAAAACTCAAAGAAAATGGGGTGGCTCAAAAGAGCAGGAACGTTTACAAAAAATAATTGTTTCTGCTTGCGAACAGTCTAAAAACTTTGTTTTACCTAAATTAAATGATCCATTAAAACTTCAAGATTTTTTAAAAGATTTTCGAATCGAGGATTCTCGAATCGAGGATTCAAAGAAAATCAAAAAAATATTATTTGATCCCGATGGAAAACCGTTAATTGATTTATTCAATGAACTGAATAATAAAAAGATTGAGAAAATTTTTATATTAATTGGGCCGGAGGGTGACTTTTTAGACTCTGAGATTGATTTAATAAAAAAATCAGGTTTTGTATTTTATAAGCTTACAAAAGCTATTTTAAGATCGACTGAAGCTGCTTCTGTTGGACTTGGTAGTATTCGAAGTATTTTTTGATTTAATTCTTTTTTGGGCGAATTGCAAAGCTTTGAGATTTAAGGTAAAGGGGAGAAAGTTTATATTCTTTTACGTTACCTGAGACTTGATTCCATTTTTCTAAAGCCATTTTTGCAACAGTTGCAGCAGAACAAACATCTCGATCAACAATTAAAATATTATTTTCAAAGTTTTTTGTAATTAAATCTTGGTTAAGCTTTGTTCCATTTCCAGCAAAAACAATTTTATTTTCTGAGAAGTTGTGCTTAAGTCCTTTTAGGAGCAAATCTATTTTTTTGTAACCCTTGCAAGGATAAATCTTTTCTGTTGGCTCTAACTGATTTGAATCTACAACTTTATTGATATCAAAAAAAACATCGTTATTGTATGCATTTAACAAAGTTACTAAAATTTCTGGATTAAAATCGGTATGTTTTTCTGTTGTTATTTCTAGCGCTTCTTTACTTAATGCATCGAGTCCGTCAATTCCGATTAATGGAATTTTGTTTGCAAACGCAAGTCCATTAACGGTTGTAATGGTTACGCGAAGTGATGTAAAAGCGCCTGGTCCTTGATCTATTGCAATAAAATCAAGATTAGATATTTGTTTTGAATTATTTTTTAATATTTGACTGATAAATGGAATAAGCAGCGAGCTTGCTTTGATATTATCTTCTTTTATTAATTCTAGACAATTTGAGTCTTGATAAAGAGCTAGTTCTAAGTTGCTGTAACTTCCCTGAATGCTTAAAAAAAATGGAGTATTCATGTTTTTATTATTTGCTTATTAAGAAGGGGTTGAATTTTTAGTCGCCTTGTTTTTTAATCTTTTGTCGTTGATAAAAAATACTAAAGGCGTCGTCTTTAATAGTATTTTCTCTTTTTTCTATTATCTTGCCGCAGTTGAGGCACTTCCAGCCTTCGAAATTAATAAAGTGATCAAAGAACGATTGCATTACCATGAGACCGTCGCACTTCGGACACTTCATAACTCTACCCTCCTTAGCCAGGTAATTAGTTTTACACAAACAGGCTTATATTTTTATAAAGAATAAATAAAAATGTTTGGTTAAAACTGGTTTAAATACTCCATGATCCTTTTTTATTTAATGTAAACATTTTTTATTGAATTGTAAAAGATATGGTTTTTTGATCTATAGTAGGGTGGTTTGAGTTGGTTATAATTTTTGAAAGGCCAGGTTGTCCAAAAAGCTCTGGAGAATAAATGCAGCGGCAATAGAATGACTTTTTATTTTGTCTTCTTTTGTTTTAAATGTGCCAACTCTTAATTGAGCTGCTCTTTTACTACTTAGGCGTTCGTCCCAAAGTATCCATGTTACTTGAGGGAATTCTTTTTCTAGTTCTTCTTTTCTGCGTACTGTTTTTTTTGTTTGTTCGCTTTCGGTTCCTTTGCTTGTTTTTGGATATCCAACAACTACTGTGTCGATATATTCTTCTTCGATTACAGTTTTAATAAAACTGAATAAGTTATCGAATTCAACTGTTTTGTAGGGTTTGCATGTTATTCCAAGTGCATCTGCGATTGCAGAACCAACCCATTTATCGCCAACGTCTAAAGCTAATTTTTTCATAATTTTGTTTTCGTAAAATTAAGGTTTTAATAATTTTCTTTTTTTCCTGTATTTTCAAAAAATAATAAAAATAAACAAGTTGTTTGTTTTGTTTACTGTTTTGTATAGCTTTATTTTAATAAAGTAAGTAATTATTTGCTAATAAACAAAAATTAAAAGGTTTTTAATAATGCCAAAAATTAAAGAAGATGCTCTTTTTTTAATTGACGGTTCTTACATCTTGTATCGATCTTATTATGGTTTGAGGTCTCTACAAACGTCTAAAGGAATTCCAACGCAAGCAATTTATGGTTTTTGTAGAACTATTCAAAAAATGATCGATGAGTTTGATCCTAAAAATATGATTTTAATTTGGGATAGTAAAGGAAAAACTTTTAGAAGCGACATTTATAAAGAATATAAAGCAACAAGGCAAGTGCCGCCAAGTGACCTATTTGAGCAAAAAGAAGCGATTATGGAGTTTGCGGATTTAATTGGTTTGCATCAATTATCAAAAACGGGATACGAAGCTGATGATTTAATTGGCTCTGCTGTAAATGATTTTAAAAAGAATCAGATAGTGATTGTTGGTCCAGATAAAGATTTGTATCAATTACTGGCAGATGACACTGTTTTGATATTTGATTCTTTTAAGGATGAACTTGTTGATGCCAAAACTTTTAAGGAACAAAAAGGTTTTGAGGTTGAGAAAATTCCTTTTTATTATTCCTTACTTGGAGATACTTCTGATAATATTCCGGGTGTTAAAGGGATTGGTAAAAAAACAGCAGAAGATCTTGTAAAAGAATTTGATTCATTAGAAGATCTTTACAAAAATTTAGATAAAGTAAAAAAAGAGAGAACCAAAAAATTACTTGAAGAAGGCAGGGAAAATGCTTTTTTAAGTTTCAAATTGTTTTCATTAAAAAATTATAAGTTAAATTTAACCCCAAAAGATTTTGAATTTAATAAAGATGATTGGGCGAATGCAGCCAGTTTTTTTAGGGAATATGAATTTTCAAGCATGTTTAGAGATTTGCAAAAAAGATATGGTTTAACAGAAACTGTGCAACAAAATGTTGTGCAGGCACGTCAATTATCTTTATTTGAAACTGAATATGGTGCAACAGAAAAAGAAGTAAAAATAACAATCAAAAAAGCAAAAGAATGGAATTGTTACATTGTTGAAACTCAAGATGGTTTAAATAAAGTAATTGACTTGGCAAAAAAGAAAAAAGAGTTTGCATTTGATACAGAGGCAACAGGTTTTAGGCCGTTGCGTGATGAGTTGGTTGGTTTTTCTTTTTCTTTTGATAAAAAAAATGGATACTATATTCCTCTTACTCACACACAAAATGGTGCAGATCGGCAATTAAAAAGAGAAGATGTTTTGGAGCAGTTAAAAGAAGTTATGCACGATGAAAAAATTGAAAAAATATTGCATAACACTAAGTTTGATCAGCTTTTGCTTCTTCAGTACGGTGTGGATATTAAAAATGTAACTTTTGATACAATACTTGCGGCAAATTTATTGCGAAAACAAGATTCAGATAAAATTAATTTAAAAGTTCTTTCGGTTAGATATTTGGATGAACCAATGGAATCTTTTAAAGATGTTCTTGGTAAACACAAAGATTTTACCGAAGTCCCAATTCAAAGAGCATCTGAATACGCAGCGCATGATGCTTTACAAACATTTAAATTAAAATCGGTTTTAGAAAAAGATTTAAATAAATATAAAAAAATAAAAAAGATTTTCAAAGATCTTGAAATGCCGATATCTCAAATTTTATTAAAAATGGAAATGGCAGGGATTTCGCTTGACCCAGATAGATTAAAAGAGGTTGGAAAAGAGATTGAAAAAGATTTGAATTCAATTGAAAAAAAGATTTATGCTGCAATTGATCATAAAGAAAAATTCAAAGATATTAATCTTAATTCACCAAAACAGATCGAAGCACTTTTATTTGATGAATTAAAATTGCCTTCATTGAAAAAAAGCGGAAAAGGCAAGCGCTCAACTGATCAAGAAGTTTTGGCAGAATTAAGCAAGATGGATCCTATTCCCGGCATGATTATGAAATACCGAGAATATTATAAGTTAAAAAGTACGTATGCTGATCCATTGGTAAAACAGATAAATTCTAAAACAAAAAGAATTCATTCTTCTTTTAATCAAATAATGGTTGCAACGGGTAGAATTTCGAGCTCTGATCCTAATTTACAAAACATTCCTGTTTCTTCTGATTATGGTATGAAAATACGTTCAGCTTTTGTTGCACCAAGAGGAAGAAGATTTTTATCTGCCGATTACTCGCAAATAGATTTACGTGTTTTGGCAGAACTTTCGGGCGACAAGAGTTTAAAAAAAGCATTTTTAAATAACCAAGATATTCACTCTCAAGCTGCAAGTCAGATATTTGATATTCCTTTAGATAAAGTTTCGAATAAAGAGCGACAGCTTGGAAAGCGCATTAATTTTGGCATAGCCTACGGCTTAACTCCTTTTGGTTTGGCAAAAGATTTGGGAATAAAACCGGGCGAGGCAAAAGAATATATAGATAAATACTTCAAAGAGTATAGTGGTGTTGTAAAATGGATAAATAAAACTATTGATTTTGCCGAATCTAATGGATATGTCGAAACTTGGATGGGAAGGCGTCGGTATATTCCTAATATTAAGGAGAGAAACAGAACGCTGTATGAGGCTGCTAAAAGAATAGCTATTAATACTCCTGTTCAGGGAACTTCTGCTGAAATATTAAAATTGGCAATGATAGAGATTGATAAAAAACTTACAGAATCAAAAATCGATGCATTTATGGTTTTGCAGATTCATGATGAAGTTATTGTTGAATATCCAATGGATGAGACTGATCGTGTTGAGAAAATTGTGAAAAAATGCATGGAAAATGTGGTGAAATGGAGTGTTCCATTGAGCGTTTCTGTGCGAACAGGCAAGAACTGGGAGCAGATTAGTAAATAGGTTTTGACTTTTACCAAAAAAACGGGCAAAATAATCTTGTCTGGGCGAGAATAGTCTGGTATTTAAAGATACTTTAGTATTATTTCGCGGTACAAGATAGTCTTTAAACGTAAAAATAACTGTTAAAAGTTCATTTTAATTGATTTTTAACCAAATTTTGAACATTCATAGAGGTTCCAAATGTCAACGAGTAAGAGCGGTGGATCTACGGGTAACGGCCGCGATAGTCAAAGTAAACGTTTAGGTTGTAAGCGCTTTGGTGGACAACAAGTCACAAGTGGTCAAATTTTAATTCGTCAACGTGGCACAAAAATACATCCAGGTGGTGGAGTTAAAAGAGGCGGCGACTGTACTTTGTTTGCAGTAAAAGATGGCTTTGTTAAATTTCACGTAGGTTTTAAAAAGAGAAAGTTCGTCTCGATCGTAGATGAAATTTAATTAAAGATGTGTTTGGTCGCGGTTCTTAGTTTTGTAGAGATTTCAAAAGGTGAGTAGGGTAGGATAAGTCATGATAAATTTCTTAAAATATCGTCGTTTTTGTTTTGCTTTATCTGTAACATTTTTACTTGTAGGCCTAGTTGCTTATTTTGTAAAAGGTGGATTTACGTATCATATAGACTTTGCAGGTGGTGCAGAGCTGCGCATAGCTTTTGAAAATAAGATTGATATTGCAAAAGTAAGAAAAGCAATGAGCGAAAAAGGTTGGAAGAATTTTGTAATCCAAAGCATTGGAAGACAGGATACTAATTTTATCGTTCGTGTTGGGGGTCAGAGTTTAGATAATCTTGAAGAAAAATTCCGTGCAGATGTTGATAGTGCAACACCTGGAAATAAAATGACCATCGAAAATATTGATTGGGTTGGTGCTGAAGTTGGTAAAGATATGCAAAGAAATGCAATCTTTGCAATATTGCTGTCTTTATTGATTGTACTTATCTATATTTCTATTCGTTCAAAGTATGCCTACGCAATTGGCGCCGTTATTGCGATTGCTCATGATATTTTAGCTGTGTTGGTGTTTTTACTGCTTATCGGTGAACCAATTTCGCTATCCGTTGTTGCTGCATTGTTAGCAATCTTGGGTTACTCGCTCAATGATACGATTGTAATATTTAGCAGAATAAGAGAAAATTTAATTAAGATGAGGGGCGATTCTATATATCACATTGCCAATATTAGTCTTAACCAAACTTTGACAAGAACGATACGAACAAGTGTATCTACTTTATTAGCATTAATTTCGTTTTATGTTTTTGGAGGCGAAGCTTTAAGAGGTTTTGCTGTAGCAATGATTGCAGGTACTGTTATTGGTACTTATTCTTCAATTTATATTGCAAGTCCTGTGATGTTAGCGATAACTTCATTAAAGAAATCTGATAGCTAAATAAAGATTTTTATTTATAGAATATTTTCTGAGTTACTATAATTTGTAAATAATTAGTAATTGCGAACGAAATAGTTTGCTAGATTTTTGTGAATTTGATATCGAATTTAATACTTTTCTTTGCTTCTTAAATTTTATTATTCCTTGCGAGATTGTGCCAAAATATGATTTTTGATATTGGTTTTGTTGGAATTAATTTTGTTTAGTTGTGAAAAGTTATTTCTCATAGACGTTGTGTTCTGTTTTAATAAATTTTTTTTAATTGTATTGAATAATTATGAACGATGATGGCAGCAAAGTAAAAAAGGTTGGAATACGCAAAAAAGCGGAGAGTAGTGTACGTGGTAAATCAAATAATATTATTGGAGGTAAAAAACATATGATCAAAAAAAATTCGCCCGATCCCGAAAGTAAGGTTACGGCAGAAAAAACTAGTGATTCAAAATTGTCTAAAACTAGTGATGTTAGTACTAAAAAACCGACTAAGTTTTCGGGCAATGATTCTGGTCCTAAAACATCTATCAATGTTCAAGAACTCAAAGAAATGCCTATTAATGAGCTTATAAAATATGCTCAAAGAATAGGTCTTCCCGATGTTTCTTCTCTGAGAAAGCAAGAGATTATTTTTAGAATATTGGAATCTCAATCAGAAAGAAAGATTGAAATTTATGGTGAAGGTATTTTAGAAAGACTTCCTGATGGATTTGGTTTTTTGAGATCACCTAAATTTAACTATGTTCCTGGTCCTGATGATATTTATGTTTCACCAATTCATATTAAACGCTTTGCGTTAAGAACCGGTGATGTTATAAAAGGAACACTAAGAAAACCTAAAGAGAGTGAAAAATATTTTGCTCTACAAAGAATAGAAAGTGTTAACTTTCAATCTCCAATGCAAACTTTTAATAAAACAGTTTTTGAAAATTTAACTCCTATTTTTCCTGATGAGAAATTTAATTTAGAAGGTGATTCTTCTGTTGTTTCTACTCGTATAATGGATATGCTTACACCGATTGGTAAAGGGCAACGTGCAATGATTGTTGCACCTCCAAGAACAGGTAAAACAACTTTGATGAAGGAAATTGCAAACACAATATCTCTGAATCATCCAGAAGCAATCATGATGATGCTTTTAATCGATGAGCGTCCAGAAGAAGTAACAGACATGCAACGTAGCGTGAATGCAGAAGTTGTAAGTTCAACTTTTGATGAATATGCAACACGTCATGTTCAAGTTGCTGAAATTGTTCTCGAAAAAGCAAAAAGATTAGTTGAATATGGACATGATGTTGTTATTTTGCTTGACTCTTTAACTCGTTTGGCAAGAGCATACAATACTTTAGCTCCTGCATCGGGTAGAGTTTTAAGTGGTGGTATTGATGCTACCGCATTGCATAAACCAAAAAGATTTTTTGGTGCTGCAAGAAATATAGAAGAAGGTGGATCTTTAACTATTATTGCAACAGCATTAGTAGAAACCGGTTCTAGAATGGACGAAGTTATTTTCGAAGAATTTAAGGGAACGGGTAATATGGAAATTCATCTTACACGTAAACTTTCTAATAGAAGATTTTATCCTGCATTTGATATTCAAAGTTCTGGCACACGTCGTGAAGACTTGTTGCTTCCAGAAGATGAAGTCAAGAGAATGTGGGTGTTACAAAAGTTCATTGGAACTATGAATACTGTTGATGGTATGGATTTCTTGATCGAGAAGATGAGAAAAACAAAAACTAATGAAGAATTCTGGAAATTAATGAACAAGAAAAAAGCATAGAAACTATGTCAATAATTCTTGGTATTGAAACTTCTTGTGACGAAACTGCAGCAGCTGTCTACGATTCAAAAAGTAGACAGCTGCTTTCTAATAAGCTTTTTTCACAAGTTAAATTACACGAAATTTATGGTGGAGTGGTTCCAGAAATTGCATCACGTTCTCATTTAGAAAAAATAGATATTATCATTCTGCAAGCTCTGCAAGAAGCGAATAAGACTCTTGATGATATTGATTTTATTGCCGTTACAACAAATCCCGGTTTAGTTGGCTCACTTTTAATTGGTGTTTGTTTTGCAAAGGCTTTAGCTTTCGCTAAGAATAAAAAAATAATCGCGGTAAATCATCTTGAAGGTCATATTTTTTCTTCATTTTTACAGGACGATTTTTCTGTAAAAGATGTTCCATTTCCTCATTTATCTCTTTTGGCGTCTGGTGGAAACTCTGCTTTTTATTTAGTTGAGGATTTTGGAAAACAACAAATCATTGGTCAAACTTTAGATGATGCAGCGGGTGAAGCATTTGATAAGATTGCAAAAATAATTGATTTTGGTTATCCAGGTGGTGCCAAGATCGAAAAGGCAGCAACCGAAGTTGGATTTAAAGATTTTTTTAAGTATCCAAGATTAAAAAATATGCATAAAGATTTAAATGTAAGTTTTTCGGGTTTAAAAACTGCGGTTCTTTACGATTTAGTAAAACGCGGTGCTTATAATTTACAAACCGGTCCGGTTTGGGAAAAGATAACTCCCGAATTGCAAAACCAAGTTTCAAGTTCTTTACTTGTTTGCATTGGCGATATTTTTGAAGCCAAACTTAAACTTGCACTTAAACTTCATCCCGAAGCTAAGGCATTCACTTTCGTTGGTGGAGTTGCTTGTAATCGTTATCTTAAAAATCGCTTGCGTGAAGTTTGCGAAAAACATAACAAAATATTTGTCAGTCCTCATTGTAAATTCTGCGGCGATAATGCAGCAATGATTTCATTTGTTGCGGGATACAAAGCTGAACGCAATGAATTTTCAGATCTGACTTTAGATGTTTTAAAGTAATTCAAAAATAAAAAATAAAAGAAGCCTTTACTACAAAAAATGTTGATATTGCAAAAATGGCTTTTGTAATGTTTTTTTATATATACTATATCTTCTACTATATCTTCCAATTTCCGAGTTTTAAAAATTTTTAAAAGTTTATTTTTTTGAGGTAGGTAATCATGAAAAAGTTTTTGAATAATTTATTTTTCTTAGGTTTATTATTTTTTTCTAATAATGTTTTTGCGATGGAATGCGAAAGTTTGCAGACAAAATGTTTGCGTATTGTGGATGAGAGTGCTCAGGCTTTAGCGCGCGATGTTATAGGGGGTTGGCCTGATGTTGAAGGTCTAGATGAATTTTTAAATTATCCAGAAGTTTGGCAGAATTGTTTTCTTGAAAAATTAAAATTTTATGCAGGAGAAAGGTGGCCAATTCAAACAGGAATGAATTTTTTACCAAGCCAAAGACTTGAAGGATGTACAAAATATGTAATTTCTGTTCAAATCAGCTTTGATGGAAAGATGATAATCTCTGGAAGTCATGATAAAAAAATAAGAATATTTTTGTTGGGAGATGATGGGCTGTATTATTTACATCAAACTTTAGATGATCATAGGGATTGGATAACATCCGTAGTAATTACGCCAGATAGAAATACAATACTATCTACAAGTCGTGATGGAACAATAAAAATATGGGTTTTACAGGCGGATGGTTTTTATCATTTACATCAATCAATAAATCAAAATCTTTGTTGTGTAGATACGGCTGTTATTTCTTTAGATAATCAGATGATTATATCAGGGTGCACAATTGGTAGCTTTGATCAGTTTATAAGAATATGGACTAGGGGAGAAGATGGTCTTTGCGGATGGAATCAAGAAATACATGAACAAGCTTTGGGACACTTATCTATTGCTATGTCATCAGACAAGCGAGTTTTTGTATGTGGATTTATAGATCGCACCGTTAAGATATTTAGATTGCAAGAAGATGGCAGATATTTAGAAGTTCAGGAGTTTAAAGAAAACCATACTAATATAAGACATGTTGCTATGTCTGAAGATGGACAGATGATAGTTTACGGTGGACCTGATATACCAGTTAAAGTTTTGATTTTAAGAGACGATGGGCAATATCATTTAAATCAAGAATTGAAAAGTGTGCATGATGGTAGTAGTTGGTTCGATTGTATTTACATGTCTCCAGATAAAAAAATGATTGTATCAGGTTTTAATAATGAAATTATTGAGGTCAATTTATTGGGACGAGATGGATTATATTTTTTATTAAGTAGGTTTGGTATGTATAATAATTGCATATCAGGTGTTTGTATGTCTTTAGATAAAAAAGTTATAGTATCTTCTAGTGAAGATGTGATAATTTCGAGAAGGCATTCTGCTTTGGATGCTTTAAATCTTCCCGAAACCTTAGACTTTTTACGAGCACATTGTTCTTAAAATTTAAATGAAATTAAAAATTAAAGCTTTTATTGCAAATTATGTTGATTTTGCACTAGGAGCTTTTTTTTTAGTTAAAAAATCAAATTAGTTTGCTTGAACCGTTTTTATTTATTATTTTCCTTTTAACAAGTTTGGAAAATATTTGAAGGGAGAATGATGAAAAAAATAATGTTTTTTTTAATTCTTACTTTATTCTTTTTAATTAAGCCTCTTGTAGCTGTTTTAGATCATGAAAACTTGGTAAATACAATTATTGCCGATCCGTCGAATGCAGAAGTTGATTTATTTGAGGCAGGCGTTGCAGAACAAGATGTTTTACCTGAACTTAAACTTGTAGTAAAAAAAAGATTTCCTCTTCAGGTTGAGCCAAGATTTGAAGTTTTTAAAGAACTAAGCTTTTCTGATGATAGTTATATTACGGGGCTTTGTTTATATCCAGATGGAAGCACTTTAGTTGCATCTGATAGTCAAGGATTTATATATATTTTATATTTTTGCGTTGGAGAATTTCGCATTATTCAAACTTTAGAAACTAATGCTCCTATCGATCGATTAGAAATGTCTGCTGATGGCAGGTTTTTGGTTGCGGGTAATCAAGATAAAATAACTATATGGAAGTTCAATAATTGTGAGTATTGTAAGATTCAAGAACTGGGGTTTACTTCTATTGGACCTAAAGACTTTTGTTTGAGTGCTGATGGTAAAATTCTTATCATTGCGGGCTTTTATAAGAATAAACTTTGTTTTTTTAAAAGAGATAAAAATAAATATTGTAGGATTAATTGTTTAGATATAGGATCGCGAAATCCAATTTTAAATTTATTCACAAATTTTAATGGAAGTATGACTATTTGCGCGTATCAAAACGAGTCTTATATAAATTTATTTTTTTATGATGGTGATAAAAAAGTTGAAGCTACAACTATTCCTTCGGTAAGTTCTACTGATTTTTATATTCCCGGATTTAAAATGGATTATCTTTCAATTGTTAATAATCCAAATTCAATTAATATATTTAAAATGGAGTGGGTTGGACCAACTATTGAACAAAGAATTATTAAAAATATAAAATTATCTGATTCAGAAATTCCTGTATTTTTTAAAGCAGCAAGCGATTTTCGTTTAATTTTGGTTGGATATTATTCTGGTGGCATTAGTGTTATAAGAAATATGTTAGGTAGTTACATGATTCAGCAGTCTTTAGAAAGTGAATTAGTATCAAGCAAAGTTGAACATAAGTCTTTTTGTTGTATGTCTTCGAATAATTATAAAAATGTTTATATTGTTGCAGGCAGGGGTAGTGAAATAATTATCTACAAAGAGCATTCGGTAATAGATGATTATAGTTTTGATCAAATGATAAGTTTTTTACAGCAACGTTGCCAGGGAGTTTTTTAGAATAAAAATCTACTTACTTTGTGCGAAAGTAACTTTAACATTTCCATGCTGAGTAAAATCTCTTTTGTTTGTTTTTATATTTTCGTGAAAAGGTAAAGAATCTAAAGTTCTAAGAATGGAATTTGCAGCTTCTCTTGTCGTCTTTTTTTCGTTAATATCGTCTTTTAAAACAATCTTTGGTCCTTGTATAAAGTTATCAGTCAATTTTACTTCCCAGTTTTGAATATCTTGAATATATTTTGGGTTAATCAGAGCAATTACACAATTTTTTGGTACAACGAAATTTTTGTTTTCTAGGTTTTTTTCGTTTTTTTCCCAAACCATTTCTTTTTTATCGTTTTCTACTTTTTTAAAAGAGAATATTTTGTATGGTTTTTCTATTCTTACGTTTAAATTTTCGATTGTATTGGTATTGGAAAAATTAGGATTTATATTTTTGCAAACTAAAATTGAGTATTTATTTGTTTGCTGATCAAGTGGAAAAGAAAAGAATCCTTCGTTGTCGTTTAATGTTTGTTTGCCGTTGAAAAATAATCTAAATTCGGGACAATTTTTCCAGTCTTCGTTGCATTTAATTTGACCTTTTAAAATTAACGGTTTTGTTATGCTAATATTATTTTGCGTATTATTTTGCCTGTTTTTTTGGGCCAACCCTTCTTCTGCAAAAAGATTGGAAGATAGTAGTAAAAATGCGAATAAATACGAATTGATTAACTTTTTCATGTCAAATCTCCTAAAATTTCTTAAAATTGGTCTCAAGAATATATAAATAACATTTTATGGTATCTTAAGAAATAAAATAATTTATTTAAAAAACCAAGAGAATCTAAGAATATTGAGAATATATGAATATTATAGGAAAAATTAAAGATGCTTTTCGGTCTGCTTTTACATCCGGATGGTCAGTAGATAAGTTGGCTGTTTCATTTTGTATGGGAATTTATATTGCATTCTCTCCTTTTCCTGGTGCTCATACCATAATGATGATTATTGCAACATGGATGTTCAAATTAAACTTTCCTGTATTGTTTATTGCAACGTCAATTAATAATCCTTGGACCATGATTCCATTTTTTACATTTGATTATCTTTTTGGATATTGGTTTTTACATGATATTTTGGGATATAGTCCCGCATGGGTGATTTCTTTGGCTAAATTTATGGGTTCTGGAGAAATTTGTTTGATGTCATTTTTAATAGGCGGAAATATTTTGGGTATATTTTTTGCCTTGGCATCGTATCCTCTTGTTAGTTTTGTTTTTAAAAGATTAGTTAATAGATTTAAGGTAACTTAGTTACCACAGTGTTTGAGATTAAAAAAAGTTCTTTTTTGTCATCCTGAACTTGTTTCAGGATCTAAAAAGTTGAACAAATAAATAATAGATCCTGAAACAAGTTCAGGA
Organism: bacterium; assembly: GCA_030630075.1. The sequence continues at coordinate 2,063 of DAOVNS010000011.1, read as the reverse complement.
TGACAAAGTGTTTTGAGAAACATATTGTTTTATTGCTCGGAGTTGTTTTATTACTTGGAATACGTGTTGGTTTTTGAATGTTAAATGAGTTTATATGAAAATTATTACAGTAAATAAAAAAGCATTTCATACTTACGAAATCAAAGAAAAATTCGAAGCGGGAATTGTCTTAACCGGTGACGAAGTTAAATCACTGCGTCAAGGCAATGTTTCTCTTGCTGATTCTTTTGCAACAATCCACAACGGACAAATACAATTATTGAATTGTTACATTGCGCCGTATTCCCATTCATTTTCTAAATCAGGTGATCCGAGTGTTTCGCGTAGGCTTTTGCTACACAAAAAAGAAATACATAAACTTATTGGTGAAATTTCTCGTAAGGGTTTAACGATTGTTCCTCTTAAGATGTATTTTGGCAACAGAGGATATGTAAAAGTTGAACTTGGTTTAGCAAAACATAAAAATGCTGCAAGTAAAAAGCGAGAAATGCGCGAAAAAGATATCAAGCGAGAAACTGATCGCGAGTTAAAGTACCGCGCATGATAATTGGCAACAAGGTTTATCACGAAAAAAAATGTTTCAATTCTTTGGCTTGGGCCAAATCCGAAATAAATCGCGTCGAGGATGGAGCAATTTTTTTGGCGGATGTTCATGAGTACACACGGGGGCGAAGTGGTAGGATTTGGAAATTTGACCCAAATCAGCTAATTATTACTCTTGTGCTTAAGCCTGCAAACTTGAATGAGATTTTTAAAACCTCAAGTGAATGTTTAGGTTCTAGGATAAATCAGTTGAGCATGGCGATATCTTTAGGCGTTTTGAGCGCATTAAAAAAATTTAATACAAAATTAAAATGGCCGAATGATTTTTTAGTTGATGGTAAAAAAATTGGCGGTATTCTTGGCGAAGTTATTTGGAATGGCAATTCAATAGATGGAATTATTTATGGTTTTGCACTAAATGTGAACAATATAATTGAGCCAGACGATGATTTATTTAAAAAGGCCACAACTTTATATCAGGTTTTTGGCAAAAAAATTGATATACAAATTTTGTATCAGGAAATAATTCAATCAATGGATTGTTATTATCAAAGATGGCTGAATTCGGAATTCGATCAAATTTTTAGTGAATGGAAACATAATCAGTTTTATCTTGGTAAAAATGTAACCGTTCATAATAAAGATGGAAGTTTACAAAAGGGACTGTTTTCGGATCTTTTGCCGAATGGCGATCTAGTTTTAGAAACGACTAAAGAGAAAAAAATTATTTCTTTCTCTTTAGTGGAAGATTTGGAGTGAAAATAAAAAAGGCCGATTTTTTTATCACAGGGCATACGCCGCTGTGCTAACTCAATGTCGCCCCCACACGGGGGCTCAAGGGTAATATTTGTTTGTCTGGAAAAAATATATACTCACCAAGCATTAAATTAAAATTTATATACTTATCTCCCAATTAGGAGAAATAGAAGTTTATTTTGGATATGATGTTGTTGAATTTGTTGAGCCCCCGTGTGGGGGCGGTATTAAGTTAGCACAGTGGCGTATGCCCTGTGTCTAATCATTAATCATCTTCGTTTTAGTCATCATCGTCGCTATCTTCTTCTTCTTCAAAATCGTCGTCAAGTTCTTCTTCTACATCCTCATCGTCATAATCATCGTCTTCGTCATCAAAATCTTGATCAAGATCATCTGCTTCGAATTCATCATCTCCATCGTCGTAGTCTTTAGAATCTGAAAAAAATATAAGGTCAAAAATTGAGGTAGAATCAAACAACAATTCTTCAATTCCAAATACCTCTATTTCCATGCTTCCCCTTTCTATTTCTTTTATGGAAGATTAAATTTGTACTTAACTTGCATAATCATAATACGAGAGGAGGAAGAAGAGCAATATACTTTTTATGTTTTTTAAAAAATAGCTTTTAATCTAACAATTCTGCTTTGCCAAGTTTATTCCAATCGTTATCAAATTTTTCTATACCCTCGAGGGTTAAAGGATGTTTTAAAACTTTTTCCAAAAGATTTGGTGGAATTGTTACAACATCAACACCCCAAAGAAG
>DAOVNS010000046.1 GCA_030630075.1 bacterium | reverse complement strand
GCAAAAATACAGAATCCATTGTATCGCGAAAGATTAATAACAAGAGTTAATCATGATATAGAATTGCTAAAAGAAACGGGTTATTGTTCTGGAATAGAAAATTATTCAAGATATTTTGATGGGCGCCTATCTGGACAAGCTCCATATTGCTTATTTGATTTCTTTGATGATGATTATCTTTTTATTTTAGATGAATCGCATATTGCAGTTCCGCAATTGCATGGAATGTACAAAGGTGATAAAGTTCGAAAAACATCATTAATCGAATATGGATTTAGGCTTCCTGCTAGTTATGATAATAGGCCATTAAAATTTGAAGAAATAGAAAAGTTTTTTAAAGATACAATTTTTGTTTCAGCAACACCTGGTATTTATGAACAAGAAAATAGTGATCAAATTGTAGAACAAGTTATTAGACCAACGGGTATTTTGGACCCTAAAATTGAAATGGTAAAAAAAGAGGGACAAGTTGATCATCTTGTTGAACAGATTAAAAAAACTTCAAAAAATGGTTTTAGAACCCTTGTTACTGTTTTAACAAAAAAAATGGCAGAAGATTTTGCCAAGCACCTGGAAGAGCAAAAATTAAAAGTTTGTTATATGCATAGTGACATCAAAACACCAGAGCGTACAAAATTGCTCCAAAAATTACGTATGGGAACGTTTGAGTGTTTGGTTGGTATAAATTTACTTCGAGAAGGATTGGATTTGCCAGAGGTGGCACTTGTTGCAATTATGGATGCTGACATTGAAGGCTTCTTAAGAAATGAGCGATCTTTAATCCAAACCATTGGTCGTGCAGCAAGAAATACAGAAAGTAGGGTTCTTTTTTATGCTGATAAAATTACAAAATCCATAAAAATTGCTCTTGCAGAAACGAAGCGCCGAAGAAAATTACAAAAAAAACATAATAAAGATCACGGAATCACTCCAGAAACTGTTCGACGAGAAGTTACAAAAAGTATTTCAAAATTACAAGATGGAATTGCAAAGGCTTCTAGATACAGCAAAGTTAAGAAAAAAGTTAAACTAGATGTTGAAATTAAAAATAAAAAAGATGCTGAAAGTTTAATTGAGCAGTTTGAACTTGATATGAGACAAGCTGCCCAGGATCTTGATTTTGAAAAGGCTATAGAAATTAGAGATAAAATTTTGCAAGTGCGTAAACTGATTTCTTAAAAATTATTTATTTATCATACTTGAATTCTGTACAGTAAAATAAAGTCAAAACAATTTTGGAGTTTGGGGATGAAGTTCAGATTGAGATTTTATTTTATACTCTTTATTTTTACATTTATTTCTAATTTAAGTGGCATGGGTACTTACAGTAGTTCTCTTCCGCTTATACATGATGGCGCGAGCATGTCTAAAAGTGTTGTTGCTATTTTTTGTTCTATAAACAATATTTCAAAAATTCGTGCAGATAATGATAAGATATTGGTTGCAAGATTTTTAAAGTTCTATTTTGATACGCTTTCGGAGTTTGTTGTAAGATACGGAGGAAGTGTAAATAAGTATGTTGGAGAGACGGTATTTGTAATATTCCCCTTACCTCCTAGATTTGCTTCGGATGAATATTCAGCTACAATCAGTCCCTTTAGATTTATACTTTCTTTTCTTGACGAAGTATATGAATCTGAATTTAAAAATATTGTAGATTTAGATATTTCTGTTGGGATGGATGTTGGGCCTGTTATGAATGGTGAAATTGGATACGGACATCTTTTTGAATCTGCTTTTATTGGAGATGTTATAAATACGGCAAGTCGTTTGAAAAGTTTGTGTTCTAAGTTGAATGAAAATATTGTTATTTCTCGAGATTTGTATTCTAGAATTCCAGATATGTTAAAACTAAAATTTAGGTATTTGGGTCCGATTGAATTAAAAGGTAAGCAAATAATTATTCATTCTTATGCTTATAAAAATGAAATCTATGCGGGGCTTTTGGATAGACAGATGAACGAAAAAATAAATGAAAGAGTTTTAAATAAATTAGTTCCTTTATCTTATTTTGAATTTTCACAACAAGTTTTTTATGAAAGATTTATATTTTTATGTTGTGATATTCGTAATTTTACCCCCCTTTGTGAGTCTTATAATAATAATTCAGATATGGTTTTTGGTTTTTTACGGGAATATTTTAATCAGACTATGGCTATAGCGATCAGGCATGGAGGAAGTGTTTATAAACTTTTAGGGGATGAAATCATAGTTTTTTTTCCTATTGCCAAAGTGCAAGATTATGCACATAAAATAATTGATGTATTGCATTGTGGTTTTGAGTTTTTAAATGTTGCAAGTTCTTTAAAGATTGAAAATGGGGTAGGCATTGCTCTTGGTGATGGGATGTTATTTGATGTTGGAATGGAATTTTTTGAACGTCCAAATCCTCTGTGTAATTCTGTTCTTTTAAGTGATGTGTTGGGTGTTGCTACTCGCTTGGAGGCTTTGAATAAGGCTTTTGCTGTAAAGAAATCCTTGGCTAAAAGCCTGATTGTTTCGCGCTCGGTGTATGAAATTCTTACTCCTAATTATCGCAAATATTTTGCTCAAATATTTCGTGCTGGCACTAAAAATATAATGGCGTGGGGATGTTTTAAAGATCCGAACCTGAAATTGCCGGCGCTTCCACTAAGATTGGATGTTAATGATGATTTGTTATGCGAAGAGAATAAAATAACGAATACAATGATGCTTTAGTATTAAGCTAAGTTATTTCAACCTAACTAGATATTATGCAAAAGGATCTAGCTTTCACAGGAGTTTTTTATAGCTTTTTGCAAAAATTGACGTTTTTTGGTTTCTGCGGCATTGTTTAAATAGTTCGATAAATGTCTTTAAATATATCAGGATGATGATTTATGAAGCTTTCTATTTCTTGGATTTTCGATCATATTGACGCGGATTGGAAAAAACAAAATATTGATGATTTGGTTGCTAAATTTAATAAGATCTCTGCTGAAATAGAGAGTTTTTATAAGGTTAATTTTGATCTTACAAGTTTTGCACTATGCAAAGTTGTCAAAAAGGAATCGAGTAAAGTTTTTGTTACAATTCCAGAATGGAAAAAAGAATCGGAGTTTTCTGTTCGAGATGATTCCAAAAATTATGTTACAACAAGCGATCAAGATCTTTTTTATATGGTTAAAAAAACGGATAATAATATCAGTTGGGCCAAATTGTCTGATTTTGGTTTAGATAAAGATGGCTTAGTTCCGCCACTTGATGCAACAGAAAAAGATTTAACTGGAAACTGGAAAAAATATTTTGAAACTCAAGATGTAATAATAGAAGTTGATAATAAATCTATTACTCATCGTCCAGATATGTGGGGACATCGTGGATTTGCACGAGAAATTGCTGCGTTTTTAAATTTGGATTTTTTATCTGCGGATAAGTTTTTAGCATCGAAAGAAGTTTATACATATCCAAAAGATGCAAAGGCAACCAAAACGAATCCAATTTCTATTGAAATCAAAGCACCTGATGTGTGCAAAAGATTTGCAGGAATTTATTTGGATGATATTCAAAATAAACCAACAAATATTTTTATTTTTAGCAGATTAGTAAAAGTTGGTGTTCGACCAATAAATGGAATTGTCGATCTTACAAATTATTTGACTCTTGATTGGTCTCAACCTGTTCATGCTTATGATGCGGAAAAAATTGATGGCAAAAAAATAATTGCACGAATGGCAAAAAAGGGTGAAAAATTTACTTTGTTGGATGGAATTGAATTAACTTTAACTGATCAAGATTTAGTAATTGCCGATGATAAAAAGCCATTATGCCTTGCAGGAGTTATGGGCGGCGAAAATTCAGTTATAAATCAAAAAACAAAATCTATATTTTTTGAATCAGCAAATTTTGACGCTTCAAGTGTTCGTAGAAGTTCTTTAAGACATCGATGCAGAACAGAATCTTCTATGCGTTTTGAAAAAACTTTAGATCCAAACCAAAACATTGATGGTATTTTACGGTTTTTAAAGTTATCAGAAAAATATGGAATTAAGTTAAAAGCTGCCGATCAGGTTTTATCTGTTGGAATTCCAATAGAAGAAAAAACAATACAAATCTCGCATGAATATTTTGAAAAATGTTCTGGACTGAGTTTGAATGATGATTACGATATTATTTATCCTTTGCAGCGCTTTGGTTTTAAAGTAACAAAGGAGCTTGTCGAGGATACGCAAAAACAGATTGGTGATTTGCAACTAACAAGAAATTTTTTATATACAATAACTATTCCAACGTTTAGATGTTGTAAAGATGTTCAAACAAAAGAAGATGTTCTAGAAGAAATAGTCCGTTTTTATGGCTTTGATAAAATTGATGCAGTTTTTCCTATTTTTGAAAAAAAACCATCAGATTTAACTCATATTTTTAAACAGCGAAAAATTAAAAATAATCTTTCAGAATGTGCAAAAATGATGGAACAAAAAAATTATGCATTTTTTGATGAACAATTTTTAGAATCTGTTGGATTGCAAGATATAAAAACAGCCGCTGAAATTATAAATCCTGTTTCTCAAAATTCTAAAAGACTTGTATCTTCTCTTTTACCTGGATTATTTAAAAATATTCAAGATAACTATCACGAACAAGACAGTATTAGATTTTTTGAAGTAGCTAAAGTTTGGAGTGACGGCGGTCCGCAAGATCGATCAGGAATTAATGAGACTAAAAGCGTTTCAGGAGTTTTCTTTGAAAAAAGAAAAAAAGTCGATTTTTATGACTGTAAAGCTTTTGTAACCGATATGCTTTTGGTAGCAGGGATTGATTCAGATTTGCCTGAATTTGTAAAAATAGATAAACCACAAGATTTGTGGTGTGCAAAATATCAAGCAGCGGAGGTTTATTTAGAAAAAACAAAACTAGGTGCTTTTGGAAAAGTTGATTCTTTATTTTTAAATAAACTAGGTGTTTTACCAGAAAGCGATGCTTTCTTTTTTGAGTTCGATGCAGATTTCTTAATTGATTATGTTGCTTCTGTTAAAAAATTTAAAGCTTTACCTAAATATCAAGAAACCTATTTTGACTTAAGTATGCTTGTGTCGCTTAATTTAACTACAAAAAAAATAGAAGATCTTTTAAATAAAGTTGATAATTTGATAACGGCAGTAAAACTTATTGATTTCTTCGAAAAAGAAGATTGGCTAGATAAAAGATCTCTAACTTTTAGAATTTGGTTAAATAGTTCAGAAAAAACATTAGAAAAAGATCAGATCGATACTGTTTGGAAGAAATCAATTAGTAGCATAGAAAAAGCCGGCGCAAGTTTAAGATGAATAATCCTACGCCAAGTCTACGTATTACAAGCAAAAAACTTGAAGTAGCACTTTATCTTTTTATTTTTATTTTTGCATTCATAGCTGATCGCCTTACTAAGATTTGGGCTTTGCGTAATTTGGTTTCAAAAAATATAACTCTCTTTCAGGGATTAGATTTAAGTTTAGTTTGGAATCGCGGAGTTTCTTGGGGATTATTTAGTTTTAAATCTGCTTTTAAATTTAATTTGCTGTTGCTTGTAATTTTATTTGTGATTCTATTTTTTTGTTTTCATACGTACAAGATGTTTAAAGATGGTTTTAATGTTTTTTTTGAAACATTAATTTTTGCAGGTGCGATTTCAAATCTTTATGATCGAATTTTCTATAAAGGTGTAATTGATTTTATTGATTTTTATATTGGTAATTATCATTGGCCAATATTTAATTTAGCCGACGTGTTTGTGGTTATTGGAGTTTGTGGCCTTTTTTGGAGATATGTGTTTTATGCTTACTTTACAAAAAGTAAAAGAAGTTAGTTACAACATTGCAACTTTTGGTAAATTTGGAAAATCAACTTTGGGAATGTTTTTAGCTTCGTTACTTGCCTTCCCAATTCTTTTTGTTGATCGAATTTTTTATAATATTTGGCCAAGTTTGTCGTACTGGTTTTTAGGATTATTTTTTGTAGCTTCTGCTTTGATAATACTTTTAGCGTTAAATTTAATTAGTGATGAATATCCATCAAATATTGTGCTTAATAAAGTTATTGGAATGATGATAACTTTTGCATTTATTCCTTTAAAATTTAAATTAATGTTATTTGGATTTATTTTTTTCCATATAATTAATTTCTTAAGACCTTTTATATTTAATAAAACAATTGGCAAAAGGATTAACGACTTACCTTTTGGATCAGGAATTTTAGTTGGGGATATTATTACGGGTGTTTTTTGCAACATATTTTTGCAGATAATTGTTTGGGTGGTTCAATAAATTTATGTCGAATATTAAAAATACGTTAATTCCAGCACAGCTTTTTGTTGGTCCTCAAGATTTTATACTAGAAAAAGTGGAGCATTTCTTGCAGCAAACCTTTTGCAAACAAACTTTTTGTAAGCAAACTCTTTGCAAGCAAAACAGCGCTGAAAATATTATTGATTGTTTTTGTAACGAATGTAAAAAGATTAAAAATCAGCAACACGAATTTATTGTTTTTATAAATCCAGAAAAAGATTATACCGTAAAAGACATAGATATTATCTTTCAAAAAATTAATTTTGCATTAGATGATTCACAAAAATTCTTTTTTGTTTTACAAAAAGCTCATACTTTAAACTTGGCTTGTGCAAACAAGTTGTTAAAAGTTTTAGAAGAACCTTCTTCTGGATATAATTTTATTTTGCTTACAAATAATGTTAATTCGATTCTGCCGACAATTGTTTCCCGCTGTTATATCGTAGACTATTCTTCCAAAATTGATGAATTTACTCAGCATTCACTTCTTTCCTTTTTTTATAATAAAAATTTAGATTCTCCTGCTGAATTTGATAAAGAACTCAGGGTTTTGGGTCTAAACGATAGCGAGAGTATTAAATTAATGCATCAGATGGTTGCTTCTTTTGCTAAAAAACTAGTTGATCTTGAAAAACAAGAACAATTAGATTCTACCCAAGCAAAAGAAAAACAGTATGTGCAAGAAGTTTATGATTACTTAAAGGATGCATCTAGAAAAATGCCGCGATCTGGAAGTTCTAATATTTTTTGGAAAAACATTTATATCGACTTTCCTCGTAATGATTTTTAAATGCTAAATAAATGTTTATTGAAGGCAAAAAGATTTTTGCTCAATTTCTTACAAATTCAACTTTTTATAACTTTAGTTTCGTTGCCAATATTAATTTGTTGGGGTTTGCCGATTTCAAAGTTAAGTTTTGTTGGTAATTTGATTTTTTTACCTATTTTGACTTTATTTTTAGTTTTAAGTTCTTTATTGTTTTTTACACAAATCTTTGGAATACCTAACGGTGTTTTTGCTTATTTATTGGATAAGCTTGTTTTGTGGTGGCAGCATCTTTTGGACTATGGTTCCAATTCTTGGTTAGTTGGTTTTTCTCGACCAAACTTTTTGTTTTTAGTTTTAATACTTGTGTTTGTTTTGATTGTTTTAACAAATAAATATTTAAATATGTTTATACATAGAAGAATATTTGCTCTTTTGGGACTTGTTTGTTTTTTTACTTTTTATCTTTTTTATAACGATTTATCGCAAAAAAATATTACTTTGCAATACGGAAAAAGCAAGTTACTGGTTTCGCGAAATGAAGATGGACGGGTTTTTTTGTATGATTTTAGTTTTCTTTGCAGAAAAAGAAATTTAGCTAATTTCTTGGAATACGAATTAAGGCCTTATATTTTAAAAAAATTCGGAACAATAAATATTCAGGATTTGTCTTTTTTGCACCGCAATAAAAGAAATTGGATAATCAAAAAAGAATTTAGTCAGATATTTGATCTAAAAACTCGTTGACCGATTTTCCTTCAAAAATAACTTGATATGTTCCAAGGCATATTGGTAATTCTAATTTATGCTTTTGGATTAAATCATAAACAGATTTTGTTGTGTTAATTCCTTCTGGCAGAGTTTTGAATTCTTTTTCTATATCTTTTAACGTTTTGCCTTGACCAAGTAATTCTCCAACCCTTAAATTTCTACTTAAACTTCCCGTTGCGCTTAAAATTAAATCACCAAGGCCTGCAAGGTCGGAAATTGTTTTTTCGTTTCCTCCGAGGGCTTTACAGATTATTTCTATTTCCCTTAATCCTTTTGTAATAAGATATGCATTTGTGTTTAGAGATGAATTAAACCCTTGTGCGATTCCTGCTGCTAAAGTTATTACGTTTTTAATTGCACCGCCGACTTGTATTCCTATTAAATCTTGGGATATTTCTGTTTTAAAATATGAGTTTGATAAAATTTTCGATAATTCAGCTGTAATTTTTTCATCTTCAGAACAAATTGTGGTGGCACTTAAATATTTTTGTGCTATTTCTTTTGCAAAGTTTGGTCCGGCCATTACGGCTTTTTTTATATCGTTAGAGAACACATCATCTATTATTTGTGTTGGCAAAAATAAAGTTTCCTGTTCGATACCCTTGCTTAAAGAAACGATAATCTGATCTTTTGCAAAATAATCTTTTGTTTGAGTTAAAATATTTCTTAAAAATTTTACGGGAATTGCTTCAAAAATCCACTGACTGCTTTTTATTGCATCTTCGCGATCGTTTGTTGGAATAATATTTGGATTGAGTTTGATGCCGGAAAAATACATTGTATTTTCTTGTTTGGTTTTGATGCTTTGCAAAACTTCTTCTTCGTAGCACCACAATTTTACTTTGTATCCATTATCTGCAATAAGATTTGCAATAGACGTTCCAAAAGCTCCTGCACCTAAGACACTGATTGTTTGTTTCATTATTTAAACTCCAGAGTTAACTTCCAAAATTTCTTTGAACTTGATTAAAGTCATCAAGGCATTTATCTAAATGTTGTTCTGTTATTTCTGGCCAAAAACAATCAAGAAAAATAAATTCGCTATACGCTGCTTGGTAAAGTAAAAAATTACTTAATCTACATCTTTTACTGGTTCTAATTATAAGATCAGGATCTGGAATGCCGTTTGTCCAAAGTGAATTGCTGATTTCTTGTTCATCTATTTCTTCTGGGGCTAAGACTCCGGCTTTTACTTTAAGGGCTAAGTTTTTTGCAGCTTGAACAAGTTCGCTTTTTCCTCCGTAACAAAATAATAAATTTAAATTTAATTTATTTAAGTGTTTTGTTTCGTTTTCAAGTTTTTCTATTGCAGGACGAACATGTTCTGGAAAATAACTTTTATCTCCTATGAATCTGACTTTTATTTCATTTTTTATAAAGCTTTGGAGTTTGTCTGTTGCATGCTTTATTATAAGATCAAAAAGATATTTTTTTTCTGTTTCTGGACGATTAAAGTTTTCTAAAGAAAATGTATAAACAGAAAGATATTTTATACTATTTTTTATACAAAATTTTATTGCGACATCAAAAGCATCCATACCTTTTTTGTGTCCAATAAATGATTGTAACTTGTGGCTTTTTGCCCATCTTCGATTTCCATCTGGAATTATTGCAAGATGTTGCATTTACGGTCTCCTACATCTCTCCTAGATTGTTTATTTTGGCTTTATTCTGCGAGTTCTTTAATTGTAAAAAACAAGATAAAACTAGCAAAAAATGCTAAAAAAGTCACAAAAGAATGAGTTTTTTAGTGAAACTGGCTAGCCGCTGTGACAAATAGAATATTTATGGTACGGTTTTTTTATGGGAGATTCAAATCTGGGGGAGATTCAAGATTCGGATATTTAAAATCGAAGATCTAAGATCTTCGTAAAATTCAGACTTGATGTAAGATCTAGATCTTGTAAGATTTAAGTCTTATTTTGAATTCTTAAAACGCAGTATTCAATAATGTTTATTGCGTGTTTAAGTTAAATATTGTAATTTACCACATCAATATTTAATATATGACATGTGGGGAGGATACTTATATGAAAAAAATAAAAGAAAAGCTTAAGGCCATCATATTTGATATGGATGGTACCATTATCAAAACAGAACACATTTGGAAAGATATTGTTTATAAATTTT
>DAOVNS010000017.1 GCA_030630075.1 bacterium | reverse complement strand
TGTTATAACAATTTCTTTTTTTACACTTTGGATAGGAAGTTCACTTTTTAATTATTTTACGCACAACACAATTCCAGAAATCATGTTAACAGGAATAGAAAGAGAAGGATTTTATTCGGGCGTTGTAGATTGCAACATAAAATCAAACAACAGTTACAAAATTGCACAAGTTTCTGCATTCCTGGATGGAAAAGAAGTTGATCTTAATTGTCCAAAAAAAATCGGTGAAAAAGTTTTAAACATTCCATTTAAAATTGATACGCAAAGTTTAACAAATGGTTTGCATGCTTTAGAAATAGAAGCCATCGATAGTAGTTTTAATCAAAATACAAGCAAAGATAAGTGGGAATTTTTTGTTGATAACGTTTCTTTAAAAGCGGCTTTTTTACAACAAGAATTCAAAGTTGATCAAGGCCGAACAATTCATGCAAAAATTCAATCAAATAAAAAATTAACAAGCGCATACATAAAGTTTTTAGAAAATATTTATCAATGTTATCCAGAAACTGAAAGTTCAACAGTTTATGAATGCTTCATTCCCGTTGATTGCGAACAAAATGCAGATGAATACATGATGCATGCTGAATTACAAGATCAGGTAAAAAATAATTTAAAATTATCCGGCAAAATTGTAATTAATGATGTTACTTTTCCAAAACAAAAAGGTTTTAAAGTTGCTCCGGGAAAATTAGAAGAAGAAAAAGAAATTAGCATGAGCAACAAAATTCTAGAAGAAGCCATTGAAAAATGGTTAAAAGATTCACCAAAAAAGAAAATGTGGACTGGAAAATTTGAACTTCCAATTAATGTTCAAAGAATTGCAACTCCCTACGGTGAAATTAGAACCACCACAGAAAAAGGAAGATACTTGCACAAAGCTGTTGATATTTTGAACTATCCAAAAAGTGTTGTTTGGGCAAGTCAGGCAGGAAAAGTAATTATTAAAGATAGATTTTTATTAACAGGAAACACCGTTGCAATCGATCATGGAATTGGTGTTATAACTTTATATTGTCATCTTGAAGATTTTGCAGACATCGAAGTTGAAGATATTGTTAAAAAAGGTAATCCAATTGGTCGACTTGGTATGACCGGATATGCAAATGGATATCACTTGCATTGGGAATTACGTGTTAATAATATGGCAGTAGATCCTATGGAATGGACAAAGAAAGTTTTTTAATACACAAAAAATAAACTTTTAAATATAAAAAAGGCTCGATGCTAATAAAACATTGAGCCTTTTTTATTAAATCTAATTCCAAATTATAGCGAAACACTTTTTCCAAAATTATATTCAGGATTCCAAAGCATGCTAGTATAACCGCGGGTTTGTAATTTAAATTTTGTTATTCCAATTGATTTCAAAAAATCATAAATCAATTTTAAACCAACTTGTGGATTTGCAACTTCTGTCTTTAATTCGACTTCCATAAAAACACCCAGATTTGTTACCTGATCAATAACAATTTCAAACACATCAAACGTATAAGTGTTTCTAATTTTTTGAACTAATGTTTGTTCTGTATATCCAATGGCCTTCATAAGTTCTAACGTTTTTTTTCCATCAGATACTTTTACTTCGTACTCATCGCAATAAAGAGGTCTTTTTTCTATTGGATCTTCGTGAAATTTTTTAAAACAAAAAGAATCACCTTTTTCTGTTAATCTTACGCGAAGATAGTCCATAGCATCTTTATAACCTTCAGGCGCCTTAAAGAAAAATGTTGTTTCAGGTTTATTCAAATAATATTCAGTATGATTTACCTCGCCAACATGTTTTGCATTTTTATCTAACCAATTTTTGGTTTGTTGCAATAATTGATCATCAATCTGAAGCTTAACTTCTATTTCTTTGTTCATGAATTTAACTTTCTATTTTTGTTTTATTCAATTTACGCTACGGTTATATAAAATATAAAGTTTTAAAAAAAGGCACAACAATGACAACTGTTAATGTAGCACTTTTGCAACTCGAATCAATTGAAGGCGACAAAGATAAGGCTTTACAAAAAGGCATAAAAGCTTGTCGCAAGGCTGCTCAAAAAAATGCAGACATAATTTTATTTCCAGAAATATGGACTACAGGTTATCAAACTTATGATCCAAACGTAAAAGGCAATTATGAAAAATGGCTTAATCGGGCAATTACAAAAGACGATGATTTTATAAAAAGCTTTCAAGAATTGGCAAAAGAATTAAATACAGCAATTGTAATTACATATCTTGAAAAATATAATAATGCACCACGCAACGTTGCATCATTAATTGATCGCCATGGAAAAATTGTTACGACTTACGCAAAAGTTCATACGTGCGATTTTGATGCGCACGAAGTAAACATGACAGCCGGTGATAATTTTTACGTTTCTGATCTTGATACTATAAAGGGAAGGGTCAAAATTGGAATAATGATTTGCATGGATCGAGAATTTCCAGAAAGCGCCAGAATTTTAATGTTAAAAGGCGCAGAAATTATTCTTGTTCCAAACAGCTGCAAAGTTGCAACATGCGAACTTTTAGGTGATGTAAGAATTCAACAATTCAGATCACGCGCTTTCGAAAACATGGTTGGTGTTGCCATGGCAAATTATGCAAACCCTACATGCGATGGACACAGCTGCGCATTCAATGTTAATGGCAAAGAAATTGTTATGGGAAACGAAGAAGAAGATATTTTAATTGCAAAATTTGATATAGAAAGAATTAGAAAATTCAGAAAACACGAAATCTGGGGAAATGCGTATCGAAAACCAGAATATTATAAAGAATTAACAAACACAGAAGTTAAAAAACCTTTTATTCGCAAAAGTATTAAATAACCTTTGTGAATAAAATAAATCCTGAAATTTATAGCATTAAATCCAATTTTTGACGGAAAACCGATATTCTATTATAAATAATAGTATGAATTGTGGGGTCATACAGAGGCCTAAAAATATTATTTTTTCATTAAATTTTCTGAGGGACAGCTTATGAATAAAGCTTTCGGCTACATTGTTTTTGCAATTGTAGTAATCGGTACAATCTTTTTAATAACAAAACATTATAAGGCAAAGGACATGACAACAACATCGGACAAAGTTATTTTTACATTTTTTGGTGCTCCTGGATGCGGCAAAGGAACTCTTGCAGAACAAGTAGTTGATCAACTTGGTTATCAAGTAATTTCAACCGGCGATCTTTGCAGAAAAAACATCAAAGAACAAACCGAACTCGGAAAAGAAATCCAAAAACTAACAACGGTAGGAAAACTTGTTCCCGATGAAACAATTACAACAATGCTTACCGATTGGATTGCAGAAAATGCTGATGCAGATAAACCATTAATTCTTGATGGTTTTCCAAGAACAAAAGGTCAAGCAGAATTATTCTCTAAATATCTAAAAAATAAAATGCCTGAAGCTAAATTCAGAGTAATTGTTATTGATCTTCCAGAAGCAGAAATTGTTTCACGTTTAAGTGGAAGACGAGTTTGCGAAAAATGCAGTTCAGTTTTCAATATTTCAATGCCTGAAGCAAAAGATGGTATTTGTCCAAAATGTGGCGGCAACTTAATTCAAAGAGCTGATGATAAGGAAGAAGTAATCAGAGAAAGATTTAGAATTTATAAAGCAAACGAAAATGATGTTTTAGATTTTTATAAATCTCAAGGTTACGCAATTGAAATATTAAATATTTCTGGATTAAAAAAAGAAGCAGTTTTTGAAGAATTCAAAAAAATTGCATAAAAATCAAATAATATAATTTTGAAATATTATTAATAAAAAAGCCGTTCGTAACTGAACGGCTTTTTTATTAACTTGACGATCTGAATAAAATCCAATATAAAAACAACCTTATAGTTATTTTTTTATAATAGAAACAGAAAGGTTTTTTTGTATGAATATCAAAAACATCACAGCTAGCTCAATGTTGGTTTTAGCTCTAATTTTTTCAAGCACAATTTACGCCGATAACGAAACTGAATTATCCAATGAAATCACTGAAAATAATAATTCCGAAATAATTACTGAAAACGAAAATGGGATAAATAATTTAGAAACAATTTCCGAAGAAGAAACAGAAATTACTGAAGTTGAATATACTCAAGCAGAAAGTTTTGAATTATTGTTACAAAAATATCTTAAAGCTAATCAAGCACAAAAAGAAGGTATTCTTTGGAAAATAGCACGAATTGGAACAAGAGAAAGTTTATTGTTAGCTTTGCCACTATTAATAGTTCCAGTGCATAAAAGCATGACAAGCTTAGCTATGGGAATAAAATATGCTGACCAACCAGTTAACTTCGAAATAATAAAAAACTTTTTAAAAGAAATAGTTACAACCATGCCTGCAGCATTAAAAAAAATGATTACAAACACTGAAGATATTGTTAATTATGCCGCAATGATAATTCCTGCATACATTTTCCTACGATCAGCATACGCAGTTGCACAAATTGGAACAGCGCCAACCCCAACCCCGAACCTTAAATTGTTAACAAAAATAGTAAAATTGTGGGAAGGTTACAAAACTCACCTTCCAGAAGAATTGCATCAAACATTTGAAATTTTAAATGTCCAATATTTAAAAAATAAGAAATTAAATATGGACGAAGCTACCGCCCAAAAAATTATAAATGAAATGCTACAAGTAAGTCTTAGCAAAATGAATGAAGATTCACTTGCAGTGGAAAATTCACCTGAAATAATTGCATAAGGTTGTAATCTATAAAAAGGAGAAGGGAAGAAGATGATGAAGAGTAAATTAATTTTAGTGTCTGCATTGTTTGTATCAATTTTTACAAACAACATAATTTTTGCAGAAGAAGAAAATATTTCCACAGAAACCAGTTTCGCAGAAAACATTACCGAAGAAATTTCATTAGAAGAAATTGCTCCCGAAGAAGTTTTTGAAACAGAAACAATAATCACCGAGTTAGACCTAGTAAGACCTACAATAATTGATGATCCAGTTTTGAGCCAAGTTTTAAACCTAGATGTTTTGTTGCAAGCATTTATGGCACAAAACAAAGACTTTCTTAATCAACAAAAAAACAGACTGCTTAAAAGTCTTACAAAAGAAGGTTCAACAATTATTCCTCTTGCGACATTACTAGCCTGTTATCTTGGTGGACCAACAATTAGTTACATAAAAAATTGGTATGGCGGAACACCTTCTTCATTTAAAGATTCATTCAATACTTGGTATAAAGAACAACAAATTGCAGGATTAGTAATTCCATCAATAGCCTCAATAACAGCTTACGTAATCATTCGTCTATTATATTTTGGTCAAAAAAAGATTACTAAAAAAGTAAATGTAAATTTACAAATACTTACACAAGTAATACTAGAATGGCCAGATAATAAAGACAAAGTTGCAATAAAATTACATGCATTACTAGATCAAATTCACGACCAATACTTACAAGATAAAAAAATAAATCTTACAGAAATTCAAGCTCAAGAAATTGTACGCAAATTGATTGATATGGGATTTAAACAATTAGAAGAATATATTGAAACTAAAGGTCAATTAATTAACAATGCATTGCCAGAAGTTGCAAGTTTTTCATCCTAACGCTTACGCATTAGGCTAAACACTAAGTGTCACATCCTTACGGAAGCTTAATAGAACAAATTTTCATGTATTTATTTTATCGTGTAATAGCGCGAAAGAATAAATTAATACTTGGGAGAATTAACTAAGTTTTATTTTTAAATAATATAATATTGCTTAGATTGAATTAATTAAGCTTCCGTAAGGATGCGACACTTAGTTTTTAGCCTAATGCGTAAGCGTTAGGATACCTAACTCGCCCTCTTTTAATTTATATAAATATTTGCTTTACAATAACGCTTTTTGTAATAAAATAATTTATTCTGTTGGGTGGGTATTATGTTTATTAATACCTAATATTTAAATACATTCTTTCGAAAAGGAAACATATGAATAATAAAATTATAAAATTTACTCTGTTTACATTAATTTGTTCTTTAACAACTACAAACGTTTATCTTAAAAATGAAAATGTTGAATTTAATACCCCTAAAGAGCAGCCCGAACCTAACAATAATATTGCATTAAAAATAATAGCTGCAGGATCAGCAACAATAGCTATTCTTATTCTGTTTATGAAACAAAAAGAAGAGCTTGGCAAAGAAAGATTAAAAAAACTAAGCAAGTGCGGCAAAATAAATAGATTAAAAAAAGATCTTGAATTTAAAACGGAAAGATTAATCGAAGCAAGAAATATTCTTTCTAGATTAGAAGACAATATATTAGATGGAAAAAAAATACCTACATCCGAAGAAATTAAAAAAATAGGAAGTGCGTACGAAGAACTATTCCAAGAACTTCAAGCTCACTCAAACGCCCAACAACAAGATAAAAATAGAGAGCTTCAAAACGAAATCACAATCCTGTATACAAAAGCAGAAGATCTATCAAAAGAATTTGACCATTCTGAGTACAAAAACATTCAACAGTTATTGGTGCGTACAAAATAATAAATCTTCAAGAATAAAAGCACATAACTTTGAGAAAATGATTATTCACAATTCCAGGAATCAGTGATTCATTAAATCGTGAATAATCATTTTTTCGGCAACACGATTAAATAAAGGGGCAGTGATTTGTGAAGCCCACCATCCTGCTCCTTTTGGTTCCTTTATAAAAGTAACAATCACACGTTTATAATCATCTTTTTCTACAATTCCACAAAAAGAATAAATGTGATCCCTATTTGAATACTTACCATTTTTAACGCATCTCGCGGTTCCGGTTTTTCCCATGATCTTGTAACCATCAAGACCTTTTGCATAACGCTCACCGATCGTTTGCAGAATATTTTTTGTTTCTTGTATCGCTTTATCGGAATAAATCTTTTTGCGAAATGTATTTTGCAACCTTACAGGATCTTTAATTAAAACAGGTTCAATATCATATCCACCGTTTGCGATAATAGAAAACGCTTTGCCTAGTTGTAAAATCGTTGACATAATTTCGTAACCAAAAGATAAAACAATTAAAGAAGAACGCGACCATTTTTCTGGTGGATTTACAAAACCTTCGCGTTCACCAGGAAATTGAATATCTGTTTTATCTCCAAAACCCAATCTTCGCAAATGTGTATAAAACTTGGGACCTAATCTTTTTATAACTTTTGCAACACCAACATTACTTGAATATTTTATAACATCAGAAAAAGATAAAACACCAAGCGACTTCCAGTTTTCAACTTTAAATTTATCGATATACGCAAACTTACCTTCGCAATCAAATTCTTCATCAGGTGTTGTAACTTCTTCTTCTAAGCTCGCAAGTGCGGTAAAAGCTTTTACAACAGAACCTAATTCGTAACATTCTGTAACAATATTATTTTTAGTAAATTCTAAATTTTGAATATTTTTTAAGTTTGGATCAAAACCAGGAAAATTCACCATCGAAATAATTTCACCATTTTCTGGATTCAAAATTAAAACCGATCCGGAAACTGCATTAAATTCTTCAACACTCTTTTTAAGTTCCTGATACGCCAAAAATTGTAGATTTTTATCAAGTGTTAAAGTTACGGGCGAACCCTTGTGTCCTTGTTGAATAACTTCTTTTTCAAAATAAAAGTGTCCAGATCGTGCATCTTTTTTAATGCTAATAATTGTTGGTATTCCTGCAAGCCGATCATTAAATTGTAATTCCGTACCAGCAATTCCAACGTTATCTATATCAGTAAAACCAACAACGGGAGAAGTTGTTGGATAAGGATAAAAACGTTGAAATTCTTCAACAAAATGAATATCTTTTAGATTATTTTTTTTCAACCATTCAAGACGATCGGGAGATAGCTTTCTTTCTAGCCATAAAAATTTTTTGTTTCTATCTTTTTTTATTTTTTTAAAAACGTTTTTATAATTCTTTTTTAAAAAGTTTTCGATCTTATCTGATTCACTAAATTGGGCAGGCAAAATAAAAGCCGAAAGCAATTCTTTGTTAACCGCAAGAGGAACATGATTTCTGTCATAAATTTTTGCTCTTGCAGGATTAATTTTTAGTTCAACGTCGTATTGCTGCCGTGCAAGATTGTTAAAAAACTCTTTACGATAAATTTGAATTAAATAAAGCCTAATAAGAACTATTGAAAACAATACAAAGAAGGTAAGAAAAACTATAAAAACTCTAGGTTTATAATCTTTTTTTATCATTTAAATTTAATCCCAAAATTGATTATCTTCGGGAAAAAGTTGTTACTTGCGATAAGCGCAAAGGTTGCAATCCTAATTTTGACTTTGCTAAGTTCCAAACTTTCTCCTGATCAATCATTGTAAAATATTGAATTCTTAAATCATTTTTTTGTTTTTTTAAATTATTTTTTTTATTTTCAATTCTTTGTTTTTCGTAGGTAAGACTAATCAATAGATTATGTTGGTAAATCTTTGTGAAAATAAAAACAAGATTTATTACGAACAATATTGTTAAAAACCTTACTTTAATCATTTTTTTCCAAATACTTAAACAGCCTCTGTATAAAAATTAGACTATATAGGCAAATTAGTTTTTTCCAGATATTATCAATTTTGGATTTATTTATACCTATTTTCTATATTAAAGGAGAAGAGCATGAAAAAAATTACAGTATCATTATTGGCAATGCCGCTACTCACAATTGGCTTAATATTATTTAGCGGATGTGAACCATTCGATAAGTGGTTTGCACAAAAACCCCCTCAAGAAGAAATAATCGATACAAACATTCTTAAAATAAATTCTGAATCAGACTTTTCTAAAAAAGTTTTAAACTGCGATAAGCCCGTTATTGTAAAATTCGAAACAGACTGGTGCGGAGCATGCAAAACAATGGCTCCTGTTTTTGAAAAATCTGCAGATGAATTTGTAGGTAAAATGAAATTTACACAAGTTGATGCAGATAAACAAAAAGAATTGGCAACTAAATATGAAGTTAAAGGAGTTCCAACTTTTATTTTCTTTAAAGATGGAAAAATTGTAGAAAAAATAGAAGGTGGAATGGACGAAAACGACTTTAAAGAAAAAATTAAAGAAATTATTAAAAAATAAAAAAATAATATCGCGGTATAAATCTATACCGCGATATTAAACAAATCTTATGTTTATTCAATCTCCATTTTTGCAAAATAAGCCGCGCCATATAATCCCAAATCATAATTTGTAACGACAAAAAGTGGCGTTGCTGATAAAAAGTTTCCAAACTTATAACTATTAATAAATTCCGTAAAAAAGATTTTGTTTTTAAATATATCTATGTTTTCTGCAGCAATTTTGCCAACAATATAAACTCCGCCCGAAGCTAAAGTTGATAATGCAAAATTTTTTGCATATCGTGCGTAAAACTTTGCAAATAATTCAAAAGTTTTTTTAGAAATTAAATCTTTGGTTCTATATTTTGAAATAAAAGCTGGATCATATTTGTTCTTCTTAATGATTTCTGAATATTTTGTTGGTTTATATTTTCTTTCTAAAAATTTATAAATATTTTGTATACCTTTTCCCGAAACTAAATCTTCCCATTCAATATTTATTTCTTTTTTTATTTTTTTGTTTTTTTTAATAAAACTTATTAAGTCTAACTCTTCTTGATTTTGTGCAGCAAAATCCCCATGTCCACCCTCTGAAGGACATGCGATATATTTACCACCACTCGTCGAATGGTTCCAAATTAAAATTCCCTGTCCAAGTCCTGTCCCCGCTCCAATAACAACTTTAGTATGTTTTTCTATTTTTTTAGTTTTACTCATAATCGAAAGATTACTAATTTGAATAAAATCTTTTTTGTTCAAATTCAATAAACCATATGACGCAGCTTTATAATCATTAAGTAAAAAAAGTTTTTTGAGAGATGTTTGTTTTAAAATAACTTTGGAATCTAAATTGATTTTAAGATTAGTTAATTCTAAGACTTTTCTATCTTTAGATACTTTGCCAGCGGCAGCAATACTTGCCGTTTTTATAATTATTTTGTATTTGTTTTGCAAGTATTCCAAAACCTGATTAATTGTTTTGTAGAAATCTTTTATCTTTTTGCTTTCTATAACAATAGATAAAATCAAATCGATTTTTTTATCTTTTAAACTTGCAACTGCAAATCTACTTTTTGTACCTCCAATATCACCAACTAAAATTAAATCTTTGTTAAATTTAGTATTTTTTTTATAAACTTTTTCTTCAAACTGAAGCATTTCAATGACTCCATTAATTATAGATCCTGAAACAAGTTCCAACCTTCGTTAAAACTACGGCAGACAGGCAGGATGACAAAAAAATATCCCAAATTAGTTAACGATAAAATTCATTGCTTTGCATATAATTATCGCGTTCACGTCAAATACATAAAAAATTTAATAAAGCATTTCGTAAATTTTTATACATTTCCGAACAGCCTTGTCCCATGTTAATTTACTAACTTCTTTAAGACCTTCAGTCGTCATTTTTTGATGCAAATCTGGAGAATTTATTAATTTTAAAATTTTCTTAGCAATCTGATCAGTATCCGAAAAATTAATTTTAAGGCAATTTTTTATAATTTCACAAACACCTGCATTTTTTGAAACAATAACAGGTGTATTGTTTCTTATTGATTCCAAAGGAGCTAGACCAAAAGGTTCGCAAAGAGACGGCATAACATAAACATCAGAAAGTTTATACGCTTCATCAACTAAAGAACCTTTTAAAAAACCGGTAAAGATAATTTTTTTTCTTATCCCCAACTTACAAGCTAACTTAATAAGTTTATTTTTCATGTCACCATCACCAGCAACGATAAATTCAATATCATCGCGCGATTGCAATACTTTTTTTGCGGCTTTAATAAAATATTCAGGACCTTTTTGAAAAGTTAATCTTCCTAAGAATAAAACTTTTTTGTTTTTACTTTTTTTAAGTTTTTCTAAGTAAACTTTTTTTTCCATATCTTTAAGTTCTGTTTTATTATTGGTTATGCATATTGCATTATGAACAACTTCAATTTTGTCAGCATCGATTTTGTAATATTTTATAATTCTATTTTTGGTATATTCACTTACCGCAAAAACTTTGTCCGCCACCTGCATTCCAGATTTTTCTATATCATATATTTTTTGTTTTTTATTTTTACAACCTTGACGATCAACTTCTGTAGAATGAACATGAACAACCAAAGGCTTTCCTGTGATTTTTTTTAATTTAATTGCCGCTTTAAAAGTCATCCAATCATGCGCATGGATAATATCAAAGCTTTCTTTTTTAACTATTTCTTGGCATGATTTTCCGTAATTAACAATTTTGCTGAACAAATTTGTATAAAGATTTTTATAAACATTTTCATCTTTTTGATTATTTTTCACACTGATTGCATGAATAACTTTGCAGTTTTTTAATATGTTTTTTTGTTTATTTGGTAAAACCAAAATAACTTTTACATTATTTTGAATCAAACCCTCAACAACACCATAACATGCAACACCAAGTCCGCCCCAATTATTAGGAGGAAACTCCCAGCCAAGTTTTAATACATTAATTCCCATATTCTTATCTTTATTATTTTTCAACATTATTTTTTATTTTTGGAGGATTACACATTTTGCAAATCCCCAACGAATCTAACTTTTCTAAATATTTATTAACAGCTATAACATATGCAGCATGACTCCAAGTTAAAGGTGCAACAGAAAGAGGTTGTCCTGAATAAGGATTTAATTGTTCAGATAAAACACCAGTACTTAATTTATATTTATTCACCCACTCTAAAAATTCTACCGCCGGTTTTAAATCTTCTTGATTTTGCGCAATGTTTATATAATATTCCGCCAGCCACAAAGTAGTAATAAACCATGGGTTGCCAGGACTTCTTTCGTCAACTCGATAATAATTATCATTTTCGTATCGAACATAGCCTCCAACAGCATCGTGACTTAGAAGTTTTTCCTTAACAATGTTTATACTAAATTTTACTTTTTCATCTAAAGGATCTAAAACTTTATATTCAAAAACTCCATAAACGCTGCTCGAATCAATTGTATAATCTTTTTTTATTTCTCCATTCTCAAAATATAAACCCTTTATAAAACCACCATGCTGTTCGTCATAAAGATGTTTTAATATGTTATTTTTTATTTGTTCGGCCACTTTTAAATATTTGTCTGCTTCCTGTGCAGTACCAAAAACTTTTTCAAAATTTGCCGCTGCATTAAAACCAGCATAAACCGTTGCACAGGTAAAAGTATGAACTCCTAGTTTTTCTTCCCAAAGATCATAGCTTTCTCTTGGAAGACCAGTTTGCTTGTCCATAAAATCATACATAAATTGTGAAGCTTTTCTAATAAAACATTCCATTATAGATTTTATATATTCATCATTTTTGTGCTGTGCATAATGCTTCCAAATAGCATCAAGAACAAGCGCAATCTGATCTTCTTGGATTGGAAGTTGTAAATGATTTTCGTGCAACCAAGAATGCCAAGAACTGCCCAAAGATCCATCCGGATTATACTTGTGAAAAAGATATCCATCTTCTGTTATTGCTCTACAACAAAAAGCAATAAAGTTTTCTGTTAAATTATCATAGCCAGAACGATCCAAAGAACGAGCAATTAATGCACCATCTCTTGGCCACATATATGCATAAGTATCTCTTTGCAAATGCAACGTTCCAGAATCACTCGAAGCAATAAAAGCACCTCCTTTATCTACATGCGTATTTACAATTAACAAGGAACGCTTAAAAAGTTGGACTAAATCTTCGCTTAAATCAAAAAAATTTAACGGAATTTTATTAACCCATTTTTTCCAATACTCTTCTGTTTGATTAATAAGATTTTGAGGTCCAACTTCAAAAACATATTCATTTAAACGAGTAACTGTTCCATTTTTCTCACCAACACAAATCCAATAATAAACAATTTGTTCTGCACCAGAATCAAGTTCAAATTCAAATGAAACTGTTGCATCAACTGAACCATGCGCAATTGGATTGTGAGATAACTTTCCATCTTCCGCATCAACTGATGTACTTTCAAAACCACGATCCTGAAATATTCCGGTAGCATAATCGGTAAAACTATGTTTTTCGTGATTACATCTAAGCCCATTTATAAGAAAATATCTTTTACCTTTATAAAAATTTATGGAATCGGATCTTGGATTGTAGTAAGCGGTATTTGCAAAATTATCACCGGTAATCCGAAAAACTTGATGACAAAAAACTTGAATCGTTTTCTTTTTTGTAGAATTATTTTTTATGGTTATTTTTCTTAAAAAAACATCTTTTTCGTAATGAACACAATCATTAAGAGTTACTTCAAGCTCTAATTTATGATTTATAGCCTTTACATCACTTACTAATGTTTCTTTTTTATATTTTAATGTTTTATCCCAAGCATCAGAATCAAACCAATAAAGTTGTTCGTCTGCCCAAATACCAAACTTATGCTTTAAGCCATTAACGTGATTTTCTTGGCCAACGTATGGAAAATAAACATCACGAACAAATGCATTTTCATCTAAACAAACAAGAAAGCTTCCATTGCCTAAAGTAAAATATCTAGTCATCACTTATTCCCCAAAATTAAGAGGGATCGACCTTTGTTGAAGATACCGTCAAAGAATTAAATTTTATGTTTTTAACCATTGACCAAGATAGTAAAAAGAAAGACAAAATGACTAGTAAAATTGCAAAAGCAATTTTTAACTTACTTTTGTTCGAAGTTGAAAAATAATAAATAGCAGTTATAAATGCCAAAATCGCATACATTTTAAAAATCATCCACGATGTAAAAAATGGTTGTAAAAAATAAACGCACATTCCAAGCATTATAAAACCAAAGAACTTTTTAACTTCAATCATCCACGATCCAGCTCTTGGTAAAAAATTAATAGCAGCAGAAAAAGTTCCAACTACTATTAATAAAACTCCTAAACCCATCGCAAAAGACCATAATGCAAAAAAACCTAAAACTGGATTTGCCGATTCTGCAACAAAACTCAAAATTAAAACTAGTGCAGGAGTAAGACACGGCGATGCAACTGTTCCAGAAATCATTCCAAAAATAAATGCATAAATAATTGATCCACCAACTCGCACATCAGATCTTTTTGTAAAAATCGCAGGAACTTTTATCTCATAAAAACCAAACATCGAAAAAGCCAAATAAACTAAAAATGCAATCACTACACCAATAAGCCAAGGATTAGCCATCCATTGGCCAAACATCAAAGAAGTTGTTGCCGCAAAATAACCTAAAATTGCATAAACTAAAGACATACCCAAAACATAAGATAGCGATAATAAGAAATTACGAGCAAAACTTTTGTACTTCTGTGTTTGTAGAATTCCTAAGATAATTGGAATCATTGGATAAACGCATGGTGTAAAGCTTGTAAATAAACCTGTAAAAAAAGAAGCTAATACAAAATATAATCCAGTAAACTTCATCCCATCTCCCCCTAAAAATTAGATTTGATACCTTTTTCTTTACTAAACTTAATAAAAACAGATTGATATCTCAAGAATTTAAAAAGATTGAACTCGCAATGATTCAAGTGATACGTTTTATGAAAAAAGGAATAGCTCGTGAAGCGGCATATATTTTTTGTAATGTTTTTAATGAGTTCAGTAGTTTTTTATTTTTCATACAAAGGAAGAATTATGTATGTACCAAATCCACCCAAAATCATAACGCTGACAAGTAATGCATTTAATGATGGTGAAAATATTCCTAAAAAACACGCGTGCGACGGAGAAGATGTTTCTCCTAAGCTATCTTGGTCGGATGTTCCAGAAAATACAGTCAGTTTTGCAATAACGTGCGAAGATCCGGATGCACCAGGTAAAACTTTTGTTCACTGGGTAATTTATAACATTCCCGCAACACGCACATCTTTGGACGAAAACATTCCATTCAATAGAGAAATACTTCTTGATGCAGGAATAAAACAAGGCACTAACGATTTTAATCAAATCGGATACAAAGGACCTTGCCCTCCTCCAGGAAAATCGCATAGATATATTTTTACAATTTATGCACTAGATAATGTAACCGAACTGGATCAAGGCGACCGCATTGGTGCATTATTTAGAGCAATGACAAATCATATAATCGCTCAAGGCCAACTTGTTGGAGAATATTCAAGATAATAATTAACGATGTTAATAAAATAACAGTGTTATTAAATTGCGTTTTATTATAAAATCAGATTGTGAATAAAAACAAACTTTATATGGAGAAATAATGGATTTTATTAAAAACGCAGTTTTAGTCCTATGTTGCTTATTCTTGGTTGGATGCTTAAAAGTTCAATCAGAAGAACAAAATTTAAATAACTTCGATTTAACAAAAATAACAATCGATCAAAAAACACATCCCGTTGTAATTCTTGGTGGAGGAATTGCAGGACTTACAGCATCAATTTATATGTCACAAGCAAATATTACACCGTTAGTTTTGCAAGGTCCAACTCCTGGTGGATCAATTACAAAATCAGATTCTGTACGCAACTGGCCCGCAGAAATGAATATTTCGGGAAAAGACCTTACTGATAAAATTTACAACCAAGCAATTCAAAGTGGTGCAAAAATAAATAAAGAAATCGCAACTGATGTAGATTTTTCAGTTTGGCCATACATTATAAAAACAAAAAATTTAGAAAGTGGCGAAACAGATACAATAAAAGCTCTCTCTTGCATCATTGCAATTGGTACAAAACCTATTGAATTAGAAGTTCCAGGGGAAAAAGAATACTTTGGAAAAGGTTTATCAACTTGCGCAATTTGCGATGGACCACTTTATAACGGAAAAGAAATTGCTATTGTTGGTGGTGGATACAAGGCGATGACAGAGGCGAACTATTTATCCAACATTGCAAAAAAAGTTTATATCATTGTAAGAAAAGACAAACTCAGAGCAAGTGGAAAATTAATTGATCGAATTATATCAAAATCTAATGTTGAAGTTTTGTACAACACAACAGTAAAAAATATCAAAGGTAATGGTAAGAAATTATCCGATATAACAATTTTCGATCAAAAACTAAATACTGAAAAAAATCTAAAATTAGATGGATTATTTTTAGCAATTGGTTCAATTCCAAACACACAACTTTTCAAAGACCAAATCGAACTTGATTCATTTAATTATATTGAAACAAAAAAATATCAAGAAACATCTAAAAGCGGAATCTTTGCTGCTGGTGATATTTGCAATCCTGAATACAAACAAGCGATTAATGCTGCTGGCGAAGGTGCACTTGCCGCACTTTCAGCAATACATTTTTTAGAAGAAACAGGATTTGATGCTAAAAAAATTGATAACCAAAAAACAACACCAACTATTCCAAGTTCTGAAAAAGTTGTAAAAGAAAAACCAACAAAACAAAAAACAACAACGGTTGTTGAAATTAAAAGTACAAAAAAATTTGAAGAACTTATCGCAAAGACTGAAACACCAATCGTTGTAGATTTTTATTCAACTTGGTGCATTCCATGTCAAAAAATGATGCCTATTATTAATGACCTTGCAAAACATTTTGGTGAAAAAATTAAATTCGTCAAAATCAATGTTTCGCAAAACCAAGAAATTGCCTCTATGTTTGATATTCAAAGCATTCCAACATTTGTCCTTATGCAAAAAGGTAAAGAAATTAAACGAATTGTTGGCGGACGCGATTTTGAAAACTTCAAAAAGATGATTGATGAAAATTTGATTCGCTAAATCAATACTCAAAAATAACTGTAAAAACCTGCTTAATTACCTATCTAAATTTACAAAACACAATAAATATGCTTATGTTTTAAACACATAACAACAAAGAAAATACAATTTACAAAATATTTGGGTTTGGGGCTCATGTTTAAAATAAAGCTTAGTTTACACAAGACATTCTTAATATTTGTTTGCCTATTTTTTGCATTCAACAACTCTTTGTTATCTAACGACAATGAAAATGCATTTGCTGATAGCGAGAAAGAAGAGATTATTCGGGATGCAAAAGGAGCATTAACTGACACAATTTCACCATTAACTCCTGAGGAAATCGATAGAATACGTAACTCTGATTTTTATAAACAAAAAGATATTTGTAATTTCCTAAACAAGGTAATTATAGAAATACCTATCGAAATACCTTCTTCAATTGTTGCAGATTTATTTACCAACAGTATTTCACAACAAACTCTTGATGAAAACCCAATACGCATTAACTTAAGGCTTTGCAATGGCGATTTAGTAAAAATTCCTTTGCATGCAGTTGATTTATATGCAGATTATTTATTAAAAAATGCTTTAAAAGAATTCTATGAAGAAAATACTTTTAATAAAATAAAAAATGATACTGAAAATTTCATAAAAATGCTTAAAGAATTAGATCCCATATCAGATGGAACAATCGAAAAAGACAAAGAAAAGGGTTTTTTAAGCTACATAAACAAAGAGCATTCTCTTAGTTATAAAAATATCATCAAAGATTTATTCATAAAAAAGGTATTTTTGTACATTGTTTTTGCCGAACTATCATTATGGATCAAAGAATATTTTCTAGGACCAAGGGATATTCGTAACTTTGAACAATTAAAAAACAATTTTTTTGCTGATAATACAAAAATCCCACTTAAAATGCGAGAACAAGAAAACGGGAGACAAGAACTTGTTTTTGTACCAGAAATATCTTTTACATTGTATGAACTCTTAAAAATTCCATATAGCTCATATTTAAGCCATCCACTAACTACAGGAACAAACTACTTCATTCATATAATAGACGAATTGTTTATCGAAAAACTAAAGCTATACAAAGATAAAGATGGCGAAACTCAAAAAAGAATTCTATTCAGAATCCTTGATGGTTCAAGTTTTGGACTACTTAAAAAATTCTTGATGTTGGCCAAAACAATAAAAATATTAGATTCAAGTGTTTATAAAAAAAGATGGACTTCTCATTTAAAAAATAATTGGAATGAGTTTATTGGGTTATTAAATAAATACCAAGAAGCAACCAAAATTGTTAAATCAAAAAAAAACATGAAAGATATAAAACTCATCGAACAAGAGATAAAAGATTTCATATCAAAAGGTCATGATGTAACTTATACATTTTGGTTAAGTCACAAAAATGCTGCATTTGCATCTTCAGAAATGAAAATCAATCTACTCTTTAGCATCCCTTCAATATTTTTAGTTGGAAACTTAATTCACAAAAAATACAAAGACAAAACCTTAGTAGAAGCCTTTGAAAAATTTAAAGATTTTAAAAATCAACCGATATTTCAAGGTGCAGAAGGAACAACTCTGCTTGTTTCAGCATCATTAATATCATTAATCATCGGATATTTTACGTTCACAAATTTAGGCTCACCAAATTATTAATAAAAACACAAGGATATACCAATCATGCATAAAAACTTAAAACATTTATTTTTCAGCATCTTCATACTTTTAACTATTTTCCAAAATTTACATTCGATAACAGAAATTCAAATAATCGAAAATGAAATTAAAATACTTTCAGAAAAACAACAAAAAGGAAGTATTTCTAACGCTATATTCGAAGTACAACTAGATACCCTAAAAGGAAAACTCCGGGTAGCTCAAAATAAAATAGAAAATGAACAAAGATGGTGTTCTAAAGCGGACGACCTTTATCTTAATGCTGTTAAATTTGGAGTAGACCTTCACGTAGCTAAAGAGAATCAAGAAATTGAAGAAAGAAAAGCCATGTTGACAGCCGCAGCCAAGGCTAAAGCTAAAGGACAAGAAGCAAACAAAGGACAAATGGAACGATTAAAAGAAATTGGCAAAGCAGTATCTGATCCTAAAAATATCGCTTCGGGAGTACTTGTAGCAACAGCTCTATCAGGAGGAATAACCGGTGCATACTACGGTGGAAAATTAGGATTTAATTATTTAGATTCAAAAATAGGAACAAAACCAACATTAATAAGAGAATCATCTCGTCATAATTGGAAATACAATCTAAAACAATATTGGAGAGAAAATGTTTTAGGAATAGTTCCTGAAGAAATAAGTTTAGATGAAGCCATTTTTCCTGAAGATATGGCACTTAAACTTCAAATGCTTTCTGATGATACAAAAAGTTGTGTTGAAAACGGTTTACCATTTCGTAATCTTTTATTTTACGGTCCCCCAGGAACAGGTAAAACTATGGTTGCAAAACTATTCGCCATGAGCGCAGATATGGATTTTGCAATAATGTCTGGTGCAGATTTTGCACAATTCCAAGGCGGTGAAGGAAT
>DAOVNS010000036.1 GCA_030630075.1 bacterium | reverse complement strand
ATGATAAAATCTGGTGGCGAAGTTTGCATTGTTGAATTTAAAAAAGGTTTTGCAACAACTAATATTGTTGAAAAAATAAAACAAACTACATATTAGAGATAATTGTTTTTATAACAGTATCGCTAACTTTTTCTTCTTTATATTCAATTGGTTCAAAATAACGTTTAACGCCGATGGTGTTGAGTGCGATTTTTGTGTTATCAATGTTTCCGACAATATAAATATTGTTTGGCAAGATTATGTGTTTGCTATTGTCGGTCATATAATCACCTGTTGCAATATAAATATTTTTTGGTTTGGTTAATAAAACTACCGAAAGAGGATTGATTCGATTATTTTTTGGAAGATCTTGTTTTTTTACAGACCAATAAAATTGTTTGTTTTCATCTTCCTTTTTTTCAAAAAGATATATTTCTGTTTTATTTAAGACCGAAGGATCTAGTTCTCGGTGCGAGATTGTGTTTCCTTTTGCATCAACGAGCTTTATTCGTGGGGTTATTACAAGGTATAATTTAGATTTTGTGTGCCTTAGAGGAAAAGAAACAAGTCCATCCGGATTTGAATAGTCAATATATCCAGAATAAAGAGCCATAAAACCACTCAAATTTGGCATTAAATATTTTTTAGCTTCTTTTTTTAATAATTTGGCGCTAAATTCACCAGGAGTTTTTAAGCTTAGCTTTTCTATTTTTTCTATAGAATTATCTTTTAGAGCTGTTTTTGCAGCTTGATCGATAGCGCTTTGTGGTGGATTTTGTAAATAAAACAATACTCGATTGTCGGCTTTTATTGAGTATATTTTTGTAAGTAGGATTAAAGCGATAATAATTTTTATTAAAATCTTCATTTTTTTTGCCTTTTCTTCTTTTTGCAAAATTTTGTTTTTACAAACCGAGGTTTTTACAAAATTGCATTTTACACTTACAATTTAACAAAGATACTGTTTTAAAAGCTATAATTTGAAAATACAGGAATGAAAAAATGACAAAAAAGCGCGAAAAACCATCTGACAAAGTTTGGGCTGACTTTAAAGAACAAGAGAATTTAACTGATGAACAGTTGGGAAAGTTCCAGAAATACGCTGAAATGCTCTCTGCATGGAACAAAGACATCAATTTGACAGCTATAATCAATTTGTCTGGAATTGTTAGACAACATTTTTGTGATTCAATTGCTTTAAGAAAATTTGTTGATTTCAAAACTATTAAATCTATAGCGGATGTTGGATCCGGCGCTGGTTTTCCTGGAATTCCTCTAAAAATTCTTTTTCCTAATCTTAAAGTTTATTTAATTGAAGTTACAAAAAAGAAACAAAGCTTTCTTCATGCTGTTATCGATGGACTAGATCTTGAGGATATCGAAGTTGTTGATCTTGATTGGAGAACTTTTTTAAGAAAAACAGACTTAGGTATTGATATGTTTATAACTCGTGCTGCTTTCGATGATTATGAATTATGCAGAATGTTTAGAGAAAATTGTGCATACAAAGATTCCAAGCTTGTTTATTGGGGAACTTCCGACTGGGAACCGCATAAAAAGAATGAAAAATATCTAAAAGATGTAAAAGAATACAAAGTTGGCAAAAAAGATAGAAAATTCTTTTTCTTAGAAAAATAAAATTCTATCTTTTGCGATTTATGGTGTATTGGCTATTTTTTTATAGCCCATACACCTTTTTTTTGTTCAACTATAATCTTTGATTTTATAGCAGATGCTGGAATTTTTTGATTTCCATAAAGATGAGGAAAACAATCTCCATCTGGTCGATTTGATTCAACTTTGATTTCAATACCATTTTTTTGTAATTCAGATTTATCAAGTTCTAATAATAAAACTTTGGTATTGTTTTTAAAGAATTTTTCTAAAATTTTACTAACCTGATTTCCGTGCGATGTGTGGATAAATCCGGACTTTGCATCAAGATCGTTTAATTTGATGCAATCGGATAAATTGCTTGGATTATAGTTTTTAGGAATAGATATTTTATAAATCGCTTTTGAATCTAATTGATCGGTAAGTGTTTTGGATTTTGTGTTAAAACATGCTGCAAGAGTGATTATTAATAGCATTGCTAATCCAAATAAAAATAAGTTTTTCATATTTGGTCCTTTTTTAATAAATAATTTAGATTTTATATAAATTTAGAGATGTTCCTTGAAATATCAAATACATTGCTTTTTGCCTTTAGAATTCGGTATTATTTAAACAGATAGGATGATGCTTTTAGGGATTTTAGGGGGAATAGGATGAAGTTTAAAGTAATGCTTTTATCGGTAAGTGTTTTTTTTGTTACAAATGCATTTACTATTGGATCTTATAATACAATTAAAGATTTAACAATTATTAATAATGTACCGAATTCTAGCATAATGGTTAAATTTGCTGGTAGTAACAGGTTGGTATATTCTGCGGAAATAGTATCAGCTGAGAATCGAGCATTACCTAATCAAGTAACGATTGAAAATAAGTCTTATCCAAAATCTTTTAAACAGGTTCAAATTACAGTTATTGGTATGAAGGGCAAAATGCGTTTTGCCTACGATAAAATTGCATCTCAACCGATAACAATTAGTGTTTATGTTGCAAATCCTCATGATGGAATAATTGCTGTTAAAAATGTGGCGACAGATGAAATTATAAAAAGTGGAACTTTTGAATAAGATTAAATATTTTTAATTTTCTGAAACAAGTGCATCAACAGGATTAAGTTTGGATGCTTTTCTTGCTGGATAGTATCCAAAGAATAATCCGATTAATGCGGATGATAATATTGAAAGAATAACCGCTTGGGTTGATATAAAAATTGGCCATCCTAAAAAAATGCCAACACCTTTTGCAATTACGACACCAAAGACAATTCCCAAAAAACCGCCCATTAAGCATATTGATATTGCTTCAATTATAAATTGATTCAAAATCATTTGTGTTGTTGCACCAATTGCCATGCGAATTCCAATTTCGCGCGTTCTTTCTGTAACAGAAACTAACATTATGTTCATAATTCCAATTCCGCCAACAATTAAAGAAATTGATGCAATAATTAAAAGCAAAATGTTTAAAACTGCCGATGCTGCATCGGCAGCTTGGGAAATATCATTTTGTGTAAAGATTGTAAAATTATCATCGTCTGAATCTTTTAATTTGTGTTGTTGTCTTAAAATTGATCGAATTTCGTTGGCTGTTTGATTCATGCGAGTTTTGCTTTTTGCTGATAAAATAATTGCACCAAAATTTTTATTTTGAATTCCTGCTAATTTTCTTTGCAGTGTTGTTAGTGGAACAAAAATTATATCATCTTCGTCTCGTCCGTCGGGAAGTTTTCCGCGTTCTTCAAGAATTCCAATTACTTTGAATGGAATTTTTTTAATTCGTATCGTTTTTCCAATTGGATTTTGATTATCAAATAATTCTTTGTATACCGTTTGGCCAATGACGGCAACTTTTTTACTGGTTTTCATTTCGTATTTATTAAAAAAACGTCCACCAACAAGATCCCAATTTCTTATTAATAAGTAATCTTCATTTACACCGCCAACCATTGTTTGCCAGTTATTTCCATCAAAGATTACTTTTCTTGTTCTTTGAACCCCTGGAGATGCAAGAGCAATATCATCGCATTCTTCCATGATTGCCTTATAATCGGCTGGTCTTAATGTTAAGTGTGCACCGCTCATTCTACTTTGTGCAAGACGCTTTGGCGACCCTGCAAGAACAATAATAAAGTTTGTTCCTAAGGTTTCTATTTCTTTTTTAACTCTGTTTTTTGCGCCTTCGCCGATCGACATTACTGCAATAATTGATACAACACCAACTATTATTCCAAGAGTTGTAAGAAGAGATCGCATTTTATGATGATTTAAAGACCGCATTGCGGTTAAAAATAATTGATACGTATTCATTTTTTACGCTATTTTTTTATCCGAAAGAATTTTTCCATCTAATAATTCAATTATACGTTTTGTTTTTTTTGCAATATCTGGTTCGTGCGTAACTATTACAACAGTTACTTTTTTTTCGTTATTTAGTTTTGTAAAAAGATCTAAGATAGAATTTCCTGTTGTCGTATCAAGATTTCCTGTTGGTTCATCTGCTAAAACTAAACTTGGATTATTTATCAGAGCTCTTGCTATTGCAACACGCTGTTGTTGTCCACCAGATAATTGATAGGGATAATGATGTCCTCGGTCTTGAAGTTCAACCATTTCTAAAATTTCTTGTGCTTTTTTGCGTGCAACTGATTCTGGTTGTCCTGCATAAAGCATGGGTAAAGCGACATTATCAATTGCATTCAGATCTGAAAGTAAATAAAATTTCTGAAAAACAAATCCTATTTTTGCATTTCTTATTTTGGCAAGTTCATTTTTTGTCATGTTGATTATATTTTTACCGTCAATTAAAAAGTCTCCTGATGTTGGAATATCAAGACAGCCAATGAGATGCATAAGTGTAGATTTACCAGATCCAGAAGTTCCGGTTATTGCAACAAATTCACCCTCTTCTATTTGAAGATTTATTCCGTTTAGGGCTTTAACTTCCATCTCTCCCATTTTATAAATTTTAACTAGATCTTTTGCTTCTATTGTTATCATTATTTTTCTTTTTTGGTTTCGCCGATTGTTCCTGGTTTTGCAAATAATTGTTTTAATAAAATATTTTCTCGTTCGATTGCTGTAATTTCAGAAACAATTTTTGTATTTTCATTAAGTTCATCATTAATTATTTGTGTGAGGCTTCCTTCTCGTGCTCCTGTTTTTACTTTTATTTGCCTAAATGTATCTCCGTTTTCAAAAATCCAAAGTAAATTTATTTTTGGACCACGATCTTTTGTTGGAAATTTTATAAATTTATATTCTAGTTTTTTTGCAACAGCTTCTAATACGTTATCACTTATTCTTAGTGTTCTGTTTTTAACGAGTAGTGCATCTTTTGCCTGCGCAACTTTTATATCAACATCAGTTGTCATGCCTGGTCTTAATTTTAAATCAGGATTATCAACATCTAAAATTACGCCATACGTTACAACATTATCTACAATTTCGGCTAAATATTTTATTTGTTTAACTTTTGAATGATATTCGGTTTTTGGAAATGCATCAACAGTAAAGGATGCGTCTTGTTGCTCGTGAACTAAACCAACATCGGCTTCGTCTACATCAACATTTGCTTCCATTTCGCGCATATCTTTAGCAATTATAAAAAGGACCGTTGCTTGTAATCTTGCGGTTATCATTTGACCAAGATCAACTTTTTTTGATATCACAACTCCATCTGCGGGTGATTTTATAAATAAATTATCGTATGTTTGTTGCGCGACATCAAGTGCGGCTTCTGCTTGCAAAACATTGTTTGTTAAAACTTCCAAGTCTCTTGTATATTTTTCAAAAAGATCCGTTGATATTTGTTTTGACTCGTATAATTGTTTTTGTCTTGCGAAGAATTTTTCTTCGTAAGTAAGTCTTGCTTTTGTCTCATTTAATAATGCTTCTTTTTGTTTTAGTTCACTGTCTCCAATTCCGTTATCAAGAATAGCCAAAACTTGTCCTGCTTTTACAACATCGTTATCGTCAGCTAAAACTTTTATAACTCTTCCTGCTTCCAAAGAGCCTACGGTTATTTGTTCTTTTGCTTTAAGTGTTCCAGAAGAATTAACATATTGAACTATGTCTTGTTTAAATGGAGTTTGGGTATAAAACAAAGGCTCATCGTCTTTTTGTGATGTTTTAAAATACCAAAATGTTCCTGCGCCTATTAAAAGACAAATAACTATGAACCATAAAAACTTTTTTTGATAAAACTTATTTTGATAAAATCTGTTTTGTGAAAACTTGTTTTGTGAAAACTTGTTTTGTGAAACTTTATCTTCTGAAAGTGTATCTTTAATCATTTAAAACCTAAAAATTATTTTCCAACTAATGCATCAACGGGATTTAATTGTGCAGCTTTTCGCGCAGGATAATATCCAAAGATAACTCCTACCATAAATGTCACTGCAAAAGCGAATATTATACTCGAAAGCTTAATAACTACAGGCCACGATGTAAATAAACTAACAATATGCGGAACAATAATTCCTATCAATATGCCAATTACTCCTCCAATAAAACATAATGATATTGCTTCAAGAATAAATTGTTTTTGAATCATCCCTGATGTTGCACCAATGGCCATTCGGATTCCTATTTCTTGAGTTCTTTCTGAAACCGAAACAAACATTATATTCATAACACCAATGCCGCCAACAAGTAATGAAATAGATGCAATAATTAACAAAAGTAATTTTAAAATATTAGAAGAAGTTTTTGCGGCGTTGATCATAGATTCTTGATCGAAAATTGTAAAATCATTAGGTTCATTTTCTTCTAGGCGGTGCTTGAAGCGTAATATTCTATTGATTTTCCTAACAACTTTAGCCATTTCGTTTTTGTTGTAAGTTGATATTGCTATTCCATGAACCTTGTTATTAATTTTTTGAAAAATTTGTTTTCGCGCGGTTGTCAGCGGCATATAAATATCTAAATTGGGATTCATCATTCCCATGTAATTATCTATTTTTTTTGTAACACCGATTACCGTATAAAGTACATTTTTTATTTTTATAGTTTTACCGATTGGATTTAATGAATGAAAAAGATCTTTTGCTACGGCAGAACCGAGAACTATTACTTTTGAACTTTTTAATACGTGATGTTTTGTGTAGGAATTTCCAGTTTTTATTTTTCGTTCTATTACATCAATATAATCTTCGTTTCCGCATTTTATATCTACTAAAACATTATTTGATTCGTAGCTTATTATATCATGCGCAAACATTACTGGCGTGATTTTTTTAATTTCGGGAATTTGTGACTTTAGAATAAAAATATCGGTTTCTGTTAGATGATTAGGTTTTCTTCTTTGTGTTAAATTAGTTTTACCTTCTTCGGCCATTTTTCCCGGTTGTATAAAAATAAAATTGTTACCCATTTGTAGTATTTGTTGGCGCAATTTTTCTTCTGCTCCATATCCGATGGAAAGTGTAGAAATAATAGATCCAATACCTATTATAATTCCGAGTATTGTTAAAAAAGATCGTCCTTTATGCTGTTTTATACATTTAAATGAACTTTTTAAAAGCAATGTAATGTTCATTTTTATAAGCTACCCTTAAACATTTTTTTGTATAAAGTTTCCATTTCATTGTCTTCGTTTATATCAACAACAACCTTATCATTTTCATCAATGCCCGCTTTGATTTCAAAAAAATTATCGTCCGTTATGTTAATTTTTATTGGTTGTTCTACAAAATTATTATTTTCAAGAATCCATACATATTTAATTGGATAAAGACCATTGTGACTTTTTTGTACAGACTTTTTTCTTTTTTCATTGGTTGGAATAAATCCATAATTTAACTTTTTAGCAGTTTTTTTAAGAATTTTTTTATTGATCTGGAAAGCTTGACTGCTTATAGATAAACAATTCTGACTTTTTGCAACATTTATTTTTGCATTTATTGTCATGCCTGGACGTAGCAAATGTTCTACATCGTTAACATGAACAGATGCTTTGTAAGAAAGCACATTATTTTTTAATTGTGGTGAATAACTTACATCTGCAATTTCACCTTTAAAAATTTTATCAAGATAAGTTCCAACGGTGAATTTTATTTTTTGACCTTTTTTAATTTGACCAATATCGCTTTCATCAACATCAAGTAGTGCTTCCATTTGTGTAACATCTTTTGCAATTACAAAAAGCACGGTTGCATCAAGGTCTGTGGTAATCCTCATTCCAATTGTTATTCCAACAGAAACAATTATTCCTTCGGATGGAGATGTTATTTTTTTGTTGTTAAATTCTATTGTTGTTTGTTCAAGTTCTGCTTCAAATGTTTTTACATCTGCTTGTGCTTGTTCGTAATCGCGAGTTATTTGTTCGAAAAAATCTTTTGATATTTGTTTTGATTCGTATAATTGTTTTTGTCTTTTGTAATGTTGTGTTTCGTATTCGAGTTTTGCTCTTACTCGTTCGAGTATTCCTTCGGCTTTTTTTACGCCGGTATCTTCTTTGCCGTCATCAATTTCGGCAAGAAGTTGTCCCTTTTTTACAACAGAGTTTTCTTTTACATAAATTTTTCTTATTGTTCCACCGACCAAACTACCTATTTTTATGTGATCTTTAATTTGTAATGTTCCCGTTGCATGAATTGCTTGATAAATATTTCGTTTTTTTGGAATTTCTATTTTATACGGAAATTCAGGTAGTACTGTGAAGAACTTTTGATAAATAAAATAACCGGAATAAAGAAGTATTATTGAAACCGCGAATACTGTTATTAATTTTACAATTTTCATTACCGTCTCCAAACTTTATGAAAGATTTTGAAGTATCAGTATATACAAAATTAATATGTAAATCTTAAGTATTTTATTTTATTGGCATAAAGTTTATTTAAAAATGCACAGCTTATTTTTTCGGGAAAAATTAAAAATTTCTTAATTTTGCTAAATGATTAGCGATAATATTAGCGTGTTTGTTTTTCATATCATTTACTTTTTGAGTTTGAGAAGACTCAATCGCAAATCTTTGTAAAACTTCTGCACAAATTTCGATAAAGAGTTTTTCTATAAATTTATCGATAGCGGCTTGTTTTATTCCTGGTAAGCCGGATGTTTTAAAAATGGAATTATCTAGAGTTTGTTTTACATATTCTCCGCTTCCTGCAATGGATGCAAAGACTAAAGCTTTTAAAAATCTTTTTAAAAGACGATTATATTTTAGTGAATTATCAAGTGTTCTATTTGCTAGGTGTTCGGATATTTTTTCTAACGTAAAAACTCCTGCTTCTTTTAATGCTTCGTTATCTAATAATTTATTATTGTCAGATAAGTGCATATATCCTTCTAAAAGATAAGATAAAATACCTTCATTTTCTTCAATAGAAGACAAGAGAATTTTATTTACTAATCCAGGAATGTAAAAGGATGAGTTTCCATCAAGAATATTTGATAGTTCAAAATTAAGTATTTTTATATTTGCGATTTTAGGAAATGGTTTTACGTATAACTTTGAAATAATTTTAGCATTTGGTTTTTCTGAAAGGGTGATGTATAGAGCATGCGAAGCCATGCCGATCAAAGTTCCCTTTTGTAAATTTCCAACAGTACTTTTGCTAATTCCAGCATTACTCCTTGAAAATGTGCAAACCAATAAAAAGAGAATCAAGCTTCTTTTAATATTTATTCTAAGATTCATCAATATCCCTATAATTAAGCGTTTTTGTATAATACTTAATCAAAAAATTTACACAGGGATATCTTTTTGTCAAGACACCCAACGTTTACACCCTTCGATAAACTCAGGTGGGGCCATTGGGATGTTTACTTTTGTGAATTTTTTTTACGCGATAAGCATAGTAACCCGTTACATAGTGAAGTCTATTGTATACAATTGCCGCATTGACCCTAATGTTTAGCCAGTTAAATTTTTGTGTTTCCCAACTATATCGCGCGGTTTCAAAGTCGACTGGCGATATGTCTCCAATTTCTAGTTTTTGTTTCTTTAGGACCAGTTCGTTTTTTGCTTGAGCAAGTCTTATATCTTGTGCAACTAGTTGTTTGAAAATTGTATTAAGTTCGTAATAAGCTCTTTGTACTTGAAATTTTGCAGTTAAGATCAATTGATCTTTTTCCATTGAAATTTTCAGTTTTTGTGCATTTGCTTTTTGTGATTCGTAATAATTTGCTCCACCATCAAACATATTCCAACTTAAAACGGCTCCAATGGAACTATTTACGGCACCGCTTGTTCTGCCTGTTTCACCACTTAAGCTTAAACTTGGAAGGTAAGTTTTTTTATAATAATTTTGATATTGTTGTTGTTGTTCTATTTCTAATTCTTTTTCGTGAATATCGTTTCTATGTTTAATTGCAAAATCATAATAATAGTCCAGACTTTCGAGCTTTATTTCTTGATTGCTATTCCAAGCCAAAGTTAAGCTTGTTCCATCATTTTCAAATTTTTTACCGATAAAATATTCTAACTGATTTTTTGCATTACTTAATTCATCTGGATAGATGTAAACGGTAGACATATTTTCTGAATAAGTTGCTGCATCATTTAACCATGTATTTTTATTTAAAAGATTTAATTCGTTTTGATGTTCTGATTTATTAACCGTTTCGATAGATGATTTTTTTAAATATTCGATGAATTTGTTTTTTCTTTGCAGTAACCAACTTTCAAGAAATGATCTTGTAACTTCAAATTTAATAAGTGCTTTGTTACTTAATGTTTGATATTCAGAAATTTCAGTCCCTGTTTGTGCGATTTTATATTCTTCAATAGGTCCTGCAAAACTATAAATTAACTGACTTGCTTGAAGGTTTGCGCTGTTTTGTAGTCCCTTGGCGCCTTTACTAAAAAATGGAGATTCCGTAAAACTTACTTGTGGTTTGTATCCCGCGAGCGCTTTTCGTTCAGTTTCTCTGCTTGCCTGTGTTGCGTACTGGAAAGCTTTTAAGCTGGGTCTATTTTTTATTGCCATCTTAACAGCTTCTTTTAATGTTAATCGTATATTTTTATTTGTTTTTTTGTCCGGATCTAAAGAAACTCCTTCGGAATGACAACGAAAAAAAGATATAAACAACACTAAAACAAGTAAAAGTTTTTTTTCCATAATTTTTATCCGCTTAAGTTTAATACCTTAAAAATTTGATCGCATAATTTTTCTGGAGATAGTTTATACATACAATTTTGATTGATACTAGTTTTTTTATCTTTTCCCGTACTTTTTCCATGTGTCTTTTGATAATGATGTGGACATTTTATTTGAATTACATTTTCAATATTATCAGAATTTATAAATGGACCATGTTTTTTTGCATTTGTTGGACCAAAAATTCCAATACTTTTTTTGTCTAAAAAATCCGCAAGATGCAAAATTCCCGTATCGGGAGCAATAAGTAAATTTGATTTTGATATTAAATAACAAGTTGATAAAAGATTAAAATTTGGCGTAGTGAAAATGTTTAAGTTTTGATTACTAATTTTTTGAAATAACTTTTGAGCTTGTTTGCCAAAATCTTTTCCAACCAAAACTATCGAATAATCTTTAATAAAATTTTTATTTTTTAAAAGTAATTTAAATAATATTTCCCAATTTTTTTGCGGCCAATGTTTTGAGTCCCACGTTGTATTTGGTGCCAATATAATAAAATTAAAAATATTATTTTTTTCTAACCAATTGTTAATAACATTTTTATTAATTTTGGGAACATCCAGTTTAAATAATTTTTTTAATTCCGATATTGTAGGACTGCTTTTATATGAATGATTTTTATGCATTAACATATCGGATGTTAATGCCAGATTTTTTTGAATAATGTTTTGGTAGTCAGGTTTTGTGTGTTTATGTGTAAAAAGAGAAGTTAACCAAAGGCGTGAATGTTTAAAACTAAATCCGTATTTTTTGCCTTTTAAAAAAGCAGCGAGAACGGAAGTTTTAAGAATTCCCTGAAAATCTAAAATTGCATCCCATTT
>DAOVNS010000060.1 GCA_030630075.1 bacterium | reverse complement strand
TTCCGCTTGACTACATCAAAGAAAATTATCAAAAAGAAATCGAATGGGAACTTAAAAACTTTTTATTCAAACACATGGTTCTCGATTTTTTAATGAACGAAATAATAGAACAAAAAATTTATTTAACAAACTATCCTAGACTTATAAGCATTGAGAAAAATAAAAATAAAGAACTAAATTTTATTTTTGATTTATCAATTGCAGATCCCCTAGTACTCAAAGAATGGAAAAATTTTGTTTTTCGGCCACCAAAAAGAAAACGTTATAAAGATTTAGACAAACAGGTAACTTTATTTATTAAAAGAGAAATTTCTTTATTTAAAAAAAACCCCCAACAATCAGTCCAAGAGGATGATTGGGTTTATTTTGAAGCAAATCCATTAGATAAAAGAAAAAATCCTCTTTTTGAAGATCACAAAAAAAATTACTGGATAAGAATTAACAATAAATACATCACAAAACCATTTCATTCATTATTACTTGATAAAAAAATTGGTGACACTTTTGTCACAAATACTCTTCCTATAAAAAATGAATTCTCCAGCGAAGAAGAAAAACATACATGCAACTTTTTAATAAAAATTAAAAACATCACAAAGGGTAAATATTTATCTTTAGAATATTTTAAAAACACTTTTAAATTAAAAAGCAAACTAGATGTTCACACAAAATTAATCGAAGTCTTTTCTTACCGCAACGACATTTCTCAACGTAAATCCATTATCGAAGAATTATTTCATCTTTTACTTTCAAAACATCGCTTCGAAGTTCCAAAACATTTTGTTATAAGAAGACAAGAAGATATCTTAAACACGCTGCGCAAACATCCCGATTATCAAGTTTATAAAAACCAAACAGATTTTATGGATCAAATCGAAAGTCTTTCTGAAAAACAACTTAAAGAAGAAATACTTATCGACCAACTTGCATACAGAGAAAATCTAAAAGTTGATCACAAAGATATTCATAGTTATTTGTATTTATTTAACAACAACAGGTTAAAAGAATTTATATATTTCAAACCAATACTTGAAAAAATCGAAGATTCAGATACAACTCTACAAACTGGTTTATTAAAACAATCTGTTTTAAGAGAAAAAACTTTAAATCATATAATTCACACTCTAACTAAATAAAAAAGGCAACTAAAAAAGCGATCATGAAAAAAATACTTTTATCATTGTTAAACGATGTATCAAATGCACTTCAAACTAACTTCCCTTTTTTTCAAGCGCTAAAGATTATAAAAATTATAATCTTTTTACAAAAATATTTCCCAACAAAAATTCCGTTCGATGACATCGAAATAATTCGGATTAAACTGACCAAAAAAACAAGCTCCTGGCTTACTGAAAAATGGAACCACTCTACTCCAGAAGATTTTTCAAAATACTGCCAACAGACAAATAACGACTTAATCCG
Organism: bacterium; assembly: GCA_030630075.1. Next base: position 3,862 of record DAOVNS010000060.1, on the reverse strand, counting down.
AATAGCCCAAGATGAAAAAAATCCAATACTTAAAAAGGCATTTATGCCTAGAGAATTTGATTTAACAACTTTGCATTGGGCACAACAAATAGAGAATCAATCTGCCATAGAAACACTACAACCACAAAGCTGGTGGCGCTGCACAATACTTTAAATTAAAAAAATGAACTTTTAAAAATTTATTAATACTTATGGGACAAACTCAAATGAACAAACTTTTTGCCTTTCTTACACTCTCTGCTCTTTCTTGTATATCTATCCAATCAGCAAAACCAGAAGAATTCAATCTATATAACCGATCTATAAGTCAAGAAGAATTCAACCTATCTAACCAATCTACAATTCAAAATCTATATAACCAATCAACAACACCAGAAGAATTTAATTTATACAAAAATCAATATCAAAATTCACAAGAAATCGATTCAGAAAAACAAGAAATATTAAACCAAATGGCCAATTCTGTATATGAATTTAATAAAAAAACAGATCAATCAGTTAATGAATTAAATAACCTGCTCTTAACAACCACTACCCCAGAACAACACAGCACGCCAACAACTATTACTCAAACAAACATATTCAACAATTCAAAATCTCAATTAACTAAAATAAATAATATCAAAGAAAAACTAAGACATTTTAAAAAACTTTATAAAAACAAAATCTTTGCTAAAAATATCAATACTTTTTATACGCTCGCTAAAAACTTTCATAATCTTGCCAATATTTTTTATCAAAACGGAAATACTGCCGAAGCCGCAAATTTTATTTTGATAGCCAAAAGAATTATTGAAACAGTCAACTTAGATTCTATTGAATTGGCAGAAAACCCCAATCTTTTTTTTAGAAAGTTATCTTATGTTACTGGATTAAATTTAGCAATCTGTTTTTATCATCCAATAAAAGAAGTATCACTTCTAACTAATCAATCAATTTCAGCATTACTTGAAGATAACGAAATTTATTATGTTATTTACAACGCAATAAATGATATCTGTACAAAAAACCACTTAGAATTTAACAGCAGCATTATTTCTGCAATTAAAAAAATCACTCAAAATATGGGGACAAACGAACTTTTAGGCAAAACTTTCATCGAAGAAATCAAAAGATATTTAGAATTTGTGTCAAAGCAAAGTGAAAACTTCCGGTTTTTAGCAAAGTGAAAAGTTCCGGTTTTCGATATTAACATCCTGCTTGTTTGCAGTGTTTTTCGAATCTTCCTGAAAGGGGAAATGCGAAAGTCGCTGCTCTGTAAACATACTGTTTTCAGTAGAAACATAATCTACTGGTTTTAATTTCTTTTTACGCATACCAACTACCTCAAAGTTTAACTGACAATTTCTAATATGGATTGTTTTCCGCTTATCAAGATGCTCACAAACAATTACGCGATTTTTAGGTCTAATAATTGTAGATTGATGTTTTAACAATTGGATGATTGAACCGTTGTAACTAATTGTAAAATCATTGGTAACAACTCGTTGTTGTTGAAAACAAAAAAGTTTATATAAATCATATCCTTCAATGTTTTTATGAGCATCTCCCTTTTGCATCGGTGGAACAGCAAATTTTAAGTTATGACGTTCAATGAAATCCCCTTGCTGGACAAATTTATTAGCATCTTTAATAGAAGATATGCCAGCAAGTCTCATTTCTTTTACAAGTCGATCTTGCATTGTCTTGTTGCAACGTTCAACTCTTCCTTTTGCTTGAGGAGATCGAGCATGCAATAACATCAATATTCATTTCTTTCATTATGCGTTCAAATTGAGTCTTTTTGCATCGCTCTGGATTATTTAAATTCACACTGAAGACTGATCCATAATCAACGTAGAAGGATATGGGGCGGCCGCATCTTTCTACATAGTTTTTTGTTGCACCGGCAACTCCAGAAAATGATTCACTATTTACAAATTCAAGCCACAAGATTTCACTTGTTGCATCATCAATAAAAACAATTAAAGTGCATTTAGAATATCGGCCTTCAAACCAGTCATGGGGCGATCCATCTAGCTGGACCAACATTCCTCGCATGGTCTTCCTCTCGCGCATTTTACGATGCTTAGCTTTTCGTTTCCCCGAGATCCAAAAACTTTTTGCTATCATCATTTGTCGAACAGTTTCCTTGTTTGTTTTTATGCCTTTTAGCTCATTTAACTTCTCAGCAACAAACGTGGGGCCAAACCCTTTCCATTCTGTTTCTAGCAATTTCGTGGTAATATCTTGTTCCTCTTTACACCACTTCTTTAAACTTGGCTTTCCTCTGCTTAAATGCACGAGCCCTGAATCGCCATGTTTTTTATAACGCTTTAATTTTTCTCTAACCCATCTAACACTTATATTTAACATTTGAGCGGCTACACTCTGTTTAATTTCTCCATTTGCCAGATTTTCAAATATCTTTAATTGATCTCGTTCTTTTTTGCTCATGATAAGTTTTCCCATCAGCTCCGCCCTTTGTATATATTTTTAGATTGTTTTTATCTTTAAAATATAACAAAAAGCGGAACTTTTTATTTTGCTCTAATAGCGGAACCTATCACTTTGCTCTAACACTTTTTGTTCAACCTTATTTACATTAGGTATAAAATCATCAGCATTTAAAATATTTGAAAAACAAAAAATAATTAAAAATAAAGAAACAAAAAAGTATTTTTTCATCAAATTATGCCCACCCTTAAAAAATGATTTTTTTTAAAAAAAAAGATACAAAGATAAGTAGTGATTTTATTACTTATGCAAGAAAAAGCAAGTACGTAGATAGAAGAAATAGCCCCGCAAAAAAATGCGAGGCCAAATCTTTCAAGATTTTCATTATTTTTTAATTTTAAGATATTCTTTCAAATTATTCATTTCATCTATACCAAAATCTTTAATTTCAATTGAACATAGTTGCTTTTCTTTATCAAAACAAAAAACAACTCTATCATTTACTACTTTTGATTTTATTTTGTTCGAAGCAAAAGTAATTATTAAGCTATTATTAATAATATAAATTTCAAAATCTTCAACTTCATCCAATGTATAATTATTTTGCCATTCTAAAGATATTTCAAATGCAGGTAATCCAATTTGTTCATTTTCTATATCAAATCGTTGAACAGGGGATTTAATTATAGCCTTAGGAGCTAAAACTAATTTGATAGAATTAATATTACCACTTATTTTTCCTACACCTATTTCAATTAAAGAATTTTTTAAATTGCCAGTTCTCCAAAATATAGATGGTTCATTTTTTTCTCTATCACCAAAGATTACTTTTATTGGAATATAATAATCTATTTCTATTTTAATATTTGTAACGGCATATAACTTTTTAAGTTTAAGCATATTATTTCCTACTACTTATAATGAAGGCTTATAAAACGCATGTTTAATCACAGGAAGTAATCCATCTTGTCTAGGAAGACTAAATATTAATTCCCAACGATCTATTCGTAAAGGAACTTCACATATAAATCCCTTTTCCACGGCTTTTTCAACAGATGCTTTGAAGCTTGTTAATAACGACTGACTATTTATAGGCATTCTGTGAGTAACTCTATCTTTCAAATATTCCCACATATGATCAGTTGCATTTGGATTTACCCAGAAATTTCTATCTCCAACTTTAATTTCAAACGATCTTGGGATTTTTGTATTTTTATACATAACATCAGTCGCCTTAATAGAATCCCATACAGTTTTACCAGGAGTAATTGCATTTTGAGCTTCTTCCAAACTTGTAGTAAAAGGAGTTAAAGTTTTTTTAACACTTGGTTCAAGATCTACCAACGTTGCAACAAACTCAGTTTCGCCTTTTAGAATATAAGTAAAATTTTCAGCTACCTTTGCAATAGTTCCAATAACTTCTTCA
>DAOVNS010000013.1 GCA_030630075.1 bacterium | reverse complement strand
TCATCGCTTTCAGCAAGTTTTGCAATTTTTTCCCAAGCTTTAATGGATTTTGCTTTTTGATAAGAAAGAACAACGTTTCCGTATTCATCTTCGATTCTATCTAGAATAACTTCTATTTCGTCGCCAGAATTAAACTTTTTAAGTTCGATGTCTGAAAATTCATAATTAGGAATAAGTCCATCAGATTTATATCCAATGCTGACTATCATGCCGTTATTTTCTTTAGATGTAATTTTACCTTTTACGGTTTTTCCTATTTGGAACTTGTCTAAAACATCTTGATAAAAGCTGGTTAATTCTGATTTTTGTTCATCGTTAAGTTCGAATTCATCTTCGATAAGCTCTGTATTAAGAATAGGAGAAATATTAAATTTCGGCTTTTCAGAACTCAATGTGGAAGTGTTCTCGGATTTTTTTTGCATTAAGAATTTCCTTACGAACTTTAGCATATTTTATGAATATGCCAATTTTATGGGGTTAAACATATAAAAACATTATACAAATATTATAAAAACTAGGGGATTAATAGAAAAAGATATTATATTCCTAATTCAATGACCATTTGCACATAATTGACTTTAACAGAAAAAATAATGTTGGGCAAATAGCAAAAGAACCTTATGGCGCCGGAAAAGCTCTGTTTTTTGAAAAGTTTTCAGATAGAGTGTTTTATATTGTTTTTGTTGCTTTTTTTACTATGGCTGATACTTCAAATGCAAATTCTTTGGGTTGATTAGTCGCTGATTTTTTAATTTTTAGTTTTTTTAAATTTATTGGTTTTACCGATTGGATAAAACTTGATGTTTTTAATTTATTACAAATTTGTGTAATTGTTTCTTGGCTTGTTGTCACGCCCGCTAAATTTAAACAAATATTATTTATTTTTTCTTGGTTGTTTTGTTCTTTTGATTTTAAGTTTGATTCTTTTAAGATTACATCTTTTTTGATCGAAAGCTTTGTTAGAAAACTCTGTTTTGGCATGCTAAATGCTGTGTGTATTAATAAGTTGCTTATGTTGTTTTTTGCATTTTTAAAGTTTTTTAATTTTTCTATTCTGTTTATAAATTCATTATTTGTATTTTTTAGATCATTTAAAGAACTTAGTTCTTTTGTTAAATCTAAATTTGTTTTTGATATAAGGTTGTTTTTTGATTCAATTCGATTGATTTGTGTTCTTTGAGTGGTGCTTAAATTAAATGTTGCATGAAAAATTAATACAAAAAAGACTAAAGAACAAAAGATCCATATTCCTGGATGTTTGTTTTTGCTGATAAAATGTGAATATAAGTTTTGTTGGCTTTTTACTTGACTTGTTTTACAAGTATCAGAGTTTTCTTTGTTCTCAAAAATCGGTTTGCTTATTATTTTTTTTATTTCTAGCCCTGCGTTACTAAAACATAGTGCGTTTTGTAATAATATTAATTTTTGTTTTGTCTCCTGATTATTTTCAATATCTGGAATGCAGATTATTGCTTTTGCATTTTTAAATTTATTTGTTTTTAAGAATTCTTTAACGATCGATGATATTTTTGATGGATTGTAAATTATTCCATCTTTAAATTCTAAATTATCTAAATTGGTTAATTGTGAATTTTGAATTAAATAGGAATCTTTTTTTTCTTTTATTATATGTAAAATTAGCGAAGTATTGTTTATTTCTATATATAAAAGTTTCACAAAAATTTATTCCTTAATATTTAAATTTTTGTATTAAATCATTTTTAGTTGCTTTAATTTTTTCTTTTAATTGTTCTTGTGTTAATAGTCCTGGTTTCGCGCCCATTTTTCCAATAACGGATGCGCTATTTAAAATTCCATTTTGGAGGGATTCTGAGATAGTATTTTCATTTAAAAGACTTGCAACAAAACATGAACCAAAAGAATCTCCTGCACCCAAAGTATCAACAATATCTGTTTTAATACTTGGATGAAACAATATTTCATCTTTTGTTCCAACATAAACACCGTTTGCGCCATCTGTTATTACAACTATTTTTGGTCCCATTTTTAAAACTTCTTTAAAGAATTTTTTGGTGCTGAAATAAAAGTTTTCGTGTGTTAGTGGACTTGTTAGTAAGCTAGCTTTTATTTCTTTATTTTCAGAAGCCTTTGCTTTGGTTTCAATGTCGACTTCAAATGCCTTTTGATATTCTTTATTATTTTGAACCAATGCAAACATAAATGTTTTGGCTTCGGAGCTATTTAAAATAAATGTATCTATATATTTTAATGATTCTTGCAGGGTGTCTGTTCCTTTTGCGAGTTGGCTAATTCCTGGATTTATTGCAACTGTTACATTTTTTTCGTGAGCCGTTTTAACAATTTCTGGTAATAATTTTGAAGATTCATTGCTAAGCGATGTTATATAAAGTTGATCACTGTTTTTGATGACATCAAAAGGAATCTCTTCTTTTCGCAAAAAACCGTTTGATCCTCGGTATGCAAAAATCGTTCGTTCTCTTTTTAGGGAATTTATTATAAAAGAAGTTCCAGTGGAATATTTTTCTGAGGTTGCTATATGAGTTGTATTAATACCTTCTTTTTTTAATTCTTCGATTACTATATTTGCGGCATAATCTTTGCCTAATTTACAAAAACAAGTTGTATCAAAACCCATTCTTTTAAAGGACGTTGCAGAGTTTGTTGAACCACCGCCTGTGTGATACAAAATATCTTCAACTTCTATTTTTTCACCAGATTCAAAGAGCATATATTGTTGAATATGATCTTTTTTTGTAATGGACATGCAATCTGCACCTTCGTAGTGCAAATATATATCCTGTGTTGCGCCGCCGATTGTTAGTACTTTTTTCATTATTATCCCCTAAAATCGTCTAAATTTTTGATCAGTTTAGTGAATATATGGTAAAAAGCACAAGTTTTAGTTTTAATTAAATTAATAATTTATATTTCAGAATTATCTTAACGCTTACGCATTGGGATAATTTGTTTGATTAATAAAAAAGGGTCGGCTTAAAAAAACCGGCCCTTTTTTATATGTTGGGTTTTTACTCTTATCAAGTCTTTACACTTAAGAAGTATTTATGCTTGAGATTTACGTAAAGGTAGTAAAATTCTTTCAAGAACATCTTTTACATCATCAACCCAGATGACATTCAATCCATCATAAAGTTTTGAGTCTTCTTCTGTTAAATCGTTTCTGTTTGATTTTGGAATAATAATATTTTTAAGACCTTTTCTTTTGGCAGCTAGAAGTTTTTCTTTAAGTCCGCCAATTGGAAGTACGTTCCCGTGTAAATTAAGTTCACCGGTCATTGCAAATTCACAATTTACTTCTCTATTGGTAAATGCAGATAAAGCTGACGAAAGAAGGGTGATTCCTGCAGATGGACCATCCTTTGGAATGGCGCCAGCAGGTAAATGAATGTGAAGGTCGTAAGTTTTAAACATTTCTTCATCTATTCCAAAAGTTTTTGCATGAGCTTTTGCATAAGTTACAGCAGCTTGAGCAGATTCTTTCATAACATCGCCAAGTTGGCCTGTTAAAATTAATCTACCGTTTCCTTTCATAAGTACTGCTTCAACTTGTAGAACTTCTCCGCCGTAAGGAGTCCATGCAAGACCATTGGTTACACCAACTTGGTTGTTATGAACAAAGTCTTCATCGAGCACTCTTCTTGGTCCTAAAAATTTATGTAGATTTTCTTTTGTAAATTCTGTTTCTGTTTTGTTTTCTACTAAAGCACGTGCAAATTTAGAACAAAGTTTATATACAAATCTATCTATTTCTCTAACTCCAGCTTCTCTTGTGTAACCCATTATCATTTCGCCTACTACTTCTGGGTTAACAACAAAACCTTTATTTTCTAAGCCGGATTTTATTGTAGCTTTAGGAATTAAATGTTTTTTTGCGATTTCTATTTTTTCTTCGTGCGTGTATCCAGGAAGTTGAATAACCTCCATCCTGTCTCTTAATGGTCCTGGAATACTAGAAAGATCATTTGCTGTTGTTATAAATAATACTTTTGATAAATCAAAATGAATTCCTAGGTAATTATCATAAAAAGAGTGATTTTGTTCTGGATCTAAAACTTCAAGAAGCGCCGCAGAAGGATCACCTCTTTGTGAAGATCCAATTTTATCTATTTCGTCGATCATTATTAATGGGTTAGCAGTACCTACAGTTTTTAATGCTTGAATAAATCTGCCTGGTAATGCGCCAACATATGTTCTTCTATGTCCTCTGATTTCTGATTCATCGTGTACGCCGCCAAGAGATAGTCTAAAGAATTCTCTTCCTAAACATTTGGCGATTGATTTTCCAAGAGATGTTTTGCCAACTCCTGGAGGACCAGATAGACATAAGATTGGTGTATCACAATCTTTTTTAATTGCTCTTACTGAAAGAAAATCTAAGATACGTTCTTTTATAACTTGTAAGCCAAAATGATCTGAGTCTAAAATTTCTTTTGCATTTTTTATATCAATATTATCTGTTGTAAGTTTTTCCCATGGAAGGGCGAGTAACCATTCAACATGATTTCTTAAAACAGTAGATTCCATTGAGTCTGGGGATGTTCTTTCTAGACGTCTAACTTGTCTTGTTGCTTCAGCTCTTGCTTCTTCACTCAAAGGAAGTTCCGAGAGTTGTCTTTTCATATCTTCTATATCAGATTCAAGATCATCACCGAGTTCTTTTTGTATTGCTTTTAGTTGTTCTCTTAAAAAGTATTCACGTTGAGATTTGTTTATTGAATCGCGAGTATTGTTTTGGATTGCATCTTGAACTGAAGTTATTTCAATTTCACTATTTAAATGTAGTTCTATTTTATCGAGTAATCCCGAAATACTTGTTTGTTCTAAAAGTTCTTGTGCTTGTTTTGTATCTAAACTCAAATGAGAAATTACAAATTCAGCAATTCTCTCGGAGTCATTCATTTGTGATAAAAGTACTTGGAAATCTGGGCCAAAAATTTTTCCGGTTGTGCTTAGCTTTTCAACTAAACCAATAATATTTTTAATTTTGGCTTCTATTTCTTCTTCTTTAATATCTTTAGAATCAAATTCTATTATGTTAACTTTTGCGCTCAAGTAATCGTCGTCGGATGAAAGTTCTTCAACTTTTGCTCTGTGCAATCCCTGCGTTAGAATCTTAATTCCCCCATCAGGAAGATTCATAACTCTCATTATTGTTGTGATTGTTCCAATTTCATGTAAGTCTTGAACTCCTATTGGACCTTCGTATCCGTCAGGTTGTTCTTTTGCTGCCAGTAATAAAATTTTTTTCGCCCCCTCCATTGCCTGATTTATACCATTAATTATTTTTTCGTCTAAAATTAATAATGGCACAACCATATTAGGAAATACTACTACGTCAATGGTAGGTATTACTGGTAGGTTTTCTGGTATTTGTTCTAGAATTTTTTTACGATTGGAGCTTTCCATGATCCACCCTCCCCTATTTGTGGCCCCCTATGCATTATTTACACTTGTTAATATAAGAAAAGATTTATAGGCAATGCAATGATATTGTAAATCATCTTGATCGTTATTGATTTAATAGCTTTGTGGATGAGGGTCGAGATTGTTTTGTTTTGAAAAATATGAGGTAAATGATAATGATAAAACTTGTGGCAAAAAATTTATGTAAAAGTTTTTGGTCTGGAAAAAAAGAACTAAATGTCTTGAATCAAATAAATGTTAGTTTCAACAAAGGAGAATCAAATGCAATTGTCGGAGTTTCTGGTAGTGGTAAATCTACTTTAATGCATTTGCTTGGAGGATTAGATGTTCCATCTTCAGGTTCTGTGTTTTTTGATAATGAAGATATTTTTAAATTAAAACCTGCAGCAAAAGAAATTTTTCTAAATTCTAATTTAGGATTTGTTTTTCAATTTCATTATTTAATAAAAGAATTAACAGTTTTAGAAAATATAATGTTAATGGGGCTGATAAAAGGTGAAAACAAAAATGAATGTGAAAAAAGAGCAAATGAATTATTAAAAAAAGTTGGAATTTTAGAAAAAGCACATAGTTATCCAACTCAACTTTCTGGTGGGCAGCAACAACGAGTTGCAATTTTACGTGCAATTTTCAATAAGCCAGCATTTCTTTTAGCAGATGAACCAACGGGTGATTTAGATGCGGATAATGCAAAAGCTATTGTCGATTTACTTTTAGATTGTCAAAAAGAATGGGGTATGGGTCTTATAATTTGTTCGCACGATAAATCTGTTTACGGTAGGATGCAAAATATTTTTAGGTTACATGAGGGTATTTTAAAACAAGAAAATTTTGTAGAATAAGCGCAAGTTAATTTTTTTATTTTTTTTAAACAAAAAAACAGGATTGAATATGAGTTCACAACTAAATAAAAAATCAATTCTTAAAAAAACTGCACAGTTTGGTGGTGCAACATTATTGAGTAGGTTCTTAGGAATTGCTCGAGAATTATTAAGGGCAAGGTTTTTAGGAGTTGGTGCAATTGCCGATGCTTTTATTATGGCATATAAAATTCCTCATTTTTTGCGCCGTATTTTTGCAGAAGGGGCCCTTTCGGCTGCCTTTGTTCCTGTTTTTGTTAGAAAAGTTAAAAAAGGAGAGCTTGATAACGCAAGTGGATTGATGAGCGTGTCATTTTTATTTTTTGAAGGAATTGTTTTTTTCTTATGCATACTCGTTGCGGCTTTTCCGGGAATTGTTTTAAAAATTATAGCTCCGGGATTTTCTCCTGAACAAATTAAATTTGCGGTTCCGTTTTTGCGAATTTTATTTCCAATAATTTTCTTTATTTCGAGCAGTGCTTTGTTTGCGGGCGCGCTTAATTCTGTAAATCATTTTTTTATTCCGGCATTTGGTCCGGTTATAATGAATATTTTTTATGTTGCAGGTTTGTTGGCTTGTTTAAAACTGAATTTTTCAGTTTTCTTTTTGTGTGCCGCAATATTATTTGGTGGTTTTGTTAATTTTTTAATGCATTTTTTAGCATACTTAAAGTTTAACTTTACCTTTGGCCGAATAAATAATGAGGCGAAAAAGTCGTTTAAAGAAATTTTAAAACGCTTTCTTCCAACATTATTTGGCGTGAGTATTGTTGAGATAAACTTATTTATTGATTGTAGTATTGCTTCGTTTTTACCGGTTGGATCTGTTTCTTTAATTGATTATAGTGGCAGGTTTATGAACATTCCAATTGGTGTTTTTGCTGTTGGTTTTGCAACTGTTCTGTTGCCCCAGTTCTCGCGCTTGGTGATGTATGCTCCAAAAAGATTGAATTATTATCTTTTAGAAGTTACAAAATTTGTTTCGTTTTTAATTATTCCTGCAATGATGTTTTTGATGTTTATCGCAGAACCTATTTTTTCCATGGTTATGTTAAAAGGTAGAGCGACTCCCGAGCAAATTTGGATTGCTAAGTGGCTTTTAATAATTTATGCAACAGGTTTGGTTTTCTTTTGTTTGAATAAAGTTTTGGTAAATGTTTTTTATGCGATGCATGATACAAAAACACCAACCATTGCTTTGGCAATATCTTCGGTTGTTAACTTTTTGTGTAATATTATTGGCATGAAATTGTTTGGAGCATTTGGAATTGTTGCATCAACAAGTTTCTCTGGTTTTGTTTTAACAATTTTGTTTTTTGTCTTGTTGAGAAAAAAATATAATTTTAAATTTTATTTAGCGAATTATTTTAATTTTATTGGTCGATACTTTATTCAAGTGTTTTTAGCCGGATCGTTTTTTGGAATCTCTTATTTAGTCATTTATAATATGCTGCAAAAAACTTCTTGGTATTTATTTTTTCATGATAGCTGGGGATTTTGGCTTATTGCTTTTTCATTAGCGATAATAACAGGATCATTTCTTTTTTTGACTAGAAAATTATTTGGAATAAAGCTATATTTTTTGTCTAAATAAGATGATCTTTTTTTTTAAGTGCGTAAAATAAGTTTTTAAGGTTTTTTTAATAAGGTTAGTGGGAGAGTTATGAAAATAAAATCTTTATTTTTATATGCAGTTGTTTTATTTTTGTTCAGTTCAAAAGTTTTTGCAGGAGCGATAAGTAGTTGCATCGAAATTGACCTGCTTGTAGAAGATGTAAAAAAGGAGAATGTTTCCATTCCTGGTATTTCAAAAGATCAACTTAAAGCAGTGGATGATATGATTGATGATCTATTTTTAGATCAAAAAAGCATTCATGTTTCTTTTGATATGAAGTTTGATAAAACTGTTTTCGCTTATGCTAATTATTTTTATTTAGGGGCAGAAACTCCTTCTGCTTTGCCTTTATTGTTTGGCCAGTATTCTTTAACCCGTTCACAGATAATTTATAATGCTAATTTGGCCAAAAATGTTGTTGAGTTTTTGTCTTTAGCTCCACTATATGTTTTTTTAAATGGTGAAACTGAAGATGAAAAACCCGTAAACAAGTTAAATCCGATTTATAATAACGGAATTACAAATTTAAAGTTAAAGGGTAGTTCTCCTGTTCTAACCTTATCAGAAGCCAGAAATGTTGCAGATATTGATTTTTTTGCAAATCAACTTATTTGTTTGGTTGATGACATTAATCAAGGTTCTTCTGTTAAAACCAATATGGAAAAAATTAAAGATGCAAATGGTGATGATATATCAAGTGTTGCTGGCATTGCAGGTTCACAAGGTAATATTTTTGCGGCAGTTGCTCCAAATGTCGGAGTTTTTGGTGCTGTTAATTCTGGTTTTGCAAATCTTATAATTCATGAGAATAAATTTTTAAAACAAGTTGGAGATAATTCATTTAAATTAGATTTAGATGCCGATCAATTAATTGCAATTACACGAGCTGCGCAAGTTGGCGGTTTTGGTGATATGTATTGGGATTCAAGGCTTGGAAGATTATTTATTGGTTTAACTGATGTTAAAAGAGTCGATCCAGCCGAAGGTGGTGGAGTAGTTTCTCTTTTGGTCGGAAGAATAGAAAATAATTCTTTAGTTGTTGAACCTGCGGTTGCGTTGAATTTAAATTTTTTTGATCTAAATAGTGATGATTTTATTTTTGGTTTTTATTCAAATAATGTGGTTGATCTAAAAGCTTCTGTTCGAAAAATTAGAACAATGCATACAAGTACTGGTTATTCTTATGTAATTATTAATGCAAGCGTCGAAAATAGAAATGATGTGGTTTATGCCATTCCTCTTGTTCCCTCAAACATTAATATTCCAAGCACAAATGTTGGAAAAATTGCAAATAAAAACAGTGATAATTTTGAAGATGTTGTTGCAGATGAGGCAGGCATGACGAAAGCAAATGATCCAGGAGCTTTTGTTGGAGGTCTGGGTTTGCCAATGCCTTCTAATGGTCAAATTAGAGATATGTTTGTTGTTGGTGATTCTGTTTATATTTCTTTAGATGGTGCAAGAGATGATGTTGATAATGAAGCAGGTATTTTTAAAAGTACGGCGCTTTTTCAAGTCGATGGCAAAATAAGAGCGTGGACAGAGTGGCAAAGAGTGATGGGTGCCGCAGAAAAAGTTTATGGTGCAGGTCTTGATACAACAACAGCAGATTTTTGGTATTTAACTGATCAAAATAATGCAGATCAAAAAAACACAGTAAAAGTTACTCAATGGGGTAAAAGTGATGAACAATCTGGTTTGATGGGAAATGGACTTGTAAAGTTATTAGAAGAAGAATTTAAACAAGAAAATGCAGGTGTTCATCAGATGTGGAATTTTGATGAAAAAACTCCTAGTTTTTCTATTCGAAAAAGATTTTCAATGATGGTTGCAACTGGTTATCAACAAGTTGCATTGATCGAAACAGGAAAACATGTTGATGTTGGATGGGTTGATGCATTTACTCCAACAAGTGAATTTATAAAAGATACAAATGTTTTCTTTTTTAATGATCAAGCTTTAAAAGATATTGGACCGATTTGTTGTTCTGAGGTTTCTAAAATAACATCGGCAGTTGCTGCAAATTCAGGATGGTTGTTTGTTGGTGGTTACCAAGGGGTTGCTGTTTTAAGACAAGGCAATGGTGATGGTTGGAACAATTTGGATCAATTAAGTAATGCAGGTTTTCCTGGCGATGCTTCGTGGTCTTTTAAAGAATTAAAAAAAGATGATGAATCTTCTTTTTCTCAAGTGCGCAAAATTATTTGTGACGGAACAGATAATGCTAAATTTTTGTATGTAATGAATGCTGATAGTATTACAAGAATAAAAATGGAAACAGCTAAGTTTACGGATGTGGCAGTTGGAAATTTGAATAATGAAAATATTGCACCGCCATCCGGAACTTTATTAGATATAATTCTTTTTTATAGAAATAATGGTGGGCATCAAACAAAACTTTTGGTTGCAACAACTGCAGGGTTATTTGCTTCAAATAATATTAACGACGATGATGATAATATTGATCCTGTTTGGACCGCTGTTAATATTCGTACTGGAGTTGATGCAGTCCCTCTTGCAGGACCCGTTGTAAATTTAAATTTTATGAACAATGTAAAGGGTGGTTTTACAACAAACGGTAACATGTACGTTTTAACGGCTGACTTTGCATTAAATTTAGCAAACATTTATAGATTTGATGTTAAAGATGGAGATATAAATCATATTATCGAACCAGATAAAACTGATTATTTTTATTCAATAGGTCAGTTAAGAAGTGACATCTTTTTTGATGGAAGTTTTGGTTTTAATACTTTATCTAAACATTTAGGGAAAACGGAATTTTTAAGAAAAATTAATGTTGGCACTAGTCAAAGTTCTATGAGATCTTCAGAAAGATCTATTGGTTTGGATTTGGAAGAGTCTGCTTATAATATCGGTTTAATTGTTCGTAATACTGCCTCGGGTGGATGGGTAGTTCCTGGTGATTGGGGAATACGAGTAAGTGAATAACGAAGGGTTTTTTTCATGATCATTAAAAAAATAAAAGCCTTGTGCTTTGTTTTCTTGTTTTCGAATAGTTTTCTTTTTGCTTCTTTTGCGCCAACAAATTTCTATCGACCATACGATATAAATTTAAGAATGTCTGATTGGCCTGATACCAGGTTTAAATTGGGTGCAAATTTTGAATATGGAAGAACTCATAGAGGAAGAAATTTTAGCGAAGATAGATGTAATGTTTTAAGTATTTATAACGAAACAGAATCTAGCTTGGCTATGTTGATGGGTGCCAAACAAGGAAGTGATGCATATCAGTTGGCAAATAAATTAATTCCTGCCTATAGTCCAACAACAGATGATGGTGTACGCGGACATTTTAAGCTTGATGGTCGATACGAAGGTGCCGATCTTACTTTTTATGGAAAATATAAAATTAACGATG
Source organism: bacterium (assembly GCA_030630075.1). Next base: position 9,995 of record DAOVNS010000013.1, on the reverse strand, counting down.
TGTTTTCTGGATTTTTAGATGCATATTTTTATGTTCCTGTTCGTTACATGGAAATTAGTGAAGTAAAATGGACTGACCAAACAAAAAATGTTTTAAATTCAGATATGGATGTTCATCAATATTTAACCGATAACTTAGAAAATATTGTAACAAGTTTAGGTGGTCCAGATTTACAAAATTGGAAAAAAACAGGACTAAGCGATATTGTTTTAATGCTTTGGTGGTACAAAGATTTTAAACAAATGAAAGAGCATTTAAAAAACGTAAGAGTTAATGCAAGATTTGGTTTATCTATTCCTTCTGGAAGTGTAAAAGATGAAGATAAAACTTTTAGTTTACCTCTAGGAAATGATGGTTCTTGGGGAATACCGATGGCCGTTGCTCTTGACTTAGATTTTGTTTACAAAATGCGAGCTGGTCTAGAATTTGAACTATTATTCTTATTTGATGAAACAAGAGAGAGAAGATTAAAAATAGACGAAAATCAAACAGATTATTTACTTTTGAATAAGGGTATTGCATCAAGATCTGGTGGAATTGCTTGGAAATTTAATTTGTATGTTCAAGCGCAAAGATTTTTAGGAGGTCTTTCTGCCATGATTGCTTATCAGTTTGATAAACATGATGATGATAAACTTGTCTCTCAATCAAATGATTTTAGTTATGGAGTTATAAATTCTGCACAAAGTCTTAAAGAATGGACCATGCAGAATTTTATTTTCCAGCTAAATTATGATTTTTTCAGTGAATTTAAACGTTCTTGGTTTAAGCCTCAAATAAGTTTTTTTTATAAAATGCCGATAACGGGAAAAAGAGTAATAAATCCACATACAATTGGGGCACAATTTGCGTTGAATTTTTAAAAAAATAACTTCAAATTTTTTTAAAAGGTAGGAGTGATTATGAAAAAAATATTAATTATTCTTTCGGGACGAGCGGGTGTAGTATCGTTTTTTATGATCTATACATACTAAATCGCACCTATTGCAGCACGTTTTACTGTAAAATTAATTATCGAGTTCGTGTTAAGAAGATCAAAGCCCCAGAAAAAATCTGGGGCTTTGATAATTAATATCTGGTTTTAAAAAATTAATAATCTAACATTTGATCTGTAAAAATTCCTTGTTCTTCAAAGGCGATTGCCTTTGCTTTTGCTTTTAATACTGCCTCGGCAATAAATTCTTTTTTTGTTTTAATGCCGTCATCTTGTTCTTGCGATTCTAAAAAGAAAATAACTTTATTTTCTAGGTCAAATTCTATTTCTTCGTAAAATTCTAAAGGAAGTTTTGATCCTGCAAGATCTAAAAAGAAACAAAAGCGGTAAGTTAAAGACCAAAGCATATCATCAAGATCATCCATGTGGTCTACAATTCCGTGAATACCTAAAAGTTGTAGTCCATTTGCAATAGCATTTACAGAATCCCAAATTCCTTCAGGTGAGTTTTTGTCCCAAACAGTTTTACTTAATGCTATTTCAAAAAAGCGAACGGTAATTTGACGAAGTCTTTCTGTTATTTCTTTTTCTTCGGCGGCTTTTTGTAAATTATCTAATTCTTCTTTTACTAATTTTCCGATAGTAGAAGAAAGTTCTTTTATAAAATCATTTGGTTCTGAGTGGAATAAATCAAGATGTTCTGTGAATTTGAACAATAATTCTTTTTCCATGCTTTTTGATATTGTGTCTAACGATGGTGCTTTGTATTCTTCTACTTCAAAATATTTTTCGAGCAACTTTGGCATTGGTTCTAATATTTGTATTATTACACTGTCATGAATGAATTCGCAGGATTTTATTTTGTTATAAAAAAGCCTTAATCCTGTATATAAAGATTGTGCTTCCAAGTTTAGTTCGCTTCCTAGTTCTACAAATTCAAGAATGTGAGTGCCGTCAGCTGTTAAGAAATTAGCGTAATAGTTGCTGTTGTAAATTTCTTTTACATATTTTGTTAAAGATTCATTGAAAATTGTTGTTCGGGATTTTTTTGCAGCTTGAGATTGATTTCCACTGAACAAAATTTGATTTTTAAGACCTTGGAAATTTTTAAGACCTTGGAAATAATATTTTATGCTCAAGGTGCTCATTTGCGATGGTGTAATTTGGTCTAAACCTAAAAATCTTTCTACATCAGTTTTTGGTTTTTCAAAATCTTTATTTTTGATCTTTTTTGCAGAAGAGTTCGTAATAAAGATTGTTGATAGTAAGATGAGGATGAAAGGGTATATTTTTTTTATTTTCATCCGGGCCTCCTTTCTGATAAATTATTCAAATAACTTGTATAAAACCAGTTTAGCTGAGCTATGTTAACACTCAAGTTATTTTTTTTTCAAGCAAAATTAAATTTATGGAGAGTCTTATGCCTCTTTATTGGTACGATTCGTTTAATCGCAAAGGGAAAAGAGTCACTGGCACGATAGATGCTTCTTCTATGCCAACGGCCAAAGATATTTTAAAAGGCCAAGGATTGATGCCGATTAAAATAAAAGAGGCTGGAGTAGAATCCCGTGGTTTTAGCTTTTTTAAACTATTTGAGGGCAAAGTAGATGAAAAGACTAAAATTATTTTTACAAAGCAATTATCTGTTTTGCTAAAATCAGGTGTTCCGCTTTTACAAGCATTTGAACTTTTGATTGAACAATTTGATAAAAAATTTAAGCAGATTTTAATAAATATTAAAGATGGTTTAAAATCTGGTGATTCTTTAGCAAATCAATTGGGTAAGTATCCAAGAGCTTTTTCGAACGTTTATGTTCAACTTATAAAAGCTGGTGAAGCTAGTGGTAAGTTGCACATGATTTTGTTGCGTTTGGTTGAATATTTAGAAAAAGATGCTGAAACAAAAAAAAGAGTGAAAAAAGCAATGGCTTATCCCCTTTTCATGATATCTTTTTCTCTTGCAATCGTTACTGCTCTTCTTGTTTTTCTTGTTCCTCGAATTACTGATATGTTTATAAAAATGGGGCAAGAATTGCCCGGTCCTACTTTGTTTTTAAAGAACTTATCAGATTTTATTGTTGGTAATTTTTTAATTTTATCAATTACGTCGTTGTGTCTTCTTTTACTTTTTACTTATTGGAAATCAACGCCTTCTGGGCAATATAAATTGGATGAAATTTTTCTTAAGCTTCCTTTGACTGCTTATTTTTCTAGAACAAAGGCGGTTGTTCAATTTAGTAAGACTTTGGGCATGCTTTTAGAAGCGGGAGTGAATTTATCCGAAGCGCTTGATATTGTTTGTAATATTGTGGAAAATAAAGTACTTGTTGCAAAACTTAGGGCGGCGCGAGATAAAATTATAAAAGAAGGTAAGATTGCAAAGTATCTAAAAGAAACAAAACTTTTTCCGAACATTGCAATTTATATGATTCAAACAGGAGAACAATCTGGTCAGCTTGCTCAAATGCTTTTAACGGTTGGCGAAGATTATGACGTTGAGCTCGTTGAACTGACAGATTCACTTGTTGCAAAAATAGGACCAGCAATGACAATGATTACCGGAGCGATGATTGCTTTTATTGTTGTTTCGATATTTTTGCCAATTATGGAAATGGGAAATTTACAAGGTTTTTAATTTAGGAGTTTTTATGAGCTTTCAAAAAAGTTCGGCTTTTACATTGGTCGAAATTTTAATTGTCTTAATGATTATTGGTTTTCTTTTTGCCTTTGTAGGACCAGCATTATACAGAAGAATTGCACAATCTGATGTTTCGATGACCAAACTCAAAATGGGCAAAATTAAAGATGCAATGATCGAATACAAAACAAATGTTGGGCATTATCCAACAAAAAAAGAAGGTGGTTTGCAAGCATTAATTGTAAAACCTCAAGGCGCTGAAGGTTGGAACGGACCTTATTTAGATGGTGAAGATGATTTACTTGATAAATGGGGAAATGAATTTGAATGTAATATTCCACCTGTTAGATATAAAAATAAATATAGATATTTAGAGATAATCTCTTTCGGCGCCGATGGCGAAGAAGGTGGAACGGGTGATAAGGCAGAAATCGTATTTGGGGGTTAGTGGGAGTTGATTTGATAAAAAATTGCAGATCGGCGTTTACTCTTATCGAAATAATGTTAGTTGTGGTTGTCGTCGCAATGGCGGCAACCATAATTCCAGGCTGGTTAATTAAAAAAAAACCATCTTCCGAGTGGCCAGTTGTTTTAGATGAATTTAATAATTTGATTTATTATGCTCGTCAAGAAGCTGTTGCAACTCAAAATAATTATAGATTATCGTTTAAGCAAAATGTTGTAGATCCTGATTTTGTTGTAGTTGAACAAGAAGAAGATGATCTCGAAGATCCTAATAAAAAAAACTATAAACAAGTTTTTTCTGAATATTTTGATACCAAGTATGAATTGCCAGATTCAATTAAAATGCAAAAATTTTATCGAAGTAAAAAAAATGAGTTTGAAGAAAATAAAGGGAATGCATATTGTTATATAATTCCCAATGGTTTGGTTCAACCAGGAATGATTCATCTTTTACGTAAAGTTGAAGATCGTGAAGAAAGAGTTACTTTTAAAATAGCTCCATTCTTAGGCAAGTTTGAATTTGTTGAAGGCTTCTTGAGGCCAGAAAAATAGTTAAAGTTTTCTATGAAAAAAAGTTCGGGTTTTACTTTATTAGAAGTTGTCTTAGCGCTGTTTATATTAGTTAGCGCTGTTTCTATTTTAACCTCATTACATTTGCGCCTTGTGAATCGGTTGCAAATTAGTTCAGAAAAAATAAATAGAATCTTTCTCGTTCAAAAAAACTTATTTAATTTTTATTTAAAATATCCATCAAAAGACAAGCCGTCGGTTGAAAAAATAGAAAATCCAGATATAAAAATTACAACTCAATTAGTTGATATAGATAGGAAATCGGCTTTAAATGATTTTAAAGACTTTGTTAAAATTGCAGAATCTGAAGGCGAATGGAAAAGCGGACCAGATTCGATAAATTCAAAAATGACAACATTCGTTTTAATTCCAGAACAAGAAAAGAAGAATTGATGCTTAAAAGAAAAACAGCTTTCACTCTTGTTGAAGTTTTAATTGCTCTCGCAATTTCAAGCTTTATTGTTTTTGGAATGATTCAGCTTTACAGAAATCTTGTTGGTTTTCTGGATCATTCAAGAGATAAAATGATTTTGAATCGCAAATCTTGTTTGTTAATCGACCAGATTCAAAAAGACATATCTTCTTCTTTTGTTTCTAAGTTCCAAGAAGAAGTTGCAAAAAAGCAGCCGGGCAAGCCTGCAGAAAAAGTTTCTACGCAAGAAGTTGCTGTACAGAATAAAGATAAAAAGAAAGACCAAAAATATTTTGTTGGCGATGTTTATGACGGAGAGTATCGCCGAATTGATGGTAAAAAGTGGGACCTTTTTAAAAGTATTAATTTTATTTGTACAAATCCTCTGCAAGTTTATGGTGAAAGAAAACCTCGGTTGGTTCGTATTAAATATGAATTATTAAAAGATAAACAAAGAAGCTTGCGCGATAAAACAAGTTATAATCTTATAAGAAAAGAGACTTACGACTTAGATAATTTTGATTTTAAAGATCCAGAAGAACTAAAAGCTAAAGAACAAAAAGATATTAAAAAAGATATTATTAGAACTTTTACAATCGCTGAAGATATAAAAGAATTTTATTTTGAATATGTTTCTGTAAAACCTCAGGAAGAAAAAACAAGTCGAGATTCGAGGAATCGAGAAGAAGAAGAGATTCGATCTTTTGTTTGGGATTTAGATTTTATTAAAAAGAATTTTTCACAGAAAAAAGACGAGAAGAAAGATGATGAACAAACAGATTACATTGTTCCTCAAAAAATAGATTTTATGATTGTATTTTGGGATGAACAACTTGTAAGAGAATCTTCTTTTAGGGGTGCAATCCCCATTTTTTCTTATCCAACATTAAAAGAAGAAGTTCAAGCGCCGAAAACAGAACAACAACCAAAAGAACCGGAACCTAAAACAGGAGACGCTGCTTTGCCAAAACCGACAGAACCAGTTCCACAAGCTCAGCTTAAAAAAACAGTCCCTGTAAAATCGGGAAGGCGTTAAATGTTGAAAAGAAAAAATGCTTCAGTCTTACTCTTTACATTGCTGATACTTTCACTAATTACTCTTTTAACGCAACAGTTAATGAGAAGTATTTGGATAGGTGTTAATTTTGATAATAGAATTGTTTTGTCGCAAAAAGCACGGTCCCTTGCCTTAGGCGGAATTAATTTAGCTATTTCACAATTAACAGAAAGACAAGAATCTAAAAAAAGTATTGGCTCTGAAAAAGAAGATCCAGAAAAAATATTTAAGGATTTTTTATCTCGCGTTTTACCCAATTTAAATAGATGGCAATCTTTTGATTTAGATAAAAAAATAGATGGAACTGATGGACAAATTAAAATTTGTATAACATGTGAAAATGGAAAACTTAATCTTAACGAGGGTTTTGATTTTGAAAAACAAGAATTTAAAAAAGAATATAACGATCTTTTAAAAGGTTTATATATAAAAAAGAAGTTTGCAGAAGGTGAAATTCTAAAAAAATTAACCGATTTTTTTAAAGAAAGAAAAAAGAAATTAGATGATATTTCTGAGTTAGTAGAGATCGAAGGCTTTGAAAATTTAAATGTTTTTTATGAACCGCCAAAGCTTCCAGAACCGAAAAAAAATATACAACCAAATGAATCAATTTTTTTACAAGATCTTTTTACTACATGGTCTTTGGATGACAAAATAGAGTTATTATTTGCTTCGGATTCTTTGTGTGCTATTTTAAATCTGCGTCGTCCTTTGGCTGCGGATTCAGAAAAATTAAAGGCGAAGTTTAAAGCTTTGATTGATACTTATAAAAAAGATTTTGGTGCAGACTGGGAAAAAAATTGGAATAATCTTCAACCAGTTTATGGCGCAAAACCTAAGACGTTGAGTGTTTTTAATAAAATTTTCTCCAAAGAATTTGGGCCCCAAGTTTATTCTGTGCTATCTTGTGGTAATGTCGGAGGGGTAGAACAAAAGGTTTTGGCAGTGATAAAAGTTTTAGAAGAAAAAAAAGATAATAATAAAAAAGAAGAAACTTCTCAAAAAGCGGCAACTGAACAAAGTTCAGAAAAAAAGGAGACGGCGAAAAAGAATTTAAAGTTGGTTAGAATGTATTGGATTTAAGGTCTTAGTAACAAGATAGGATGGTCTTGTGAAAGCAGAAACACGAGTCGGATTATTTATAATAAGTGCAATCGCAATTTTTATTTATTTAAGTGTTAATATAGGTGCACTTCGTTTAGACAAAGCTCAATATGATACCTATAGAACTTATTTTGATGATACTGGAGGGCTTGATACAAAAGCCGTCATAAAAATTGCAGGTGTTGATGTTGGATGGGTTGATTCCATTGAACTACTTTCGGATGGTAAAGCCGAAATAATGATGCGAGTTAGCAAAAATATTAAACTTGCTAAAAATTCTTATGCAGTAATTGCGCAAGAAGGCTTAATCGGAGCAAAGACTTTAGTTTTAGAACCGGGCGATCCTTCAACTGGTTTTCTTTTACCAGGTAGCATTTTATCTATGCCGGGAAAATCTCCCGCAACCGTTAGTGATTTATTAGATCAATTTAAAGATATTGCCTCGAGCATTCAAGACATGGCTTTTTCGCTGCGAAATGTTTTTGCAACACCGCAAGGTGAAACTGATATGAAGCATGCATTAAGTGGAATCGCAAGAGCATCAACAAAGATGGCAGACTTTTCGGAAGTTTTAGATAGAACAATTAGAAAGAACGAAGAAAATCTTAATGCAACAATGATTGATCTAAGATATACCATGAATCATTTACAAGAAGCGGTGCCTTCAATTAAAGAAAATTTTAACGAGGCTTTTCCTGCTATTAAAAATAGTGCAGATCGTTTAACAATTGCATTCGCAGATGACACTTTACCAAAGTTTGCAAGTGCTAGCGAAAAAGTAGGAACTGCTTTTGTAACAATAGATGATACAGCTGTTCAAGCACGCGAAACTTTCCGAGAAGCTGAACAGGTTGTAGAAAAAATAAATACAGGAAAAGGTCTTCTTGGTAAATTAATTAATGAAGACGAAACTTATGATGACATCAAAAAAACAATTCGTGGTTTAAAAGATTATGTTGTTAAAGCACAATCATTTATTATTGATGTTGATATGCACTCCGAACTTCTTTTAGCACGTGATTGGAATTCCAAAGGTTACATGGAAGTTAAACTTCGTCCAACATCAGATTATTTTTATCAGTTCCAAATTGTTACAGATGAACGTGGAAATTATGTAAGAGAAGAGATTGAAAGAGAATGGACTGATTACAAAGGCCAAAGGCTTAATGTTGATAACTTAAATTACGATTTGGATAGTGAGTTTGGACCAGGACAAAAATCTCACGATACATTAGAATTTGCAAAAACTTATGATAAAAACAAAAGAATAAAAAACGACATGTCTTTTGGTTTTCAATTTGGTAAAAGATTTAATCGTGTTGCGTTGCGTATTGGAATGTTCGAAAACACTTTTGGTATGGCGGCTGATATTTATGTTCCTCTTTATACCGATAAATTCCACTGGGTTTCAACAATAGAAGCATTTGATTTTAGAGGATCGAAGCATGCTGATTATGGAACAACGTATTCACGTCCTTACATCAGATGGATTAATAAATTCTTCTTCCTAAAAAATATTTACACAGTTATTGGTTTTGACGATATGATGGGCAGAAAAACGGCTGGTCCTGTTTGGGGTGGCGGTTTAAGGTTTAATGATGACGATCTTAAATATCTCTTGTCGATGATTCCTGTAGGAAAAGTTACCGGTAGTTAAAATAAAAGATATAGAATAATACGAAAACAGGGCCGAATTACTCGGCCCCGTTTCATTTATTACGCAATTACGCGATAAATTTTTAATTAACGTTAATGAACGTTTCCACCTGTTCCTGGTAGATCAAAAATTGAATAATCGATTTCAGGAATTTCTTCCAATTCGTTATTATCTGATTCTTCGATAGCTTCTTCTACGCTTTCTTCTGTGAAAACCAAGTCTGCCTCGTAAACGATATAATCGTAAGAAGACTCGTATCCTTCGTATATTGTATATTTTGTAATGTTGCTTATGTTGCACATTTTGCTTATTTCCTTGGAAAAACCCTTAACCCAATAAATAGAATCTATATCTATGTTAGAAATATAACTGACTGATTTATTTAATCAATGAAAATCTGGATAAAGTTTTATATTAATACACATAGTAATGGCGTGAGGGTGGTTTGGTTTTGAGCATTGCTTATTGTGGATTTTAAATTACTTTGAGTAATCTTTTTTCAAAAGACTGCATTTTTTTATATTCAGATTCAGTTTGGTGATCATAGCCCAAAAGATGAGCAATTCCATGGGCGAGAAGAATACGTAAATGTTCTTGAAGTGAATGACTTAGACGCAAGGCGTCGTTTTTTGCAAATTTCAGCGAGATGATAATGTCGCCTAAATTTTTGTCGTCTGAATCATTTATTTTTATTTTTTCACCGGCTTTTAATTCTGTGTGATATGGAAAAGATAAAATGTCCGTAGCTTTATCTTTTTTGCGATATTTTTTATTGAATTTTTGAATTGTGTTGTTTGTTGTAAAAAGTATGCCGATATCAAAATCTTGATAATTTAAAAGACGTAATATTTTTGCTACGTCTTTTTTTATTTGCGATTCGTTAATCTTAATTTTTTTAATTTTGTTTTTTATTAAAATCATATTTTTTTAAGCCTAGGCTTATTTAATAAAAATATTCATAAGCAAAGCATCATCTTCTTTTGTAAGTTCTGTTTGTGCAGATTCATTTTTGTACAAAATATCATTTGATTTTGTAATACCTTTAATAAGTTTTTCTTCTTCTTTTATTTTATCTAACAAATTTTGATCATCAGAATAAATAGTTAGATTTTTAAGTTCTGTTTTTAATGATAATTGATTTTCTGTTTTAACTTTTCT
>DAOVNS010000068.1 GCA_030630075.1 bacterium | reverse complement strand
TTTTATTAAGTTGTTAGGGTGTTAACCTTATTATAACCGTTTTATACAAGTTGCAAACAGAGCTTATTTGTAGGGACAACATGTTGTTTTAAATAAAATTTGAATACATTTTTATTGGTGTTAGAATTACTTCTCGCTTTCATTTTTTAATTTAATTTTTTTATGAGGTAACGCAAAATGAAGAAGTTTAAGGATATTATAGAATTAATCGGTAACACTCCTCTTGCAAGATTAGATTTTGATGTAAAACCAACTCTTTTAGCAAAGTTAGAATTTTTAAGTTCTGGCGGAAGCATAAAAGATCGTTCAGCTCTTTTTATGGTTGAACAAGCAGAACGAGATGGTCTTTTAAAACCGGGTGGAACAATTGTAGAAGCATCTTCTGGAAATCAAGGAATTGCTCTTGCAATGATTGGTGCGGTTAAAGGTTATAAAGTAATTATTACCGTTCCAGATAGAACAAGCAAAGAAAAAGTAGATGTTATTCGTGCCTATGGCGCAAAAGTTTATGTTTGTCCCAATGCTGATACTTTAGATGATCCAGAAGGATATCATTCAAAAGCAGAAGATTTACACGAAAAAATTCCTGGCTCATTTATGCCAAACCAATATTTTAATAAATCAAATCCTCTAGCACATTACACAACAACCGGAAAAGAAATTTGGGAACAAACTGAAGGCAAAGTTACCCATGCAATCATTGGTGCAGGAAGTTGTGGAACAATTTCTGGTGTTGGTAAATTTTTAAAAGAAAAAAATCCAGAAATAAAAATTATTGGTGTTGATGCAGCAACTTCAGTTTTTTCTAGTAAAAATCCTAAAGCTTATAACGTTGAAGGCATTGGCATTGATGTTATAAGTGAAACTTTTGATCAATCAGTTGTAGATGAAATTATTCCAATTAATGATAATGATGCATTTGTGATGACCAAAAAACTTGCAAAACAAGGCTTATTAGTTGGCATTAGTAGTGGTGCTGTTATGCATGTGGCACTGAATTATTGCAAGAATTTAACAGAAAAAGATATTGTTGTAATAATTTTTGGTGATTCTGGAAGAGCTTATTTAAGTAAAGTTTTTGCACAAGAAGATATTAATTTTGATATTAATTTAAATTCCGCAACTAATCCCAAAAAGGATACTTTGTCTTTATAAAAATGTTTGAAAAATTTTATAAATATCAATCTCTTGGTAACGATTTTATAGTTTTTGATTGTTACCAAGAAAATCTAAAAAACGTCTTGGACAAGATTGCTGAAAAACAATTTGGTGATTTTGTCCAAAAAATTTGTGATCGCCATTTTGGTATCGGTGCTGATAATGTTTTGGTTTTAATTAAAAATCAAGATTTAATAAATCACGAGGTGATTGTTTTTAATTCTGATGGGAGCAGGGCAGAGACTTGCTTGAATGGATTAAGATGCATAAGCCTTCATTTATCTACGAAGCACTCGTTTTATCAAGACTCGTCTTGTCAAAACTCGTTTTGTCAAAATTTCAAAATCAAAATGCACAAAAGAATTTTTGAAGCAAGAATTAATGATGATCTTACGATTACAAACAAAACAGAACTTGGTGATTATCAAGGAAACAAATCTATAAAAGTTTTGGATCGCAATTTAACTGGTCATGTTGTAAATGTTGGTAATCCACATTTTATTGTTTTAGAAAAAATAGATTTAAATTTTTTAAAACAAAACGGAAATTTAATTGAAAATCATAAAGATTTTACAAGTGGTACACTCTCGAGTGGGACAAATGTTGAATTTATTTGGCAAGACAAAAAAGATTTAAATAAATTTCACATGCTTGTGCATGAACGTGGTTGTGGAATTACACTTGCGTGTGGTTCTGGAGCTGTTGCCGTTCTGACAACTCTTTTCTTTTTAAAAAAAATAAAAAAACAGCAAGATATTTGCATTAGTATGTTGGGTGGGGATCTTGTGGTCAAAGTTGATGATCAAAACAAAATAATTCTTAACGCACGGGCAAAGTGTGTTTTTACTGGCGTTCTTTAAAAAAATTAAATTATAAAACCGTTGAATTTCATCTGCAGACTTCTTTAGTATTTACAAAAAAAGGAGAATTCATGAAATGCGTTAAATCGAGATTTGTTAAATCGAGATTTGTTAAATCTAGATTTGTTAAATTGTTTTTGATTGGAATGTTATTTTTAAGCTTTGGTTTTGTTCACTCAAAAATATCTATTAAAAATGCTGAGGGAAATACAAAGCCGCTAGGTGTTTTGTTGAAATATGATGGAACTATTTATTCTTTTTATTACAAATTGAGTGTAGATGAAAAAAAAGAATTTCCATTTATTAAAAAAATTGGCAAACGAGATAAAAAATTGATTTCTATAAAAATTTACTCTCTTCCATTAAAAGATAAGCAAGGAACAGAGATAACAAAAGACAGAAATGAAAAAGATTTGGCCAATGGTGGACAAGTAAGAGATAGTATTTTAAGTAAAGATGATAAAGAATTTTTGATGACAATAAAAGGAACAGATCTTGAAGATAATAAGAATTATCTTTTAACAATGGACGGTGAAGGTTTTGGAGTGGAAAGCTAATTGAGATAAAATTTATTTATATAAATAAAAAAAAGCCCCTTTTTTATAAAAGGGGCTTTTTAAATTTTTGATATTCTGTTTTTATTATCTGTGAATAGAACAGAAAGGTAATAAAGCCATCGAACGAGATGTTTTAATTTCTTGTGAAAGCTGTCTTTGATGATAATAGCAATTACCAGAAACTCTTGAAGGAAGAATTTTACCACGTTCGGTTAAAAAACTTCTTAAAAGATTTGTATTTTTGTAATCAATATCAAGAGCCTGTTCTGGGTTGTTGCAAAAGCGACAATGTTTTGGACTTTGATATGATTGTTTTCTTACTTTTTTCTTTAATAATCTTGAGCTAACTTTTAATTTAAATTTTGACATTATTAACCTTCTTTTTGTTCGTTATTATTTGTTGCTTCTTCGCTTACTACTTTTTCGGTTGAATCTGAAGCGACAGCTTCTTTTGATTCTTTACCATCACCTAAAAAAGTTTCCATTTTGTTTTCTTTGATGAAGCTATCAAGATTAGTTGTTTTGCCTGCATCGATAGGATCTGGAAATCTGTAAGCTT
>DAOVNS010000012.1 GCA_030630075.1 bacterium | reverse complement strand
CGGAAGTAGAAACGGCATAACTCACATCGCCAGATAATAATAATGAAATATTATCAAGCGGCTGCAAATCTCTTGGATCAGCAGTAACAATTGTTTTTCTGCCTTCAAAAATAACTGGAATTACAACATGTTTTCTTAAAAACTTTAACGGTATTTTGCTTAATATCTTAGGATCAATCATCTGTTCTGTAATTTTTTCTACAAAATCAATTGATACTTGTTCTGATAAAGCTTTTGCAATGTCTTTCTTTGTTGCAAACTTTTTTTCTAAAAGAATTTGATCTAATAATTTTCCAGTATCTTCTTGTTCTTGGCGCGCAAACACTAATTGTTCTGCGCTTATAACGCCATTTACTACAAGAATTTCGCCTAGTCTTTTTCTCATTTAATGCCTCCCCCTTTTAAGGGTCAACTTACAATTAATAATTTATTGAAAATTTAAAATTTACAACCTGATAATAGCAAAGCTCGACTAAAACCTTAATAATTTTAACAAAGCAGGCCTAAAATGCATCCTAATACATTTTTTTGCCAAAAGAGACACAATATTTTAATATGTTTATAAGCTAAAATTGTTTTAAATTATCAAAAACAAGGTCTTGAATATGGTTAATCAAAAAAAATATAAGTCATACTTCTTCTTATTTTTAACAGTATCAGCATTATTGCTTCTACCAAATTGTGCAAAACAAGATGAAAAAAAACCTGAAGATATGAGTTTTGATGAAATTAAACAAAAAACTCTCACATCCATTGATGCAAAAAAAGATGATCTCGCAATAGCATATCTAGCAAAATTAGTAGCTCAACATCCAGATAATCATGAAATTTCAAAATATAAACTCATGTTAGCAGATATGTATTTTGAAGCAGGAGAACTTCCTTCCGCATTTGAATTATATCAACACTTTACAGAATTTTACCCAGCCGATATGAATGTTGAATTTGCAAATTATAGAACAATTCTTTCTAAATTTTATCAAACACTAAAACCTAATTGTGATCAAACAGATACAAACGAAACAATTAGATTATGTGAAAGATACATAAAAAACTCCGACTTTGTTAAGTATGAAAACGACGTAAAAGATATTGTTAGTACTTGTGAACATAAATTAATAGATAAAGAAGTTTATGTTTATAATTTTTATCTTAAAAAAGGCAAATACGAAGCAGCTCAAGGACGCCTTGAATACTTAAAAAATAATTATTTAGCAAAAAATCCCGCGATCGAAGCACGTTTATTATTTTTAGAAAGTAAGCTTGCCAATAAACAAAAAAATACAGATGTTGTAGAAGAAAAAATAGAAACACTTCTTAATAAATTTCCCGATTCACAATTTACAAAAATGGCCCAACGCCTAGTAAACCAAAGCCCTTTTATATTTTAAACATAATTTAGATTACTAACCTCGCAAGAATCAGCATGATGAATAAAAAACAACAACTTGGAATGGCCGGCGAACAAAGCGTTGCCAGATTTCTGATTAATAAAAACTTTAAAATAATCACACAAAATTACAAAACAAAGTTAGGCGAAATAGATCTAATCGCACAAAAAGATGATGTCATTTGTTTTGTTGAAGTTAAAACTCGTAAAAAATCTTATTTTCCCATTTCAAACGTAGTTACATGGAGCAAGCAACAAAAAATTATTAAATCTGCTCAATTATTTATTTTGAAAAATAACATACAAGATAAAGTTTGCCGGTTTGATGTTGCAACAGTAATCTTTGATCAAAATTTCTTTAATATCGAATATATCGAAAATGCATTTCAAGATGCTTGATTCAAGAATCTTAATTCAAGCATCTTGATTTTAAAATTAAAAAACAATACCCTCATTAGCATTCATTCACAAGTCCTGCATTTCCAATGCTTGAAAACTAACGAGATATTTTGTTATGCAAATAAATAAATACAGAGGGGTAAAATTATGATAAAAAATAAAATTCTTTTTACAGCACTTTTTGCATTTACCACAAACCTTTTTATACAAACAAGTTTTCCCATACAAAAAAATACATCTACACCAAAAACTACACCCAAACCAATAAATACAGTTCCAAAGAAATTTAATTTAAATACAGAACTAAAAAAACAATTAATACTAAAAGCTCTTGCAAAAGATGAATCGGATGATATTGCACTTCAACAAATTAGTTATTTAATAACATCTATAACTATGAGTGGAGCTACAACAGCATTATTAAACTACGACAAAATTGTTCCGATTTTAAAACAACTTAAAAACAAAAATAAAGAACCTGCGAACACCTCTAGTTTTTTTGGAATACAAATATCGAATCAAACCGCCGACCTCACTCCTGACCTTATAAAAATAAGTGCTCAATTCACTTTGTTTTCATTGATTTATTATATTGTACTAAACGTTTTATTTCACTACATCGGCAAAGAAGACAATTCAGAAGAAAAGGTTCTAAGATTAGTTACAATTCTTGATCAACTAGATAACTAATTTTTAAAAATCTAGTATTTTTAAATTAAATACCCCTAATATTTCAACGTAAGTTTTTGTGAAATGTTAGGGGTAAAATTATGTTTTTTAAAAACCGGGACGATGCTGCAATAAAATTAGCAGCAAAATTGACTGAGTATAAAAATAAACCTAATGCAATAATTCTTGGACTTCCAAGAGGTGGTGTTCCTATCGCTGCAAAAATCGCAGAAATATTAAATCTTCCCTTTGATATAATTATTACAAAAAAACTTAAAGATCCTTTAAATCCCGAACTTGCATTTGGTGCTGTTACGCAAGAAGGCATGCCTGTTTTGGATAAAAAAATAATAAAAACGTATCAAATCAGTGAAAATTACATTCAAAAAGAAATCGAAAAAGTATTTAAAGAAATTCAAAGGCGCTTAAAAGAATATCGCAAAAACAAACCGCCTCTAAACTTGGACAATAAAATTGCAATAATTGTTGATGATGGAATTGCAACAGGATCAACAATGAAGGCTGCAATTAAAAGTGCTAAAAATCAAAATGCTAAAAAAATAATTGTTGCAGTTCCCGTCGCTCCTCCCGAAATAATTGATGAATTAAAAAAGAACGTAGATGAAATAATTTGTCTTGAAACACCTAAACATTTTTCAGCGGTTGGACAATTTTATGAATCTTTTCCACAACTTGAAGATGCGCAAGTGGTAGAAATTTTAGAAAAATCACCCAAATAATAAAATTCTAGAAAAGTTCGGGCCGCAAACAAGTAAGGCTAAAATATTTATTTTTAAACAAAATGATTGTGGAAATAAGTATTTTTTTGCTAATTTGTGCAATGTAACAAATAGACTCGATATTAAAAAAGGGAGAAATCATGCCTAACAAAAATCTGGATAATATTAAAAAATGGGGTGCGGACAATTTAACAGGCATTCTTGCCATACTTACAGGTTTAATACTTTTGGGAATCACCTACAAAATTATTCTTAATATAATTATCTTCTCTGTTGGTGCCACTCTACTTTATTTTGGACTTGCAAGATTAAAAATTAAACCTGTTACAAACTTTATCGACAATATGATAAAGAAATTGAAAGCTCTTATTTCATCATAATAAGATTAAAATAAATAAAAGAAGGCATGTTTTTTTGATATCAAAAAAACATGCCTTCTTTTATTTATTTCTTTTCTTTATATTATTTTTCTCAACCTAAAACAGATTGAATCATAGTATAGATAAGTTTTTGAATTTTATCTGGAACTTTTATTTCTCCATTTAAAATTCTTTCAACTATTCCAGCATTAACAATAGAACTACCATCTTTTTCTTTTAATTTTGTAGAAATTTGTTCCAAAATTTGGATCATATCTTCGGTCAAAGAACAAATAGAATCAGCTTGTTTGTTTTTAGATGCAATACCTAACAATGGCAAAACTCCAACTGGTTCTTTTTTACGCTTAAAACTATTTAATTTAGAAACAGCCGAAAAAAGTTTATAAACAAAAATATTTTCGTTTAAATTATCATTATTCAAATATTCTTCTACAAGAAAATTATATGCATCAAAACACTTAGCAAAATCTTCGTCTTTTATAAAAACATTAAAATCTTCGTTTTCTACTAAAACCATGTGGCCAATAACAATTTCTTTTTTGGACCCATCAAGTTTATTTAAATTATCAAGAAAATGTTTCGATTTTGTAATTTCACTATTAATTCGAATAAGATTGATAAAAAACAAATCAAATATTTTGATGCTAATTTTTAATTGTTCTTCAAGATCTTTTCGTTGTGAATCATAATAACCAGAATCCAAAGTAATCGTCTTATCATCAATTTTTTCTATTTCTAAATTATTAATTCTACCAGCCCAAGTTCCAAATATTTTTTTAACAATTAATCCAAAACCACCGATAAAATCAATATCCAAGAGAATGTTTTTCTGAGTCTGTATTTTTAACAAAACGGAATTTAAATCATTTTGATCTAAATCAAACAAAGAACCTTTGCTGTTTCTATACTCATCAATAAATTCAAAATAATTTTCGTATAATTTTGGCCACAAGTTACAAAAATCAACTTTTAATAAACTATCAAAATTATAAATACCATAATTTTTCAAAGAATTTGTAACAGTTTTTGTAACATAATTATTATTAAAACGCTTGAGTCTTAAATCTTTCAGCGAAACTTTGCCCAATAAAACGTCTTTATTGATTTTTTGTAGATCTCTATAAAAATTATTAAGAACACCAAGCTTAATAACTTTGAATTCTCTGGATGTTAAAATATTATTATCTGCAGCAAGTAAAACTTCCAATTTCGCTTGTGCCTTTTTTTGCAATACAACAAGTAAAGACAATATCTTTATTTTTTTATCTATTAATTTTTGATCTTTTGCTAATTTGATATCTGATTCAACAGAATTCAGTTTGCCATCAACTTCGTATTGCAAAAGAATAGCTAAGTTTTTTTGTTCACAAGCAGTAAAATCTTGGTCTAAAACTTGGTCTTTTAAAAACGAAAGCTCTTCTGTCAAACTATCTGTTTTTGATTCCAGAACCGTTGATACTTGAGTTTTTAGTTCTTGAATCGATGTTTTTTGAAAACTGTCTAATTCAATTTCAGCAACATCAATACCACATTGATACTCTTCAGCTCTGCTAAAAATAGAAGTAGTGCTAAACAATAGAATTATAAAAACAAAATATTTTTTTAATAAATTTAATTTCATCCCAAAAGCCCCATCTTTTAAATTTTTTATAAATTAAATAATTTTAAATTATCCAAACTTGCAAATTATTTAATTACCAAACTAGAAAACACATCAGCAAGATCATCCAAATCATCCACTTCTTTCAAATCTTGTGTCAATTTTTCAAATGTCACTTGGAATTCCGGAAACAATGTTGAAACAAAATATTTATATATTTCTAAGTTCACTTTTAAATTATCGGTATTTTTTAATATTCCAACAATACGCTTGAACAAATTTTCTTTAAGTTCTCTAAAGTAAGGTGAATCACTATTAACCGCATCAATCATGCCACTTAATTCAGGACTACTAATAAATGTATCAGCAATAAGTTTTAAAATATTTTTAACACTATAATTTTGATTCAATGCATCTTGATTCGATGAATCAGGATTCGATGAGTCTCGACTCGATCCAAAAATATTGAATGGATTCTTTTCAATAACCTTAATCTTGTTTTCAACCACAACCAAGCCCAACTTAAACTGATTATCTTTTTCTTTAAAAGCATCAACCTTGTTTGCAGCAATTTGAATCAATTTCTTATCCCAGCCAGTTCCTAAACTTTTTTGATTCTTTTTAGCCAAATCTTTTTCAGCCTTTTGTAAATCAAGTAAGTTTCCACTTATTCTGTTCGTTAAATCTTGTCTTTGTGCATAAAGTTCACTTAATCGATTTGTATATTCACTGTTGTCAATAAAAACGCCCTGAATAGAACTATTATCAACAGAATTATTGTTTAATTCTGGAAGATTCGCTTTTATTGATTCATATTCTTTAAATGCTTTAAATAAAGAAGCTGATGAAAGCTTTAATGCATCAAGTACAGATAACTTTTCAGAAACACGCAATAACCAAATTTCTTTGTCTGAAACTTTAACTTTAATTACATTTGAAAAGCTTTGCGCATTTAAAACTTCATCTCTTAAACTTTGAGGAAGATCTTGAGATTCGCCATTGATTCTTCCAAAATCCTTATATCCAATAAATTTATAAACACTTTGTCCATGAAAATCTAAATAATCTTTATGTTCAATTACTTCATAAGCAGAACCAACTATTTTTTTGATTTCTTCTTCTAAATCAGAATTACTTGAAAGTTTATTTTTTGATAAATTATCGTAACAACGCTGTGCAACGGCTTCATTATTAAAAACAAGACCATAAACAGATCTACCAGCTTTTGATTTATTGTAAGATCCATCTTCTAGGAATTCATAATTATCAAAACCATTGGATAAGCCTTTCCACATATCATCAACAAGTTGTCTCCATTCAACAGAAACATTCTCTTCAAGAATTAATCTTAATTCTTCTGGAAGATAACTTAATAAAGACCCTTTTTTATCAACTAAACCATGAATTTTGCTTTGGCTCAATCTAAAAACTAATCGTAAAAGTTCAATCTTACGTTTAAATTCAAGGCCTTCAGGAAAAGGATGTCTCATAAGCAAAACAAGTTTTAGAGCAAAAACTTTAACTGGAGTTGCTTTGGAATCCAACAACCAAGCAAAACCTGGAATATATTCATTATAATTTTGAATTTCATCTTTGATAATATTTTTAAACTTATTTTTAGCTACAACTTTAGCCAAATCCATCCAATCAAATGTTGTCGTAAGACCAAGTTGACTTGAATCTAAGCTGTCATCAGAAACAGTAACGAAAGCAGGAGCAATATCAGGAAAAGCAGCTAAAATATTTCCAGCACCTTTAAAACCCCAATCAAGCACCAATCGCTTGTTTCCAGGAAACTCAACAACAAATTCAGTTGAGTCGTAATAACCTAAACGGTTAAAAGCTTCAATATTACCTTTTAATAAATCAAAAAGATTTGAAGCTGTAGATTTATTTTGAACAGGCTGATTGCTTTGAGCAACAGCAGCATTTACATTAAATACCGAAAAACAGAATAAAATTGAATACAAAAATAAAGCACACTTGCGAATTTGTCTTTTCACAGAAGGCCCCTTCCCAAAAATAATGATCCCTAAATTGTCCCTAAACCCAATATTCTGAATTACAAGAATACAGAATAATAAGACTTAACTTTATCATTGATCAATAGAAAAATCAAACTAATTTACTGCTATGCAAGCGCGAAACAAGCAACTCCACACATTTATTCAATTTGTATCAGATAACTCCATTTTTAGATCTTCAACCGTCTTTTTTAGCTTTTTGAGCTTCAGCTGCAATTCCAAATTCTTTTTATTTTTACCTTCAAGAATGGGTTTATATTTTTCTTCAACCTGCCAACGAGCACGGTCAACTTCCTCTTTTCTTAGTTTTTCCATATTTTTTATCGTTTTTTCTAATAAAAGCTCTAATTCTTCGTACGCTTTATTAGTATCAAATAACTTTCGCTCTGCAAGGTCCGTTTCGAGCTTCTGTTTTTCTAATTCGTGTTTTATGTTTGATAATCCACTCTCGATCGAATCTACATCAATTGCCACTTTTTTTTCAATATCAATTTCGTGCAATCTTTTTTCTTTAAAATCTTTTGCTATTTTTTCTACAACGGCTTTTATCTTATCTTCGGAAATTCCAGTATCAAACTCATTTGCGGTACCAAGTTCAATGGCTTTTTGAATTTTAGAGTTGATGTCGTACAAAACAACTAAGCGCAACCGCTTATAATAATTTTGACCAACCTCTTGAATATCAACAAGTTCTTTTAAAATTTCGTCGGCTCGTTCTTGAGCTTTTACAACCTTCTGCAAAGTTATCTTTTTTTGCATAACAGCATTATATTTTGGATCAAAGAAATATTTCGTTTCCGTTATCGTTTTATCAAACCAATCTCGCTGCGTTTTGAACAATTTCATAAAATCATCCAGTTCTTCGTTATCCGTTTCACCCTCAACAATAATTTGTTTTATCAAATAAACATCTTGACCAAACTGATCAGCAATCTCTTCTTTCCACTCCGCACTTACTTCTTTTTGATTATCTTCCTCATTAATGTTTTCAACATCATTAATACTATTTTCTATTTCTTTTATTAACTCATCTGCTTTTTTTATTTCGTCTTCGAATTTAATAGCAAGCGGTTCTGGAATTGAATGCAAAAGTGTCCCTAAAAACACCATTGTAAAGATTGCAATAAAGTTTTTTTTCATAATCTCTTCTCCTAATCATTTAAACTTTGTAATCCTATTTTTTACAAAACAACTGTTTTTACAAAACAAGCGTAAATCTTAATTTTTAATTTATTAAACTTTCCAAGTTGTATAACTTTCCAAGTTGTATAACTTTCCAAGTTTTATAACTTGCGTTTTTAAGATAATAGAATATTTTAATTAGTCAGAAAACCATCATTCATTTGAAAGAGAGTATATGAAAAACGAAGGCAACGAAAAAGAATCCAGTAAAAAACCTCTAATAATTTCCTTAATATCGATAACATTGTTATCCACAATCTTGATAATTTTATTTAAACCAACATTTTATGAGCCAATTACAAATCTTTGGCAAACAGAAGAATCCAAAATAGAACAACCACAAAAATGGATAACTATTTTTACACACGGAACATTTGGCTGCCTACTCGGACTTCTTAATGTTGTAGAAGTAATTCAAGATAATGTTTCGGGAACAAGCTACAAAAAATTAGTTAGTAAAATTAGAAAAGATGATTATTTTTATAAAAACCAGCCAATGCTCCAAAAAGGGTTGGTTAAAATTAATCCAACATTCGACCTTGAATCTCAAGAAAACAATAAGTACGCCGTTTATCCAATCGCAAAAGCTTATGAAACGTTTTTAAATTCAGCGCAAACAAAAACCGAAAAAAACAATTTTTACACTTTTGGATGGAGCGGATTAATTAGCCAACAACGACGCAGAAAAGAAGCCATCCGATTCTACAATGCACTTTCTGAAGAAATAGAAAAATATAAAAGAGAAGGCATAGATCCAAAAGTTAGAATACTTTGCCATAGTCACGGTGGAAATTTAGCACTAAATCTTGCTGGCGTTAAAAACATTGCAAACAATTCGTGTGATCCCGATAAAATAAAAGTTATTGCAAAAAATAGTGATGAATACGAATCACTTATGAATATTTATCAAATTATCAAACAACTTCCAGAAAAAGAAAATATGCCAATTTCCGATCAATTAGAACTAAATCAAAGTAGTCAAAAAAAATTCGATTACATTCCTTACAATAGAAATCTCGCAGTAGATGAATTAATTTTGTTAGGAACACCAATTCAACAAGAAACAGAACCATTTATATTTGATAAAACATTTAAAAAAGTTTTTAATTTCTATTCTGATGAAGATGCTGTGCAAAAAATTGATTGGGTATCTACAAAAAAAAGATATAGCTTTAAACGTTTCAATCTACTTGATTTATTTTCGAATAAAAAAAGTGAATCAGATATTCCAGAAGTAATACAAGCAAGAGTAATGCTTAGACCAAACATGCACAAAAACTTCTCCCAAACTTTTACAACAACCAATTCCAATACTAAAACAAGCGAAGAACCGAGCTTTTGGTCTAAATTGTTCTCTTTTGCCAGTGCAAGAAAAAGCCAGGATCCAACACACAAAGAATTCTGGTTTCCTTGTTGGGAAAATGAAACAAATCTAAATCCACTACCAATAGTAGTGTTAACTCCGATTTTCTTGGATTTAATTAAAAAGATTTCATCTAAAATAAATGACATCGATATAAATATAAATTTATCTGATAAGAAATTAAAAATTTATGCGTTCAAACATGATAAGTTTTTTGTAGAAAAAAAAGTCACTATTCCTATTTCAACAATAAATGAATTAAAAACAAATTTTTCTATTTGGAAGCCAGAAGAGGTTTCTCAATCTAGCGAATTTAATGTGATAAAAAAACATAGTAGCCTCTTATAACAAATCCAAGCTTTTAATCTTTTCAATATCGGGCTAAACTGCTAAAAAAAGCATAGCTTTTTTCGATCAAAATTGTATTCTATTTTCCTAGCGATTACAGAGAAATAGATATCCGAGTAGTTTGGAGAAAAATAATGTTTAGAAAAAATGTAAATAAATTTGGCGTATTGTTCTTATTCAGTCTTTTGATTCTTAAAACTTCCGCTTCGGCGAAAGCTCCTGATGTCAATGAATTTGTATCACAAAAAGAAACCGAACCGATAATTAGCAATATCATAATTGTTGGCAATAAGTATATTAAACCCGAAGTAATTCTCAATCGACTCCCGTACAAAGAAAACGAAAAATTTGATAAATCTAAAAGCGGATACGCAATCAAAAATCTTTTAAATCTTGGATATTTTCGACAAGTAAAAATCAAAACAGAAGAACTCGAAAAAGGAAAAATCAACCTTTACGTAAAGGTCGAAGAAAACAAATTATCAGAAAAAGTAGATATTCAAGGCAACAAGGCAATCAAAACAAAAAAAATAAGAGAAGAATTAAATTTAGACAAAGTTTCAACAACAGATGAAGATGTTTTACAAAAAATAATAATCGGCATCAAAAAAATGTATGCCAAAGAAAATTATCACAAAACTAAAGTTTCAACAAAAGTTATTCCAAACAAAAAGTCTCCAGACAAAGCAACAATTTTGATAACAATACAAGAAGGATTACCTTCAAGAATTGCTCGCGTTTATTTTAAAGGCAATAAGCACATTCCGGATAGACAATTAAGAACAATTATATTTTCTCGTGAAGATTGGTTGTTAAATTTTGTTGATGGAGCCGGCGAATTCCAAGAAGATGCACTCGAACTAGATAAACACAGAATTGAATATTTTTATAAAGATCAAGGTTACCTTATGGCAACCGTTGCGGATGCAAAAGTTAAGTTCTCCAAAAACGGACGCGACATAATAATAACTTTTGACATAAAAGAAGGTGATCTTTTTTCAACTCGCAGCATAAGCGCCCTTGGTGACGAGTTTTACACTGAAAAAGAATTATTACATTACGTTGTTCTAGAAGAAGATAAACCATATTCACAAACCAAACTGGTTGAATCTATAAACAACATCAAAAACTTATACGGCGATAAAGGTTACATTTATGCTGACGTTTATCCTCAAGTAAAACCTGATGAAAATACAAACAATGTAGATATAACTTTTTACGTAGAAAAAGGGAAAAAATTATACGTAAACAGAATAAATATAACAGGAAACAGAGTTACACTTGATAAAGTTGTAAGAAGGCAATTAGATATCTGCGAAGGCGATCTTATAACATCAAGAAAATTGTCTGACTCAAAATCAAACGTTGAATATTTAAGTTTCTTTGAACGCGGCGGCGTTAACTGGAAAATGCATAGAGTATCCGATGATAAAGTTGATCTTGATTTAAATTTAAAAGAAGCAAAAACCGGAAATCTCCAAGCTGGATTAACTTACGGTACCGATAAAAATAACGCTCAACCGTCACTGCGTGGAACATTAAGCGTTGAGAAGAAAAATCTTTTTGGAATGGGCTGGGATACAGGATTGATGGTTCAGGCTAATAGACATGAGTTCAAAAAAGTTGAAGCACATTTCTTTGATCCAAGTGTTTTTGACACAGATGTTTCTGGTGGATTAAGTTTTTATAGAAGATGGGAAGAATATGATCAATGGAACGAAGTAACAAAAACGCCAAAAGAAACCATCACTGGAGGTAATGCTA
Organism: bacterium; assembly: GCA_030630075.1. The sequence goes on along the minus strand of DAOVNS010000012.1, from coordinate 12,032 downwards.
GATTCGGATTCCAGCTTCCTTCAATAGATAAAAGATTACAATTACTTCTAGAATTCGGTGTAGAAGATATAGAAAACAACAAACCTCAGGCAACAGGACAATATAGAGAACAACTCACTCCACTTATCAATAGAACATTTCAGCGCGGTACAATGTTTTGGACAGGAATAGATTTAATTAAAGATACTCGTAATCATCAAATTTATCCTAACAAAGGATATAAACTTGTACTTAATACAAAAACCGTTCCACCATTTGCCAACCAAGAATACAGTTTTATGAAACTTGAATTTGATACAAGTTGGTACAATGCTTTAATTGGTGAAGATTCATTAGTCTTAGTTCTTCACGGAAAAATTGGAACAGTATTTTCGCTCGGAGACTCAGATCCAAAAAATAAAGTTAAAAAAATTATTCCATATAAAGAATTGTTTCATATGGGTGGACAAAATACTGTTAGAGGTTTTGTTTGGGGCAGCATTGGACCCGCATGGAAAAACGGCGATCCATTAGGAGGTAAACATGCATTACAATTTAATGCGGAACTTATTTTCCCATTAATTCCCGACTACTCAATGAAAGGCCACGTATTTTACGATGCTGGAGCCGGATGGGATACTCCAAAATATGCCGACTTGAATATAAATGATGTAATGCGTAATAAGTTTACCTTACGTCATTCAGTTGGATTTGGTTTGAATTTATTAAAACCAACTCCTGCTAAAATCGATTGGGGTTATAAACTTGATAAAAAACCTGGTGAATCTGCTCACGAATTTCATTTAAGTATGAATTACGCCTGGTAATTAAAATATCAAAAGCAAAAAAAGCTCATACATTTTTTGTATGAGCTTTTTTTATGCCAAAGTTAACAATTACTAAATTTATCCAAAAACTAACCTTTGATACCCCATTATTGGCGCATAGCGACAAACAGGACAACTATTTATTCTTTTAAGCCAAGAGGATATACATTCGTTACAAAACCGATGGCCGCAAGGTAGAATTCCTAATTCTCGTCCCCTTTGATAATCTTCTCTGCAAATTGGACAAAGAGGTTCTTCGTCGTACACTCTTCGTTCTCGTAGTTCTTGTACCTTAAACTCTACTCCATCCAAACAAGTTTTTTTAAAACAAACATTTGTAATATGTGCATTTGCAAAAATAGTTGTCCTATCAATGATAGCATTTCTAAAATGAGCATCCCGTATTGTTGAACCATTAAAATTTGTACTATTCAAACGAGATCCAGAAAAACCAATTTTACGACCTTTTTCACCAGTCAAACTTGAATTTTGAAAAGATGTTTCCCTAAGATCAGCTCTTCTAAAATTGCCATTCACAATAACTGAACGATCAAATATAGAATTTTGTATCACAGCATCTTTAAAAGTCGTCCATCTTATCTGAGAATTATTAAATTGCGCATTACAAATAATTGCATTGGTAAACACGCAACCTATAAATATAGTATTATTACAATTTGCACCATTTAGAATTGCTTTTGTAAAATTTATATTTTTAAAAGAGCGCCCACTCAAATCTGCACCACTCAAATCTGCACCACTCAAATCTGCATTTTGCATAGTTCCACAACTCAATTCTAATAATAAACGTACCTGTTCTAGATTAAAAGCGTCTATTTCTATAGTTGAGACAAAGCAAAACAAAATCACACTTAAAGTTATAAATCTGAGATTTACCATAGCATTCCCCTTTTTTTATAACGCCAGCAAACTTTAAAAATATTATATCATGCTCTATTTTAACCGAATATTAAAAAATTAGCTTTACAAAAATAGCCTCTATTTTAAACTTTTTATCTACCCGTTATGTTTTAGTCTTATTTTTTCACCCTTTTATAGGAGTTTTATTTCATGGAGTTAATGCAATATTTAACTATTTTTTTAGGGGTATCATTTTTAGGTATGACGCTTGTAGCGTTATTATTAAGAAGTATTTTTAATATAAAAAGTACTAACAAAAAAGCTGCCCACATCGCAGAACTTATTCGCGATGGAGCAATGACATTTCTCAAAAAAGAATATTCAATACTTTCTTTCGTCATCGCTATTGTTTTTATAATCTTATTTATTGTTACTAATCTGGTAACAGCTATTGCATATGTCGTTGGTGCATTATTTTCTATGTTCGCAGGATTCGTTGGAATGAAAGCAGCAACAAAAGCAAATGAAGCAACAACTCTTGCCGCAAAAGAAAAGGGTGAACGAGCAGCCTTTTTAACAGCACTTCTTGGTGGTTCTGTTATGGGTTTTGTAGTTGCAAGTTTAGGTTTACTTGGTCTTGGAATTCTATTCTTCCTTTTTGTTCAAAACAAAAATTTAGACTTTATTCAAATTCTTGCATGTTTTGGTTTAGGTGCAAGTTCTATCGCACTCTTTGCACGTGTTGGTGGCGGAATTTTTACAAAAGCAGCCGATGTTGGAGCTGACTTAGTTGGAAAAGTTGAAATGGGAATTCCAGAAGATGATCCTAGAAATCCTGCTGTTATTGCCGATAACGTTGGTGACTGCGTTGGTGATACCGCTGGAATGGGTGCCGATATTTTTGAATCTTACGTTGGTGCAACTGTTGCAGCAATGGCTTTAGCATTCGAAAGCTATGCAAACAGACTTGAATATATTTCTCTTCCACTAATGTTAATCTCAATTGGTTTAGTTTCTTCCATTATTGGCTTAAGCTCAATTTACCTTTTCAACGGCAAACTAAACAAGATGCTTCATAATTCAACATATGTTGCAATAATATTTTTCTTAGCAGGATCTTATGGATATTTAAGATATGCAGGAATCGAAATGCAACTTTTTGGAGCAATTGCTTCAGGTGGTTTAGCTGGTGTTGTTATTGGCTTGATTACAGACTACTACACAAATGGAACTCCTATTAGAAAACTTGCAGAAACATCAGTTTCTGGAGCTGGTACAAACTTAATTTATGGTTTATCTATCGGATTCGAATCAGTAGTTTTGCCAGTTTGTTCTCTTGCTGCTGTAATTTTTATTTCTTACAAGTTCTTTGGCGGACTTTTTGCTGTTGCAATTGCTGCAGTATCAATGCTTGCAACAGTTGGTATTACAATGTCTGTTGACGCTTATGGTCCAATTGCAGATAATGCTGGCGGAATTTCTGAAATGTCTGGCTTTGGTCCTGGCGTTAGAAAAATTACAGACAAGTTGGATTCTCTTGGAAACATGACTGCTGCACTTGGTAAAGGTTTTGCTATCGGTTCAGCTGCTCTTACTGCCCTTGCAATGTTTGCAGCATTTTGTGAAAAAGCAGATCTTCCCGCACTCAACTTGTTAAACCCAACAGTTATTGCTGGATTATTTATTGGTGGAACAATGCCATTTTTAATTTCTGCTCTTACAATGAGATCTGTTGGTAATGCTGCATGGCAAATGGTAACAGAAGTTCGCAGACAATTTAAAAGCATTAAAGGTTTAATGGAAGGTAAAGCAGAACCTGATTATAATCGCTGTATTGAAATCAGTACAAATGCCGCACTTAGAGAAATGCTTTTACCTGGAATTTTAACAGTTACAGTTCCTATAATTATTAAATTTGCATTCGGTGCATCTGGAAACTTGGCACTTGGTGGATTTTTAGTTGGCGCAACTTTAACCGGCGTTGTTATGGCATTAATGATGGCAAATAGTGGTGGTGCATGGGATAACGCTAAAAAATATATTGAAGCAGGAAATTTTGGCGGTAAAGGATCTGATGCTCACAAAGCAGCTGTTGTTGGAGATACAGTTGGTGATCCATTCAAAGATACATCCGGACCATCATTAAATATTTTAATTAAGTTGATGGCAATAATTTCATTATTACTTGCAACTCTATAAAAGTAGATAGCTTATTACCCAACGTTTACACATTGGGTAATAAATACTTAACAGTTAATTAAATTATTTGCACCCTCATTATGCATTTTTGTATAGTGAGGGTGTATCTATTTAAAAACTTAGTGGGAAAGGGGATATTCGATGAAAAATTCATTAAAAATTTTTTGTATGGCAACTTTTGTATTTAGCACATTCACAATCAATGCAAAAATATCAGGCGATCTTTGGCAAGGAGCCAGTGAACTCCGAAAAGTACCTAATCAATTATCACAAATTGTTCCGTCAATAAGGGGAATGTATCAAAAATTACGAGAAACAAAAAGTGAAATTCAAAGTAAAATTCAAGAAGCAAATAATGCAAAAGGCGAAATTGATAGTATCAAAGAATTATTAGAAACTAATGCGCAAATGCAACTCTTACCTCAGGCAAAGAGAGATACTCTTAAAGCAGCTCTTGATGCATTAACAAAAAATGATAAAAGCGGAGCTCTTGATATACTATCAAATGTCTTGACGGCATTGGAAACAAGAATGAATACAGTAGTAACAAACTCCCCTAAACAAATACTGCAACTAAGTACACAAATCGGACTAGCTATAGGAAAAATTAATGATAAAAAGCTAGGCAAAACACTTCCCGAACGTATGGAATCTGTATCTAACATAATAGATACCTTTGGATTCTAAAAATATCTACAAAAAAAATAGGAGTTTAGAATGAATAAAATTAAAATATTATTTATAACAATGCTATCAACTTTTACAGTCAATGTTTTTTGCGGACTAGCAGAAGATCTTCAAAAAAAAATAACCCAAATTGATCAAAACGTAGAAAAAATTGACGCAACCGTTGATGGTATCAAAGCTGCGCATAATCAACTAAAAACCCAATTAGTTGATGCAATTAACAATCAAATAACAAGTGAAATTAATCCAGCATTGAAAAAAGTTGGAAATTCAAAAAAAGATCTAGATGATATTCCAGGAGGAGCAGCAATAGATGTAGCTCTTGCGGTTTTAAATATTGGTGATTTAAAAAACACATTAATGAGTATTCATACAGCACTATTTACAACCAGAGTGATACTAGATGCAATAGAAAAGGGATTTAAAAAATATGTAGATGATTTAGATCCAGATAAAGATCCTAAAGGTATTTACGCAAAATTTGATGAATCTAAGGAAAACTTAATTGCGACAAAAGATTCACTTCAAGAAATGATACCTCTTTTACAATTATTTGAGTAAAAAATTTGAATACAATATTTAAAAGTAAAATAATTACATTTAATAAAAATAAAAAACTAAAAATTTATAATCCTGGATATTTGGTTATTTCAAAAAATGGAATAATCAAAGAAATAACTTCAAAAAAAATTTGTTCAAAATATCCAAATTATAAATTTTATGATTATTCTAATTATTTAATCATTCCTGGATTAATTGATACACATAATCATTTAGCACAATATCCCATGGCAGGCATTGGTAACGACCAACTCCTGCCATGGCTAAAAAAATATATTTTTCCTCAAGAAAAAGAACTAAACAAAAAAGAAATCGCACAAAAAATATCTAAAAAATTCTTCCGTGATTTAATCAAAAATGGAACAACAACGGTTGCAACTTATGTAACAACAAACAAAAACGCTACAGACATTGCGTTCCGGGAAGCAGAAAAATCTGGCATCAGGGCAATTATTGGAAAAGTAATGATGGACCAAAATTGCCCTGATTTTTTAAAAGAAAATACAAATAAATCTTTAGAGCAAGCAGAAGAACTAATAAAAAAATGGCACAATAAAAATGCAATGCTTTTTTATGCAATAACACCAAGATTTGCAATCACATGTTCTTTTGAACTTTTATCAAAAACTGCCAAACTTGCTAAAAAATATAAAACTTATATTCAAACTCATTTGGCAGAAAATCAAAACGAAACAAAAGAAGTAAAAAAACTTTTTCCTAAATATAAAAATTACCTCGATGTTTATAACAAAGCAGGATTATTATCCGAAAAAACATTGATGACGCATTGTATTTATCTAAACAACAACGATCTTAAAATTTTGAAAAAAACAAAAACAAAAATAGCACATTGCCCAACTTCAAATAGATTCTTGCAAAGCGGAATCATGGATTTTTATAAATATAAAAATTTAGAACTAACTATCGGACTTGGAACAGATGTTGCAGGTGGATACAGTTTGTCTATTTTTAATGAAACAAAAGAAGCAATTGAAAACTCAAAAATTCTATCCATTTACAATAAATCATCAAAACCAATTACTATTGAAGATGCATTTTATTCCGCAACTCTTGGAGGAGCAAAATGCTTATCTCTAGAAAAAACAATAGGGAGTTTGGAAAAAAATAAAAGCGCAGATTTTTTAATAATAGATCCATCCATTGTCGATCCAATGGGAAAACAATCTAAAATACACAAACCATTGCAACAACTTTCGCAATGTATTTATAGAAGCTCAAGTAATATGATTAAAGAAGTTTATATCAACGGTAAAAAAGTTAAATAATTTGTTTTATAAACCTATAAAAGAAAATTCTATCACTTGAATTACTTTTCTTAATTCCAAAACTATTATATAACTTCAAGTCACCCGTAAAATTTCTATTATTTACTCTAATCAAAACAAAAGCATTCTCATAATCATCCAAATGAAAACCCAAATCGCAAAGTTCAACGTTACAAGTCATTTGACTCCAAGTCTGAAAATAATAATCACTATTTATAGTATTATCCCCTGCCAAAATTGAATATGAAACATCTGCAGGAGCGAAGCCATAAACCTCTAATTTAAATTGAGCAAAACAATTAATAAAAAATAAACTCGCAACTAAAAAAAATATTGTAATTTTCATATTTCATAATCACTTCTTAACTAAAATATAAGCTTCAACTGTATTAGGAATTTGCTGCAACCAATTCTTAAATTTATACTTACTATCAAAAACTCCGGCAAAAAGATCCAACTGATAAAGATTGTTAATTAAAGCACTTCCAGAATCTGCAAGTATTCCCAGCCGAATTTCATATTTTTTAGTACACGGATTTTTATACCTAATTGCAACAATCTTACCCAGGCCAACATTATAAATGTCGCCAGCAAAAATAGCACCTCCATGACCTAGATGAACGCCCTTCTTTTTAAAATAAGAAGAATCAGTTACTTCTTTAAAATACCAATATCTTTTTTGTTCGCTGGGATTTTTAATTTTTTTATCATACGAAAAACCATTATTTTTATCTACTACAAAAAGTCGCCTTCTATTGTCTGGCATTTTTATATATGTTGTTCCTTGCATTAAAGCTGTTTCTAAATCTTTCTTACCAAGCCAAGCTAAAGGGATCACTTTATTTTTATTTATTTTATTATGCAAGGCATTATCAAAAATATCTTGCTTGGTATAACTAAACCGACCTTTAACTTCAAAGTCTTTTGACTTTATAGAATACAAAGCATACGGAAACCTACTTGTTTTTTTATCACTTCCATTAAGAACAAAAGCGGCATAATTAGTAAGCCTTATTTCGCCTCTTGGAATTTTACCATTATCCAGATTTTCAGGAATTTTAACATTGTTTTTTTCGGCAGATTTATAATCCCCAGACCATTTTATAAATTTAAAATTTCTTTCTAAAAAATGTGTATTCAAAATTCTAGGACGAGCTCCTTTTTTTAAATCTTGCTCTATTGATGAAATTATAAATCCTAGCGTATTTTTCACCTGACCTGACGTCATAATCTTTTGGCTAAAAACTTTTGGGGCTATAATTTCTTTATCTTCATTGTTTATATTTTTAAAATAACGCAAAGCAGATTTTGCAGCACTAAGTAAAACTATAGGATCATTCACTACCGTAAACTGATTATCTAAAGAAAATCCACATGGATGGAAAAAACTAGTAATATCAGTTCTATTCTGTGTTTCACCCTTTATTTTTGACGAAAAAATTTCTTGATTTTCTAAATGATACGGATTAATTAATGAAAAAGTTAACATTAGAAAAATTAAATAAGTTTTTGTATTCACCGTTCCCCCTCTATTTTTTAAAGACTTATTTTGTATATTATATTAAAACATATATAGATTTTAAAAATCAAGCGATTAAACTCTTAACATAATGTTGAAAAATCATACACTTTTTATTTATTATTTAAATGAGGCAAAATTTGGGTGGGAATTTATAAAAGTCTAGGGGACTTGTAATGGATAAGAAAATTATTACTCTACTAAAACTTCTATGTATCAGCTATTTAATAATATTTGTACAAAAAACTCTTGTAAATCAAACAAGTAAAACAATAAATAACAAAATCACCCAACATCAAAATGTCGAATTTTTAACAGGCCTAGAAAACCTTGTTAATCAAAAAGACCTAAATTGGATCAAAAATCTTAATCTTTGTTTAATATCAAATAATCCAAAAACTCTAAATAAAGAAAATAAAAAAGATATTGATCTTTTGTTACAAAATAATTTTAAAATAAAAGAGATTTTTGTTCCTTTCCAAAACAAAAACACTAGCACCCTTCAAAAAGGATCCATACTTTCTAGCCAAAATGTACAAATACCAATTTTTAAATGGAATTTGTTAGGAACAGAATTTCCACAAAAATACATCCGCGAAGTTGATGGCGTAATATTTGATTTAACAAGCTTAGGAATGAGAAACGATCTTTCGCACAAAACTTTGTTGCATACCATTCAACTAGCTCAGGAACATAATAAAAAATTAATTATTCTTGATAGACCAAATCCTTTGGGTTACAAAATGGAAGGTCCTGGAGAAATTCCACTAAGAACAGGAATGACCCTTGGAGAACTTGCAAAATATATAAATAAATATTGCAACAAAAAGCCAATCGATCTAACGGTAATTCCAATGCAAAATTGGCAAAGAAATAAACCCTTACAAAACATAAAAAGCAACCAAATGCCTATAAATGTTCCTTCTGTAAATACGTGCTACGGCTACAGTTTATTAAAATTGATTAACGAAACAAAACCAATAACGGTTGATATTAAATCACCTCTTGCTTATCAAGTTTTTATGCTACCAGAGAAAAATCAATTATCAGATTGGGAATTACAATATTTCATGCGAATATCTTCAAAATTGGGTTTTTTATGCAAAAACTGTTCTATTTTGGATAAATCAACAAAAAAACATTTACAAGGTATTAGAATTAGAATAAAAAAAGATGCGAATAAATTTTCTACTTTCAATAGTCTTTTAACGTTATTGCGATTTTTTAAAAACAGAAAAAATATTAATATTTCATTTTCTAAAGATTTTGACAAAATGCTAGGAACATCAAGTGCAAGACTGTACATTCAAGATCAAACAAGTTTTTATGAATTAAAAAATGATGTAGAAAAAAGTTTAGATAATTTTTACCATAAAGCAAAAGGATGTTTTTTATATAAACCATATCCTGAAATAGAAAAAGTCGAATTAATTAAAACCTAGGAAATCGGTGCAAGAAGAAGAATTTGGATTTATTATTAAAAGATTTTTACCTCAAAAACAAAAGATTTCCTTAATTAGCCAAAATTCAGGCAAAATAGAAATTGTTACAAAACCGCCAACAAAAATTCTTCAATTATGGCCAGGCATGATTATTTCTTTTATGCAAATATCAAATATAAGCTCCATTAAAATAATAGATAAAATAAACATAATTTCATTTTTTGAAAACTCAGAAAATTTTAACATGAACTGGTTTCATCATATTTTTGAACTTTGCTATTATTTTATTCCTCTAGATAACCCTTGCGAGGAAGTATTTGTTTTTCTAAATAATTGTTTGGCAATAAATTATCTAGAGCCTCTTTTGCAACAACATACTTACTTAATTAAAAAAATTTACGAAACCAAGCTTTTAGAATTATTTGGATTTTATCCCGATCAACCAAATTGTTGTTATTTAAAATTATACGACGATTTAACATCTTCTTCTATTGACATTAAAGATCAGGCCCAAGTAGAATCCTTAAAGATCAAATTAAATAAAATAAACAACCAAGATATCAAAAAATTAGAAACATGGATTAATAATTGCCTAAAAAGTCATCCTTGTTTTCGGTTATTTAAAACTATCAGTTTTTATAGGGATAAAAATGGAAAACAAAAAAATATCTAAGACTGGTCTTTCTAAAAAGAGTTTTTTCACGTCATTAATATTTATATCATTAATGTTTGTATCAAATCTGCATTCAATGCTAGATATAAAAGCCTTAACCGGTCAAGGGGGTATTGAAAATTTATTTCCAACAAGTATTGATGCAAAACAAAAACAACTGGACGAACTAGAAAAATATTTTGAAAATTTCAAAAAAATATCTGTTGACTCGCAAAAAAACAGTTCCGATAGTCTTAATAAAATAAAGCTAGAAATAGCAGACAACGAAAAAAATCTTCAAAGCTCACCCGAATCTCAAACCGAACTTTTAAATAAAAAAATAAATATTCTAAACGATCGCAAACAAACTATTTTAAGAACACAAGAATTGTGGAAAGAAACAGAAAACATTATCGAAAAAAACATAAAATATTTAAATGATCTAATTGAAATACTAAAGAAAGATCCAACTATTAGAGTTGAGGAACCAGAAAGAACTTATTACACCTGGCAAGACTTCAATCAAGCTCAAGAAAAAATAATAGAATACTCCGAAAAAATGGAATCTGAAAAATCAAAAAAAGAAAACTTAAGAAAACAAAAGTCGGATGAAAAAAGTAATCTTCTTTATATTCAAAAACAAATCCTCACTAAAAATTCTGAAAGAAAAAATCTTTCAGAAAAACCTTTAGATATAATAGAAACAGAAAACCTAGCTCTTTTAGATAGTATAATCTCACAAGAAATTAATCTTTTAAACGAAAAAACAAACTATTCAAATCTGAAAATAGAATATCTAGAGCAAGAAATAAAATTAAAAGAAAGCGAATATGAATTACAACAATTTAAATTCAATGCGCTAAGCAATATAATTGGAAAACGAATAACAATAACATCTAAAGAACTCGAAGAAGCAAAACAAGATTTAGAAAACACAATCCAAAAAGTTACAAAAGACAAAGAAGAACTAAATACAAAAAGAGATACTATTAAAAAAAGAAAAGAGATACAGGAAATAGAAATAGAAAACATTAAAGAAAAAATTAAACAAGCTAAAGATGAAAATAACGAAGTATCAACCTACCTGCTCGAATCAAAAAGACAAAAACTAGAAGGTGTATTATACGTTTTAGAAAAAGAATTAAAACTCATCGATACACAACTAGATTCAGATGGCACCCAAATTCTAACTAAAGAAATTCAAAGAGATATAAGAAACTTATATTATGAAATCGAAACCAAACAACAAGATCCAGAAGAAAAAACAATTGAATTACAAAATAAAAAGGATCAAATATCTAAAGAAATAAAAAGTTTTACTACCAACAAAAAAGATGAAGAAATCGCATTATCAGAAGCAAATAGGAAAATTGAATCAATAAAATTAAAACAGGAAGATATAAAAAATAAAAAAGATACAATTTTTAAAAATTCATCAAAACAATATAACGAAATTTTAAGCAATTTATCTGAAGCTGAAAATCAATATGTATTACAAGGTCAATTAATCCAAAAAACATTATTAACGTATTCCGATATTATCAACAAAAGAGAAAAGATTTTAAGTAAATTAATTTTTATTATTGGCGACCTTGAAGAACGCCAAATTTTAAATATATGGAAAAGATCTCCAAAAGCTATTTCATTTATAGAACTACAAAGATCAATTTTTGATGCAGAAGCTTTTTTTAAAAAATTATTTTGGGATACACCGTTATATTTAGGCCCCGCAAATATTTATAAATCAATAAAAAACTTTGATTTATATAATTACATAAATTTTGCAATATTAATTGCGTTCTTTTTTGCATTATTTTTTGCTACAAAAAAACTGTTATTTGTTTTAAAAAAATTAATTCACCAAAAACTACCGTTATTTAAAGAAAATAAACGTAAAACATATTTTTTACTCACAATAGATTCTTTAACAAATTTTGCCTCAAGCAACCTAAAGCTTTTATTCACATGGACTTTTATATATTTTCATATATTTTTTGATTTCAAATATATTTTTTCATT
>DAOVNS010000024.1 GCA_030630075.1 bacterium | reverse complement strand
CAAATAGATTTGAACATGCAATTATATAGGCCAAAAGTTAATAAAAAGTTGGCTGAATATGATTCTTTAGTTGGAATTAAAAAAGCTATTTTAACTGATTATGAAATAAGAAATCTTTTTCGTTTGAAAAAAATCCCCATGATTTATCAATATTTTTATACCTTCAGTAATTGCGGATATGCGGGTAAAAAAAATGAAGATAATATTATTTATGAACAATATTGTAATCAACTAAAAAAAACTGAAATTGGATATCTTTTACTTCCCCCTGCAACCGTAAAATCCGTTTTAGATGATGTTGATAAAAAGATAGCAGCTGGAGATTATAAACTTATATTTAAAAAAGAAGGTTATCAGTTTGTAAAAGTTAGCTAAGATTAGCAAGATTTTTAAGGGGTGTAGTAATGAAGGCTTTTAAAGAAATTGCAGTAATTATTCCAGCTTATAAACCCTGTGAAAAATTGATTGAATTCACTAAAAAACTATTTAGCTTAGGGTTTGTAAATGTTGTTATTGTAGATGATGGATGTGATGATATTTATAAAAATATTTTTGATAAATTAAGAGAAACTGGAGCGGTTGTTATTGAACATGAAGTTAATAAGGGAAAGGGAGAGGCTCTTAAAACTGCTTTTTCATTTTGTTTAAAACAATACAAAAATTTAAATGGTGTTGTTACAGCTGATGCAGATGGACAGCATTTACCAAAAGATGTTTTAAGCGTTGCAAATAAAATGTTAGAGAAAGAAAGTTTTTTGATTTTAGGGGTGAGAAAATTTAATCATAACGTTCCTTTGCGAAGTAAGCTTGGAAATATTATTTCGCAAAAGTTTTTTTCTTTTATTCTTAATAAAAATATTATTGATACTCAAACAGGTTTAAGAGGAATTCCTGCTTATATGTTACCGAATTTTATTTGTTTGCCTGGGAAAAGATATGAGTATGAAACCATTATGCTTTTATCAACAAAAAAATTGAATATTGAAATTGAACAAATTTTTATTACAACGATCTATGATGATGGGAATAAAAGTTCACATTTTAATCCAATATTAGATTCATTAAGAATTTATGTTTCTGCATTGAAATTTATTATGTTTAATCGTCAATAATAAATTTTGATTTTTCACTGTCTAAAGTAATGTATATTGTATGAGGGTTGATTTTATCTGGTTTCTCTCTAGATGAATAAACATTAAAATCGGATTTTCCTGATAACATCCACATCGCTTGAGCGATACCGATTTCAAAATATTGATTTAAGTTGAAAAAGTGTAAATTTTTATTTGCATTAATAGCATCTTGGATAGTTTTTTCTTGAATCAAAGAAGTAAAAGCTTGCATTACGTTGTGTCTGATGGCCTCGTTTTTTTTCAGCTCTTTTGTTAAATATACTCCGTTCACTGAGATTAATATTAGTAAAAAAGTTGCAAATGTTTTCTGATAATTATAAATAAATGATTTTGTTTCTTGATATTTAAATAACACAATCATTGTTAGTACAAAAAAAGCTAATGAGAGGTAGATGTATCTTGGTTGATAATGCATTAGTATCGCAGGCCAGCTAAATATTAATACGGAAAAAATTAAAAAAGTAATGAGTGATTTTTTTGTATTTTTAATAAAAAGATAAATTAATGTTGTACTGATAAATAAAATCAATGTTCCTTTTATAAGTTGATGATTTTGGGGTACGATATTTAAATTAAAAAAATTTGCAATATAAGTAACCAAATCAAAAAAACGTTCTTTTTGCCTGGATAAAAATGAATTTAAACTTAATGAAAAAGTAAAAGATGTATGTTCTTTGGGATTTAAATCTATTGGGAATATCAGTGCTCTTGTAATAAAATAGAATGTTAATATAAGCCAAAATCCGATTGATACTTTAATACTTTCTTTTAAGATTTGTAGTTTTGATTTTGTTATATTCATTATTTTTGAATTATAAATATACGTTGATGCTATTATCCATATTGGTAAAACGAATGTTTGTTCTTTTAAATAAATATTAAGAATGAAAAGAATACACGAATATATGTAATATTTGATTTTATTTGTATCCAAATATTTTTTTAAATTAAGAATTAAAAATATTAGCACTAATAATTCCGTAAAATATGTTTGTGCACTTATCCATCCAATCCATATTAAAGTTGGGTGAAAACCAAAATATAAGGCAGTGAGAAAAGCAAAGTTTATAGGAACAATTGTTGTAAATATATTAAATAGCAAAACTGAATTTATAGCGTGAATTGCTATTGTTGATAAATGATAAAAATACGGATTTATTCCAAAAAGATATACTTGAGGTAAGTAATAAATAAAGGACATTGGTCTGTAAAGTCCTCTTAGGAAATGGCAAGTTGCTGTTGCATTTGATGGCAGGCTTAGACGTTCAATGTCACCTTCATAAAAGAAACGAATTATATCTTTATAGCTTTTAATAAAGCAGTGATAGATGTTTGCAAAATCATCTGTTTTAAATCCCCAATTTGTATAAGGGAGACCTAGAATTACAAAAATTAATAAAAATAAAATTATAGATAACAAGATTTTTTTATTCATACTTTCTCCGTTTTTGTTTTTACTTTATATTCTAAAAAAATGAACTAGAAAGTAAAATTTGATGATAAGTTAAATGGAAAAAAGGAGATTTGTGAAGTTTAATAAAAATAAAATATCAGTTGTCTTAGGTTCTTATAATCGGTTAAATTTTTTAAATTTAACAATTCAAAGTATCCGAGAAGAATTAACCGATTTTGATCACGAAATAATCGTTGTTGATGGTGGTTCTGATGATGGAACATTGCAATGGCTGCTTGATCAAAAAGACATAATAACAATTGTTCAACACAATCGTGGAGAATGGCTTAATAAAAAAATCGAACGCAAATCCTGGGGATATTTTATGAATCTTGGATTCAAATGTGCCCAAGGAAAATATGTTTGTATGTTAAGTGATGATTGTTTGGTTGTTCCTGGTGCAATCAAAAATGGTTATAATTTGTTTGAAGAAGAATTAAAAAAAGACAAAAAAATTGGCGCAATTGTTTTTTATTGGCGCAACTGGTCGCAAGAAGATGTTTATCATATAAATTATACCTTGGATGATAAATTGTATGTTAATCATGGGATGTATCTGAATCAAGCCTTAAATGATGTTGATTATATTGATGAAGAAAACTTCTTTTTTTATAATGGGGATGGAGATTTATGTTTAAAGATGTGGCAAAAAAGGTACGAAGTTATCGAAAGCTCTAATTCTTTTATTGAACATTATCCGCATGCAAATATAAACGTTAGAAAGTCTAATTATATTACCTATAAAAAAGATTTAAATAATTATTTAAAAAAATGGGAAGGAGTTTTTTATGATCAAAAAAAAGAAAATAGAGGTGGGGGTAAGCATAGTCATTATGTTGATTTAACAAAAACAGGAGATAAATTTAAAAACATTCACGAATCTATTATAAAATTATCGCCAGAAGTTTTAAAAACGAAATCTTTTTGCAAAAAAATTAGAGAATCTTTTTATTGGAAGTATAAATCATTAGTGAAAAAAGTTTCAAACAGGGTTGGTTTGTAATGATAATTGTTAAAATAAAAGGTGGATTGGGTAATCAATTATTTCAATATGCTTACGGAAGATATCTTTCTTTAAAATTAAATAAAAAGCTTAAATTTGATCTTTCTTTCTATCAGCAACAAGATTTTAGAAAATTTGAATTACAATGTTTTAATGTTAATCATAGCGGTTTAATTAATTTTAAAGATAAGATTTTTATTAAAGGTGCTCACCATTTTCCTAAATTTTTTAATAATTACTTAATAAAAGAGAGTGGTGATAACTTTGATTCGCCAATTTTGGATGTTGATAAGAATTATTATGTGGATGGTTATTGGCAATCGGATAGATTTTTTAAATCAATTGCAGATGTTTTAAAAAAAGATTTTCAAATTAAAGAGAGTTTATCGGATGCAAATAAGTCTTTAATTAAAACAATTAAAAATACAAATTCAGTAAGTGTGCATTTTAGACGGGGAGATTATGTTTCGATTCCGGCGAACAAGGATTACAACGTTTGTACAAAAGAATATTACAGCAAGGCATTAGAAATTATTGAATCTAAAACTAAAGATCCTCGTTATTTTGTTTTTTCAGATGACATTGAATGGGTGAAAAATAATATAAAATTTAAGCATAAACATACGTTTATAGATAATAATGTTAACAAATCTTATGTTGATTTATATTTAATGAGCTTGTGTGAGCACAATATTATGGCAAACAGTACGTTTAGTTGGTGGGCATCGTGGCTAAATCAGAATCCAAAAAAAATTGTAATAGCACCAAGATTTTGGAGAATTGGAGAAAAACGACAAGAGCTATATACTGATTTTCAAATAATGATTTAACTTTTTAGATGCGTGGTTCAATTCTTATAATATCGTTTTCAATTTTAATGGAATAACTATTTGGTCGTTTGTTATTTACGCATTCAGTAATTTCAGAGATTGTGGGATAACCATTTTCGTGCGAAAAACATCTAGCATCGTCAATTAACAAAACATGATTAAATTCTGTTTTTAATATTGAATCTAATTCTTCAATTATCGGAGTCTCTTTTTTGCCTTTTGCGGTAAATCCGGCCGAATAATGTGCATCTAGCCAAAAAAGGCAGGGTTCTTTTATTTTTGGTAATAAAGATTTTAAAATTTCACCACTATCGCCTTGAAGTATTTCTATGTGATTAAAATCTTTAAATTTATTTTTTGCGCTTTCATATAATTTTAAATCAAGTTCTATTGAAATTATTTTTTCAAAATTATTTTTTTGAGCATCAACCATTTCGCCGAGATAGGTTCCTGTTTCAACAAATGTTTGCAGATCATATTTTTGTTGGATTTGTTTAATTATTGATTGTTTAACAAAAGGTGGGACGGGAATGGGTTTTCCTTTTAATTGCCATTCTATTGTTCTGATATTGTTTCGCAAGGATTTTGGAAGTATTTTTTTTAATAGATTTTTTGTTTCTAAGATCATTATTTTCTCCCTTTTTTAATTTAACTTAGACTTGTAAAAGCATTTTTTTCTACTTGTTTCATTAAAATATCTTTAGATATTTCTTCAATTTGGTGATTTTTTATTGTAAAAACACGATCCATTTTTTCGATAAAAGAAAGTCGGTGCGAAATAATAATTATAGTTTTTTTCTGTCCGATTTCTTCTATTGCAAGTCGAATCATATTTTCTGATTCATGATCTAGCGCTGATGTTGCTTCGTCAAAAATTAAGATTTCGGGATTTTTAAGCAGTGCTCTTGCGATAGTTAATCTTTGTTTTTGTCCGCCAGAAAGTTTATTACCATTTTCGCCAACAATAGTATCATATTTTTGAGGCAAATTTTGAATAAACTCATCAGCATGCGCAGCCTTGCAAGCTCTAATAACATCATCAAGTGATTTATTGTTTTGTGAATAAGTTACGTTTGCAAAAACTGTGTCATTAAATAAAAATGTTTTCTGTCCAACGTAACCAATTTTGTTTCTTAGTATTGCTACCGGTAGATTCGAAATATCATAATTATTTATAAAAATTTCACCTTTTGTTGGCGCTATAAAACCTAATAATAAATCGCACAAAGTGCTTTTGCCCGATCCGGATGGTCCAATAATTCCGATTCGATCATTTTTATTTATTTTAAGATTGCTGTTGTTAAAAACTTTTGCATCAGAGTTATATTCAAACGAAACATCTTGAAAATTAATTTCTTGGATTTTTTCTTTTTCGATTTCATTTTTTATTTGAGCCAAACTTGTTTGAGCCAAACTTGTTTGAGCCAAATTCATTTGAGATAAATTTTGTTGTTGTGTTTTATAAGTTTTATCCATTAAATCAAAAACTCTATCTCCGGCAGCAAGACCATATTGCACTTCTGAATAAACATTAATTAATCTTTTTAGTGGTTGATACGATAAAAGAATTGATGCAAAAAATGATGTAAGTTGTCCCGCTGTAATAGAGCCGTTCATTATCTGCATTGCTGCAATATAAAAAACAAAACTGCTTCCAAACATTGCGATTGTTTCGATAAATGCAGGAGCTAGAGAATCTACGTGTACATTTTTCATAATTGACGAAAAACATTCATGTAGATTTTTATCAAATCGTTCTTTTTCGATTTCTTCACCATTAAAAGCTTTTACTTCTCTAACGCCAATAAAAACTTCTTGAAGCATTGAACTTATGTTTCCCATACTTTTTTGAATTTTTGTTGAAGCTTTTTTAATTGCTCTTCCAACTCTCTGAATTGTTATTCCTATGGCTGGTCCAACTAATAACATTAAACATGCAAGTTTCCAATTTTGTGTAAATGCAACGCCGAGCAAAAAAATTGCTTCAAAAAAACTGCGTACACCATTTTTGATTGCAGAAGATGAAGCATTTTGAATCATTTGAATGTCATTTAAAAAATGTGACATTAGTTGGCCGGTTGTTTTTTTTTGAAAAAAAGAAATTGGATAATAAATTATTTTTTCAAAAAGGTCATAACGAATGTCATTTATAACTTTGTTTCCTACCCAGTTCATGTAATACGCGGAAAGGTACATAAAAATTCCTTTTAGTGCAAAAAGAAGCACAAAGCCAATTATAAAAGGAATTAAAAGATGGGCAGATTTATTTATAAAAACATCATCAACCGTGTATTTGATTACGTAGGTTGGCGCTGCAGAAAAAATACCATAAAAAGATGCAGTTACAACTGATATTAATAAATAAAACCAATATTTTTTTGTGTAACTTAATATTCGATTTAAACTGTTCATTATTTTATCTCATTTAAAAAATTAATTGTTCATTAGAAATGATACTAAAATAAAGTTCTTTTGATAAATTGGATAAATTAAAATTTAATATTTGCAGAGTTTGTTTTTTTAATGTAGCTTTCTTCTTTCTCTAATTGGTTTTTTGTTTATTACTAACTATTGTAGGTGTTTTTATGTTTAGATTTCGAAAAGAATTATTTTTGGTGCTTGTTATGTTTACATCTTTTTCTGTATTTGCTATGAGTTCTGATGAAGAACGTTTAAGCCGTTTGCTCGTTTTACATTCTGCCGTTACTAAAAATGATGTTTATACAACCCAAAAATTATTAGAAAAAAAAGATGTTGATTTTTCTTTTGAGCTTGGTAATTTAAATCTCTTGCAAAGAGTCTTGATTTATGGTGGAAGAGACGGTGACTGGAAAATTCTTAATATGGTTTTAGAAGCAATAGAGAATAAAAATATTTTAAGGGATCCGTTTTTATTGAAGATTGCAATTCAAAATGGTTGCTTGGAAGTTGTGCAAGCATTGGTAAGGGCAGGAGCTCCTGTTGATCTAAAAAATATTAATTTTATTGGATCTGATATATTTCCACATAAGTATGCTGAGATTTGCGGTGAATTATCGGGCAATGTTGATATTTCAGAATACTTAGCAAAAAAGTTTGCTGTCATAAAAGAAGGTGCTATGCAAATAGAAGAATAAATTTTTTAGATTATAGTTAAAAAAAGCGGGCGATTTTTAAATCGCCCGCTTTTAGTTTTATTAAAAATTATTTTTTATAAACAGGAAAATTTTTACAAAATCCTTCTATTTCAATTTTCATTTTTTGTAAAAAACTTTCATTACTTCTGTTCTTAATTATCTCATCAATCCAAGAAGCAACTTGAATAACATCTTTTTCTTTAAATCCTCTTGTTGTAACTGCAGGAGTTCCTAAACGAATTCCGCTTGGTTTTGTTGGAGGTGCGGGATCAAATGGAATTGAATTACGATTTAAAACAATATTGCATTTTTCTAATGCATCTTCAGCTTCTTGACCTGATATATTTTTATTTCTTAAATCAATTAAAAAAAGATGATTATCTGTTCCGCCAGAAACAATTCTGTAATCTAAATCTTGAAATGTTTTTGCCATTACGGATGCATTTTTTAAAACTTGTTGCATGTATTCTTTAAATTCTTTTGTTTGTGCTTGATTAAAAGCAATTGCTTTTGCTGCAATTGAATGCATTAAAGGTCCGCCTTGAGATCCCGGCATAACCGCGCGGTCTAATTTTTGGCTATATTCAGCTTTGCAACAAATAAAACCACCACGTGGTCCACGCAAAGTTTTGTGTGTTGTGCTGCTTACAAAATCTGAAACAGGAATTGGACTTGGATGCAAATCGGCTGCAACGAGTCCTGCAATGTGCGCCATGTCAGAAAATAATAAACAATTGTTATCTTTAGCAATTTGTGCAATTTTTGCAAAATCAATAATTCTTGAATATGCAGAAGCTCCGGCAACGATCATTTTGGGTTTATGTTGTTCTGCTAAAATTCTTATTTCGTCATAATCGAGTTGTTCTGTTTCTGGACTTAAGTTATATGGAACAAAATTATAGGTTTTTCCTGAAAAATTTACTTTGTGCCCGTGTGTTAGGTGTCCGCCCGAACTAAGCGACATTCCTAAAATAGTATCTCCAGTATTTAAACTACTAAGATACACAGCCATATTTGCAGAAGAACCAGAATGAGGTTGCACATTTATGTGATCTGCGCAAAATGCCTTTTTACCTTCTTCTATTGCATATTGCTCAACTTTATCTACAATTTCGCATCCACCATAATATCTTTTTCCTGGATAGCCTTCGGCATATTTATTTGTAAGTACTGAACCTGTTGCCTTTAAGATACTTTCGGACGCATAATTTTCGGATGCAATAAGATCTATTGTATTTTCTTCTCGAGCCTTTTCTTGTTCTATTAATTCAAAAATGTAACTTTTCATAGTTTCTCCCTGTTTATTTGAAATAAAGTTAATTCGCCAATTAATGTAAATCATTGATTTATAACCATAAAATTTGGCATTCTTAATACCAGAAAGATTGATTTTAAACAATTTATAGATTTTTGTTTAATTTTTTAGGGGGACAGGGGATGAAAAAAATCATATTAAGTATTGTTTTGTCGTTATTATTCTTGAATCCATCCGCAATGCTTGTTGCTGGAAGTGGTGATTCTTTTGCTGGCGGTATGGCCGGAGGAATGCTCGGAGGCGTAATTTCTGGTGCGATGACAAAAGATTCTAGCGGTAGAGATGCCAAAAGAGATGTTCAACAATTAAGACATGAACAACAGCTTAGAAGAGAAATGTTTGGAGAACAAAAAGCCGGATTTATAACAATTGTTGTAATAATTGCATTTATCCTAATGTTTTTGGCAATTGTTGGTCTTGGTGTGATGGTTCTTAGAAAGAAAAAAGGAAAAGAATAAGACTTAAGAAATTAAAAATTAATGCTTGGGGGAAGGGATGAATAATTTTTTTACTAAAAGTTTATGTATTTTTATGTTTTTGATATCAACTGTTTCATTATCTGCAAGAGGAGGAGGGGATGCGTTTGCTGGAGGAATGGCAGGAGGCATGTTCGGCGGATTGGTGTCTGGTGCAATGACTGCTCCTAGAACACAACCAGCACATCCATCTTCAGGCATAACAGTTACGGATTTTATGAATTTAAGAGATAATATTTCAAGAGATATGGAAAGATTTGCAGAAAGAATTGATAAAAAGTTAAGAGAATTTCAAAAAAGAATTGATATGTTAGAAGATGAAATTAGTAATCTTAAAACGAAATTCAACGATAATAATTAATTAATTATTTTATAATTGTTTTATAAAAAAGGGCTCTTTGTAAAAAGAGCTTTTTTTTTGTATTCTAAGTTCATATTTGGTTTAGTAAGCGTATTTTTTTAAGTTTTTTTGATTCAAAAGTCCCTGGAAGGAATACCCGTGATATCAACATCCGATTTTAAGCGTGGTTCAACGAAAATTTTGTGGAATAATGAGCCTTGGTTAGTTGTAGAGTTTCAACATGTAAAGCCTGGAAAGGGCGGTGCTTTTGTTAGAACTAAATTAAAAAATTTAATTACCAACAGGACCTTGGAAGAAACTTTCCGTTCAGGTGAAAAATTTCCAGAACCAGATTTAGAGAAAAAAAAGATGCAATATCTTTATTCGGATGATTTATATTACTTTATGGATCAAGAAAGTTATGAACAAACAGATTTTGATTCTGAACATGTTGAATCTGTAAAAAAATACTTAAAAGAATCAGAAATTTACGATGTTCTTTTTTTTAAAGGCCGTCCAATTGCGGTAGAACCACCTTTATTTATGGTACTTGAAGTAAAAGAGACAATTCCTGGAGTAAAAGGTGATACTGCTCAAGGTGGAAACAAGCCTGCAACACTAGAAACCGGTGTAGTTGTTTCGGTTCCTTTATTTATCAATGAAGGTGATAAGGTAAAAGTTGATACTCGCGAAAATAAATATATCGAACGCGTCTAAATAACGAGTTATCCAAATAACAAGTTGTCTAAGTTATTAATATTTGTTCTATGAAATTTTTAGGGTCTTTTTTTGTCATGGCAAACACAAATGATGTTAATCACAATCAAGATGAAGAAAATCTTGATAAAAAAATTAAAAAATATGCTATAAAAGTTACGTCAAGACGAGATATTCGTGCATTGGCTTTCCATTTTTTGTATATTGCGGATAGTTATGGTTATGCGATTTCTGTAAGCGAAATGATTGAAAGCTTTAGATCTGGTTTTAGTGTAGATATTCCAGATGATTCATTAGCTATCACAATTGCTAATTCTGTAATTGGTCAAAGAAAAGAGCTTGATAAGCAAATTGAGCCATTGTTGCAAAATTGGAAGTTAGAGAGACTTAGCTGTTGTACTCTTTTGATATTACGAATGTCTCTTTGGGAGATACAGCAGCCTGATGCTATCCCATCAGTTGTGATTAATGAAGCAATTGAATTGGCAAAATGTTTTGCAGAAAAGGATTCCTATAAATTTATTAATGGAATCTTGGATGAGGCTTGCAAGAAGTTGAATCTAAAATTAGAAAAAAAAGACAAAAAAGAAGAAAAATAATCAGAGCTGGAGCTTTTAATGAATTCTGAAGTTGAGAACAAAGTCGAACGTTTAAAAAAAATAAATGGAAATACAAATCCGTTATTTTTTATTTTGGGACCTTGTGCTATTGAAAGTGAAGATCACTGTATTAAAATGGCTGAAGCTTTAAAGACTTTATCCGAAAAGTTAAAGTTCAACTTTATTTTTAAGAGTTCGTTTGATAAAGCAAACCGAACCGCTTTGCAAAACTTTAGAGGCGTTGGTTTTGATCAAGGCTTAAGAATTCTAGAAAAAGTAAGAAATCAATTAGAAGTTCCTGTTGTCACCGATATTCACGAAATATCCCAAGTTGAATCTGTAGCGCAAGTTGTAGATGTTTTGCAAATCCCTGCTTTTTTATGTCGTCAAACCGATTTATTAGTTGCCGCAGGCAAAACCGGAAAAATTGTTCATGTGAAAAAAGGACAATTTTTAAATCCAGAAGCAATGGAGAGTGTTGTAAAAAAAATTGCATCGTCTGGAAATGAAAATATTTGGGTTTGCGAACGAGGGTATGCATTCGGTTATAATAATTTGATCGTAGATTATCGAAATTTTCCTATTATGAAGAAAATTAGCAAGCCGATGGTGTTTGACGCTACGCATTCTGTTCAGCGTCCCAGTGGCCAAGGATGTTCGTCTGGTGGTGATAGAGAATTTATACCAGCCCTGGCAAAGGCTGCGGTTGCACAAGGTATAGCGGGTATTTTTATGGAAGTGCATGATAATCCAGAAAAGGCGCTTTGCGATGGACCAAATTCAATTCGACTTTCTCAACTTGAAGATCTTCTTAAATATCTCATTGAATTAGACTCATGGGTAAAATCAAAAAGTGTTCCTGAGATCAATTAAAATTCTAATATCATTGATAATTAGGAACATAATTCGCTAAAATGATATTGATTAAAAGATAATATTTAAAATATTTCTCATAAAAACTTAGGGGGAGAAGGGAAATGAGGAAAATAAATCTATTTTTAGCGGTTTCGGTTATTTGTGTTTCACAATGTTTTTTTGTAAGTTCGGTTTTTGCGATTTTTGGTAAAAAGAAAACCACAACAGCGCCTACTGCAACTGTACCGGCAACAACACAACCCAGCAGATGGCAAAGATTTAAGGCTACAGTTGCAAGAAAACCTGTTCAACCAACGACTACACCAACAGGACGACCAGCTCCAACGGCTGTTCCTCCTGCCACAACTCCCGCGAAACCATCGATGTGGCAAAGAGCTAAAGCTACAGTTACCAGAAAACCTATTCAGCCAACTCAACCTACAATAGGTGCGCAAAGACTTCCTGCGGCAGCTCCTTTGCCTGCTCCCATGGCGCCAACTTCAACTGCGGTAGCGCCACCTCCACCACCTCCGCCGGTAGCAGCGCCTGCTCCAGTACCTGCACCAGAAGTTGTTCCAGCCCCAGCAGCAGCACCTACTAAATGGTGGCAAAGAAAACCAAAAACTCCAAGGCCAGAAATAGGTGTACAAATTGGTCAACAAAGACCTGCTGCACCAACAGAAGAAAGAGCTTTGGTTGTAAGAGAAGAAGAAACTGATGCGGCTGTTGTGGCGCCTGCCGCGGCCCAACCTCCACAAGTTCCGCAAGAAAGTCGAATGGAAAGATTAGCAAGACAAGCTGCGGCTGCTCAGCAATTAACTGGTACAGTTGTTGGAACAGCAGCACAACTTGTGGGAACAGGTGCTCAAGTTGCTGCAATGTTCAAAAAGCCAACTCAACAACCTGGTATGCAACCAGGAACTTATCCTCCGGGAACTTATCCTGAACAGTATCCACAGGAAATGTATCAACCAGTACAACCTGCTGCAGTTCAAAGAGTGGAACCGGTCGCCGAAGCAGCACGATTCGCAACCCAAGTAGCGGAAACCGCAAGAGCAATTGCTGGACCTCCGGCTGCTCCACTACAACCTATGCCAGAAGAAATGCAACCTCCTGTTTCTCGACCAGCTCAAATCGAAGCTCCTCCTGCGAAACCTGTTCCTCAAATTGAAGTTGAAAGAGAAGAACTAGTCGCAGAAGAAGTTCCTGTAAAAACTACAGAAGAATTAATTGCAGAATTCAAAAAATTAACCAATGAAATTATTGAATTTAAATCAGTTCCTGCACAAAACAATATTATGGCGATTGTTGAACTTGCAAATAAAGCAGGTGAAGTATTAAGACAATTAAATAAACAATTAGATGATTCAGAAAAGAATATAGCATTAATTGATATTATTGAAATATTCTCTGGAATAGAAAAAATGGGCAAGTGGGCAAAAGATTTTGGTTTAACAGAAGATACTTATATTGGATTAGCTCAAACTAAAGCAGCAAAAGCTTTGGCTGATTATGTAAATGTTTTTGAAGAACCAACTGAACAACCATCCGGTAGAAAAACTATTCAAGATGTTCAGCCAAAAGGGGAGCTTTCAGAAAAAGAACTTAACCAAAAAAAGATAAAAAAAGTAAAAGAAGTAAAAGAGAAAAAGGAAAAGAAACAAAAAGATGTTTCTGTTCCTGCTGCAATGGAACAAGAAGAAGTGTCTGCAGCTGCAGCCGCTGTATAATTAATTTAAAAAAATATTGTAACAAAAAAAAGAAGCTGGTTTTGTGCCAGCTTCTTTTTTTGAATTTATAAATTTTTCTAAATTATAAATTTGGAAAGAAAAATTCAATTTCAGTTTTTGATGTCTCTGGAGCATCTGAACCGTGAGTTGCGTTAATACCTTTATCCGTTCCGTATAATTTTCTCAATGTGTTTTCTTCGGCTAGTGCAGGATCTGTTGCGCCCATTAAATCTCTCCATGCCTTGATTGCATTGTCTTTTTCTAGAGCGACAACTACAACTGGGCCGGAGATCATAAATTCTACTAGTTCACCCAAAAAAGGTTTTCCTTTGTGAACAGCATAAAAGGTTTCTGCTTGATCTTTTGTTAGATTTAATTTTTTAATTGCAACGATGTTAAAGCCTTCTTGTTCAATTCTATCAATAATTTTGCCAGAATTTTTTGCTTTAACTGCATCGGGCTTAATAATTCCTAATGTTCTTTCTAACATTGAATTTCCTTAATTTTTAAAAAATATTTTATTTTGAAAAAGGTTGATTTTAATTTTGGGATCTTAATAAAAAAAGAAGTGGCCGTTTTCAGCCACTTCTTTTTTTATTAATTAATTACTTGTTGTTTTTTTTAAGATGAGCTTCAAGAGCTTGTTGTAAAGTTCCCTTCATGCCGCCACTAGATTGTTGTGGTTGTTGGTGTCGTGATTCTTTGTGTCGGGGTTCACTTCTTCTTGGTGCTTTAGGAGAAGCAGCTCTTCTTGCTGGAGCTTTCTTTTCTTCTCTTGGAACAAAAGCTTGTTCTTGAGGTTTTTCTCTTGGTTCGGTTCTAAGACTAAGACCAAGTTTGCGTTCATCTTCGTTAACTTTAATAACTTTGAACTTTTCGCTTTGTCCAACTTTTAAAATGTCTTCTACTTTTTCTACATCATTATCTGAAAGTTCAGAAATATGTACAAGACCTTCTATTCCTGATGGAAGTTTAACAAAAGCTCCAAAGTTAGTAGTTTTTGAAACTGTACCTTCAATAGTACTTCCTACTGGATATTCTGTTTCAATATTTTCCCATGGATCTTTGTCTAATTGTTTGATTCCAAGAGAAACTTTTTTGTTATCTGCATCAATTCCAAGGATTGAAGCTTCGACAGTATCACCTTTTTTGTATTTTTCACTAGGATGTGAAATGTGATTTGT
Organism: bacterium; assembly: GCA_030630075.1. The sequence continues at coordinate 1,278 of DAOVNS010000024.1, read as the reverse complement.
CCAAGAGATATCAGAAATGTGAACGAGTCCGTCAACACCTTCTAATAATTGAACAAATATTCCAAAATCAGTAATGTTTGTAATTTTGCCTTTGATTGTATCGCCGACTTTAAATTTGTCAGAAACCATTTTCCAAGGATCTTCTGCAAGTTGTTTGATACTTAAAGACATTCTTCTGTTGTCTTTATCTAAAGCAACAACTTTAACTTTAACTTTGTCGCCTACGTTATAGTATTTAGAAAGATTGTTAATTCTTTCTGTCCAGGAAATTTCGGAAATATGAACAAGGCCTTCGATTCCTTTTTCAATTTCTACAAATAAACCGTAATCGGTAATACTTGATACTTTTCCTTCAACGCTGCTTGCGATAGGATATTTTTTATCAATATCAACCCATGGGTTTTCTGTTAATTGTTTCATTCCAAGGGATATTTTTTCGTGTCCCTTATCAAATGAAATTACTTTTACGGTAATATTGTCACCAATTTTTACCATTTCACTTGGATGAGCGATTCTGCCCCATGACATATCTGTAATATGTAATAGACCATCAATTCCGCCGATATCTACAAACACACCGTAGCTGGTAATGTTTTTAACGATACCTTCAAGAATTTGACCTTCGCTGATTGTTTCAAGTGCTTGTTTTTTATCTTCAAGTCTTTGTTCTTCGAGGTATTTTCTTCTTGAGATAATAACATTGCCACGTTTTTTATTAACTTTTAATATTTTGCAAATAACTTCTTCGCCAACAAATTGGTCAAAGTTAGTTACTCTTTGTGTATCTACTTGTGAACCTGGTAAGAAAGCAGGAATTCCAATATCAACACTTAATCCACCCTTAACTTTGTGAATAACAACACCACGGACTGGTTCATCGCTTTCAGCAAGTTTTGCAATTTTTTCCCAAGCTTTAATGGATTTTGCTTTTTGATAAGAAAGAACAACGTTTCCGTATTCATCTTCGATTCTATCTAGAATAACTTCTATTTCATCGCCAGAATTGAACTTTTTAAGTTCTATGTCTGAAAATTCATAATTAGGAATAAGTCCATCAGATTTATATCCAATGCTGACTATCATGCCGTTATTTTCTTTAGATGTAATTTTACCTTTTACGGTTTTTCCTATTTGGAATTTGTCTAAAACATCTTGATAAAAGCTAGTTAATTCTGATTTTTGTTCATCGTTAAGTTCGAATTCATCTTCGATAAGCTCTGTATTAAGAATAGGAGAAATATTAAATTTCGGCTTTTCAGAACTCAATGTGGAAGTGTT
>DAOVNS010000053.1 GCA_030630075.1 bacterium | reverse complement strand
TTTTATTTTAAATCAGCAAGAAAAGATTATGGTTTGTTGCGATAAAGTTGATCGACTTTCTCGTAATGTATTTGATAAACGCATTTCTATATTATATGAAAGAGCATTGTGTGATCAGATAGAATTGCACTTTATATCTGACGGACAGATTATCAATAGTCGTATATCTGCAGTAGAGAAATTTCAATTCAGTATTAGTTTAGGTTTAGCTAAATATTATTCGGATGCAATTAGTGACAATGTAAGAAGAGCTATGGAACAAAAAATACGTAAAGGTGAATGGCTTTCAAAAGCTCCATTCGGTTATAAAAACATAAGAAAAGAAGATGGCAAGACTGATATTATTGTTGATGAATATGCAAGCGTAATTGCTAAAAAATTATTTGAGCTGTACGCAACTGGTGCATTTTCAATGGGTTTACTTTGCAAAAAGCTTAAAGATGAGCATCAACTTAAGTGGCCTATAGGTTCTATGGGTAAATTTCTTAATAATCCTTTTTATCATGGAGTTATGATTATTAAAGGTAAAGAATATCCTCATCGATATCCACCAATAATAACGCAGTCACTTTTTGATAAAGTGCAAGCGGTTAAAGATGTTTATAAAAAAAAGCCATACAAATATGCGGGCAGACCATATTGTTATAGAGGTTTAATACGTTGTGCTCATTGTGGTTTAGCAATAACACCAGAAAAACATAAAGGTATTGTTTATTATCATTGCACTCAGTACAAGGGTAAACATGGAGCTAAGTGGTTAACTGAAGAAGAAATTACTCGGCAACTTAGTGTAGTATTTAAAAATCTACAAATACCTAAAGATATTGTAGATCAGATAACAGAAACACTTAATGAACTGCATAAACATAAAATTGAATTTCATAATAAAGAATTCGATAAGCTTACAAAAGAACAAAAAAATTTAACTAACATGATTGATAATTTATACCTAGATAAATTGAGGGGGAGAATTACTGAGAAAGAGTATGACAAGTTTTACCAATCATTACGTGACCAAGTAACTGAGATTGCAGTTCGACTTGAACAGTTACAAGAGGCAGAAGACAATTATTATATTACTTCAAAGTATGTGCTAGAGATCGTAAACCGTGCTTATGAATTATTTGAGAGTTCTGAAGTTGAGGAAAAGAGGCAGTTAATCAAACTGCTACTATCGAACCTAATGCTGGAAGGTGGAAACATCGTGTGGGAGATGCAAAAGCCATTTGATTTATTCCTAAATGCCAGTGATGATATCAACTGGCGGGGCTGACGAGACTCGAACTCGCGGCCTTTCGCGTGACAGGCGAACGCTCTAACCAAACTGAGCTACAGCCCCCAGTAATTTTTTATGGCTTGCCATCCGTTCTTCGACAAGCTTCTGCCGACGCCAAGGCTATGGCGGACACGCAGGAAGTAGCGGAAGAAGAACTTAGTATGGCTCCCCGGGCAGGACTCGAACCTGCGACCCAACGATTAACAGTCGTTTGCTCTACCAACTGAGCTACCGAGGAATACACATCAATAATGATATCAAAGGAAACGATTATTTCAACAAATTTTATATGCTGCCATCCGTAATTCTTTATGAATCCAAAGATGATGGCCTGCCAGCCGTAGCTTTATGCGTAGGCTGGTGGGCGAAACAGGATTCGAACCTGTGACCCCCTGCTTGTAAGGCAGGTGCTCTAACCAGCTGAGCTATTCGCCCATAAAATTTTCAAAAAGTGAACTTTTTATCTAAAAGTTCCAAATCGTACCTAGATATTAAATAAAAAAGGAAAACAAGTCAAAAAATAAATTCAAAAAATTAACTTTTTGTGAAAATAATTGATGTTTTATCGCAAAAACTCAATTCAGTCTAAATGTCTTAATATTGTTGCAATTTGTCAATCTGATTGGTTATAATCTTTTTGAATGGGTGGTTTTAGGTTGGTATGAAAGTTTTTCGTATTGAAAATATTGTAAATTAAAAGGGAGAAGGGGAATAGTATGAAAAAGATGTTATTTGTGGGTCTTTTGGTTGTAACTATGTTCAGCTTAGATGCTGGAAATTTTAATGTCAGGTTTTGTAATGTTACACCAGAGATAAAAGGTGAGGAAAGCACAAAAGTTATTTTTAGTGGCGCTGATATTTATTACAAAGTAGTAAGAGGTGACAAAGTTTTAAAAGCTGATGAAAAATATGCTGCCGAAGGTGATGAGTTTTTATTTTATAAAAAAGAAGAAAAGCTTGGGCCTCGAGGACAAAAAAATCTTGATCCACCAAATCAAATTGGGGGTGTTTCTCTTCCAGGAACTAAAGATACAGATGAAGTTTATATAACGAAAGTATTTGTTAAAGGTCAAAAGATTTCTAATGATTCCGAGGAAATTGTTTCAAAATGGGATAGACAAAAACCTTTGAAGATGATGCATAATGATGTTTTTTATATAGAACCATTTGGTCCTGAACTTGCTGAAAAAGTTGAAATAAAAAAACCAGAACCGGTTGATGCAGCCGTTGCTTCCAATAATCCAGATTCAGCGGATGTAAGTGTTACAGACATAGTTACTGTTACAGATCAAGGTGTTACAGAAGAAGTTGTTGTTGAAGGAACAGATCAATCTGATACAAACGCAGAAGATGTAGCAAAACCGGTTATAGAGTCTGATGAACCAAATAGACAACAAGAAACAGGATATCGTGTAAGATTAGGTTGTTTTTACAGTGCAAAATAAATTATAAAAAAATAAAAAGAGGCGGAATTAAATCTGCCTCTTTTTATTTTTCGGGTGTTTTAGATCGCAAAAGTTTAGTTGCTAGTTTTTTCTATAAAGTTATTCAACTTATATAAATGTTTTACAAGATTATCTGGATTTTCGATAAAGTCTTGATTGCAGTCTAAGATTAAAACGGGAACGTCTTTGATGCTGTTTGCGACATTTTCTTTTTTGATTAAAAATTTTTCGTGCCAATCATCGATTTGTTTTATATAGGATAAAGTGATTTCTTTTTCACTTATTCTATTTCTTTTTTTTACTCGAGAAAGACAAACTTGTGTATTAGCTTTTAGATAAATAAAACCTTTTGGCGGATTGCATTTTTGTTCAAGAAGGAATTGGACCCATTTTTGGTAAATGCCCCATTCAATTGCAGAGAAAAAACCACTTTGATGGCCGTTCATAGCAAAACAATAATGACCAGAATAAATTGAGCGTTCCATGATAACGTTATTACTTGTTGTTTGTTCTTTTACATGGTCTCTTGATCTGCAAATCATTGCTAACGTTTCTAGCGTATAGGCCCATCTTTTTGGATCTTTGTAAAAGTTTTCTAAAAGCGATTGGCCATATATCTGATTAGTCCAGTTGTCTTTTGGCTCTGTTAAAATACTAACTTCTGGAAGATTTTCTTTGATTAATTTTAAAAAAGTTGATTTTCCAACTCCTATATTTCCTTCCAATATATACATTCTTTGATCCTATTATTTTGAAGTTAATTTGTTTAAAAGGTTTTTTCTGATAAATTGGTCTTAAGTATAAGATATTAAGAAAAGAGTGTGAATCATAAATTTTAAAAGTAGAAAAATGGCAAAAAATAAAAAAACAGCAAAACATACCCAACATGATATGATTTTTGGAGCTCATTCAATTATTGAGCTTTTAAAAGCGAAAAAAAGAAAACTGTATTCTATTTATACAACCAAACCATTGCCTAGGTCTTGGTTTCGCGTTGAAAAATATTTGCCTAAATCTATTCCAAACACTCAGTATGTTTCTAAAGACATTTTAGACCGTATGGCTGGAACAACAGATCATATGGGAATTATTGCACTTGTTGCACCGTTTGTTTATCGAAAAAAAATGTTTGATCCAGAAAAAACTCCTTTTATCTTATTACTTGATTCTGTTCAAGATGTTGGAAATCTTGGTGCAATTTTGCGTTCAACTTATTGTACTGGAGTTACAGGTGTTGTTTTATGCAAAAAGGCCGGTGCTCCTTTAAGTGCTTCCGCGCATAAATCTTCTGCTGGTTTAGTGGAACATTTAGAAGTTTATTTAGCGGCTTCTATACAAAGTGCTGTGTTAGAATTAAAAAAAGCTGGATATAATCTTTACATGGCAGTGCTTGATGGTGAAGATGCAACAAAAGTTACTTATAAAAAACGTGTTTGTCTGGTTCTTCGTAACGAAGCGGTTGGTATTTCTAAGCAAGTTCAAAAGGATGGAATTCCTATAACATTGCCTCAAAAATCTTCTGATATTTCTTATAATGCTTCTGTTGCTGCTGGAATTCTTTTATTTGTAGTTTCTCAAAATTTATCAAAAACCGAATAAATATTTACCTCTGATTCTAAATCCACAATTTAAAAATAAGCTATGTATTGCAGAATAAAACAAAATTGTTTTATCATTGGGGTGCAAATTTAAAACGTCCTTGATTTTTGGTTATCAAATCTTGGAGTAGTAGTGTGGAAAAAAAGAGAGGTTTTGCTTCAAAGTTAATCGTAAGGCTTGGTTTAATATTTACCGGTCTTATATTTGTATCTTCAGTAGCTTATTTTAGTTTAAGTTTTTTAAACAAAGTAAGACTTAATGTTTTTATTCCTGAAAAAATTGAACTTGATTACGATCATATTTATTCTACTGAGCTAAAAAACAAACTTAATGATTTTATATTCAATGATTTAAATTTGACAAATCTCGATTTAAATTTGTTAGATCTAAAAAAAGATACTAAATTAGAACCTGAAAAAATTTGTGAAAGTATAAAAAACGAATTTGATTTTGTTCGTGATGTCGTTTGGGATTTTTCTTATCCGCAAGTTGTAAAATTAAAAATCATTGGTACAAAACCAATTTGTAAACTTAATCAAAAAGTTGTTTTAGTAAATAACAATCGTTTATTTGGTTTTGATTATTTCCAAGATATCGATTCGAAGTTATTAAGAAATTTTAACTGCCGAATCGAGATTTTAGGTGATGATATTTTTAATAGTGATTCTTTTTCTAGTGTTTGTTCTTTCGTTCAAAATATTTCGGAAAATATTTGGCAAAACTATGAGCCTTATTATTTTAATTTCTCTTCTGTGATTTTAAAAAAAATTACTCCAAATGTTTCTTTGACTTCGGTCGCAATTAAACCATTTTATCTTGTTACTCAAAATTATTGTTTGAAGAACAATGAAAACTCTCAAGTTGACGATCTTGTTAGTTTTGTAAATCAAACTGCAACAAGAAAAAGAAACTATTTATTCGATTTAAGATTTAGCGATCGAGTTTATGCAAGGCCGATGTTAAAAAAAGAATTAGAACAACTTCAAAATATGGGGAGGGTATGATGGGAAAAAGCATATTAAAAGATATCATATCTAAAGATATTGTATCTGTTATCGATATAGGCACAACTAAGATTTGTGTTTTAATTGCAGCTTATGATTCTAGTGGAAGACTAGATTTGGTTGGTTTTGGGCAATGTCCATCTTATGGTTTAAAAAAAGGCGTTGTTGTAAATGTTCCCAAAACAGTTGATTCATTAAAAAAAGCAATCGCGCAAGCAGAAAAAATGGCTGGAATAAAAATAGATACAGTTTCGGTTGGTATTTCTGGTGGTCATATCAGTTCGCTTAATTCTACCGGCGTTGTTGCGATAAAAAATAAAGATGTAAGTCAAGATGATGTTGATAGGGTTGTTGAAGCAGCAAAAGCAATTGCATTACCTCAAGGTCAAGAAGTTTTACATGTTTTACCTCAGTATTTTAAAATTGATGGTCAAGAATATATTCTTGATTCAATTGGAATGCATGGTGTAAGGCTCGAAGCTCAAGTTCACATAATTACAGGTGCTGTAACTTCTGCAGAAAATATAATAAAAGCATGTGAACTGGCAGGAGTTAGGGTGAGTGATATTGTTTTAGAACAAATTGCATCAGCCGATGCAGTGCTTACTCCTTCAGAAAAAGAATTAGGGGTTGGCATTCTTGATATTGGTGGTGGAACTTCTGATTTCGCAATTTATCGTGATGGTAGAATTATGCATTCAAAAGTTATACCGATTGCCGGAAATCATTTTACAAATGATCTTGCGATTGGTCTTGGAATTCCAATTCAAAGAGCCGAAGAAATAAAGAAAACTCATGGTTTTGTTTGGGAAGAAAGATTTTTGGATTTAGATCGTGATAATTTAGAAGTTAATTTAGGTTACGAGAATGGAATTAAAAAATTAGAAACATATTCTTTATTTGAAATTTTAAATCCGCGAGCAGAAGAAGTTTTTGATTTACTTTGTGATGAAATTTTAAAATATAGATTACAACATTTTATGCCTTCAGGACTTGTTTTAACAGGTGGTGGATCGTTACTTTTGGGAATGCCGGAATTGGCAAAAAATAAATTTGGTATGCCTATAAGAATTGGTATTCCTGCTTCTTATAAATCCGATAAGTTCATGGTTCCTGATTTAATTAAAAGTCCAATTTATGCTACGGGGTATGGTTTATTGGTTTATGCCAGCGGTCAGGATAGGCTGGATTTTACTTCTGGTTCAAGTAAC
>DAOVNS010000006.1 GCA_030630075.1 bacterium | reverse complement strand
TCATTTTTTGTTACCGTAACTTTGTAATTTTTAAATACTCCGTTTGTGTTTTCTTCAAGTTGGGTCATTTTTGGATAATGACTTGCAATCATTGTTATGCAATTTTGCATTTTGGCTAAAGCCATTCCAACTGCACAGCCGGCAGCTTCACCTTCAATTGGATTTGTTCCGCTAAACATTTCGTCCATGATTACAAAACATTTTCCAGGACTAGTTTTGTGTAAGGTTTCTAATAATTCTTTCACGCGTAAAACTTCTGCTTTAAATAATGAATTTCCTGCAGAAATATCATCAACAATATTTAAGTAAGTATCAAGATAATTAAATGGAGTAAAAATAATTTGTTTGCATGGTGCAATGCCAATTGTTTGTGCAAGTAATAAGTTAATAATTATTGCTTTTAGAATTGTTGATTTTCCACCGGCATTTGGACCAGAAATAATTGCATTTCGTGCAAAACCATCTTTTCCTAATTCAATATTATTTGTTACAACTTTTTCTTGATCAATAAAAGGAGCCCAATAATCTTTTAAGTCAATGTATGGATTTTCTTGATTAATGTATTGAGCAAAAGAATATGTAGCATCTTTATTAATTGATTCTTTATATAACTTTGCAATAGAAAGATATGCATCAATTTGTCCAATTGCTCGCATAATATCAACTAATCTATTTTGAGTTGTTTTCATTAGATAAGAAGATGCAAGAATTGTTCCTCTGGATAACATTACACTGATTGCATTTGGAGCAGCCGAAAAATTATCTCCGGTTAATAATTCAAGCAAGCTGTCGAATTTATTTGAACCACTTGATGTTTTGTCAAAAAGATATTGTATTGTGTCGTGGCAATCTAAATTATTTAAAAGTAATGAATCTTTATCTGTTTCTTGTTTGATACTAATTAAGCTTTTAATTGTTTTGGAGGCACTTTGTAATTTTGAGTATGCAATTGTTAAAGTTTTTAGTTTTCTTGTTTCGCCTTTAACTCTGTTGCTTAGTGAGCTAATAGTTGAAGTGAATTCAAAAATATCATATCCCATTGAATCGAATGCCCAAAATGTCCAAAATAAATTGCAAGTTGCATCCCAAGGACCAGTAGATTTTTTTACGTTCTGATACCCTTCGGTTAATTTTTTAAAGTTATCTTGTAGTTCAGTCCATTTATTACCACCATATTCAAATTGTTGTCCGTTCATTCTTGGAAGATGTTCACTTATTCCTGCTGTATTCGATCCGTATTTTAATAAATCTATAACTCCAATGGTTTTTAGTGAATGTATAAAAAATTTAAACGATTGAAGATTGTCAGCAATGGCCATGCTATGCAATGCTCCAGGTGATTTGTTTAGATGATTTTTAATTTTTGGTGGAAAAATAGTATCTATAATGGAATCAGGAATGAAAGATAAAAATTCTGGAGGATAATAAAAATCAGAACCAAATAAATTATAAAATACCTTTTGGTCCCAAAAAGTTAAAAGATCGGCTTCTATCTTTGCATACTCTTTTAGTATTGAATCAAGAGTATTAAATAATTCTTCATTTTCTATAAGTTCTTTTACGATATCCTGTCTTTTTTTTAATTCATTAATATCGGTTGTTGGTTCTGCAAGCATTTTTGAAAGCATAATGTAACCAACTTCAGTTGTTGTTTTGTTTATTTTAGATAATAAATGCGCGGGAAGGGTGTTTTGACTACAAAACAATTCTGTATTTTGCCAAAACATTGCACTTGTGTAACAAGTATTTTCAGCACTTTTATTGAGATTGCTTTTTTTCTCGTTTTCTTCGAAACGTTCCAAAACAATACGTTGATTGTTATGCTTTGCTCTTTTTTGTTTTAAGATTTCGGTAAGTTTTTCGTTGTCGATTTTACTTGGAAGGTCGGGATTGATTATCGATCGGATTTCTTCTCTTGTAAGAGTTGGTCTTTCTGATGATTTTAATAGTTGATGAGAAATTTTATTAAAAATTGTGTCGTTGTTATTAAAAAATAGATCTTCTGACGCAATAATTGTTTGATTAAACAAAAAGATAGAAAGGAGTATGATTTTTTTAAGTTCCACGAGATCTTCCCCAACCTGAGTTTTGTAAGTAGAATAAACAGTTTTTAATTTTTCAAGTAAAGAAGAAATCTAGCATATTCTTTTGATTAATACAAAAAAGTCCCCAATTAAGGGGACTAATTTGATTAATTGAGAGGTTCTGTTTTTAAGAAGCTTGTTCTTTTTGAAGTTTAGCCAAGGTCATTAACGCATCAATTTTACCAACCGATTTTAATGCATTAATAAATGCGGCTTTATTATTTGGATTTGGCATGTTTACCAATGCCTGAAGCATGGTTGTAAATGTTAATGTTGTTAATTTTTCGTCGCGGCTTTGAATTTGGCTTAATTCTAATAAGTTGGATAGTTCATTGCTGGGGCTATCTTTTTTGTCGAATAAAAGTTTTATGTCATTGACTATTGGTTGTAAAAGTTTGTTTTGTTCGGTCAGCTTTTGCATACCTTCTAAGCCGTTTATTAATAATTTTGTATTTCCTACAATTGGATTAATGTCAGCGAATGCTTGGTTTTTGTTTGACCAATTTTGTTTGATTTTTGATAAGAAAGAACAAAAACCTCTAACGGGTGCGGCAGTGACTGCAAAATTAGATATATTTTGTTTTCCAATTATTGCGGGAACTGCAAACATGCTGGCTGCAGGAATACCATTTCTTAAATAAAAGTTTTTTAATTTGCTTGCTATCCCTACAGTAAGTTGAGATAAAGCTGTTGCTGCCCAGACTTTATAATCAGTTGCAGCACTAATATAAGGTGTTAATGTTAAAAGCTCTCCTGGATTTTCTGAAAACCACCAGGCTAAAGGAATACCGAATAATAAAGTTTGTATTGCGGTTTGTTTTGTTGCATTCCATGCAGGAGATGCAAAATAGTATTTTAATTTATTGTAGTTACTTTGTTTAATCGTATTTATTTGTTGGCTTACTTGTGGAATGTTTTGTCTACTAATTGCTAATGAGTGATAATATATTAAGTAGTTATTAATTGTAAATTTTAGAATTTCGAGCAATTTTTCTGTTTGTTCGAATAATTTTTCGTTTTCAATAAGTGTTTTAATTATTTGTTGGTTTTCAGCAGTCTCAAAAGATGAATTTACAAGCATTTCTGCTAATTGCAAAGCACCAAAAGATGTGTGTGTTTTAGATGAAATATTTAAATCAATTGGAGTTTCTTTACTTGCAACTTCTTGTTCATCTGCTTCATCGGGTTCTATAGAACTTGCAAGTGTACATGCTGTTTGCATTGTTAAAAGATCCAAATTTAATTGATTAATTTGGGGTTGAATTTTTAATGATGAATCAAATTCATCAATCATTTTTTTAGTTGCATCTTCTAGCACAAAATAATTTTCAGGAATTAAAGATATTGCAACAGCTGGATTTTCTGGAGAAATTTCGTTGCATTTTCCTTCAATTAAATTTTCTGTTTTTACTACTTGTGTTTTTAATTGCTCAATCTCTTTTAGTCTTTTGCCAAGATTGGGAATATATCCTTTTTTTGCATAAATATTCATAGAAGAATATTTATGTTTAATTGTTTCTTGAATTTGAGCTTTTTTTTCTATTAACTGTTTTAAATCATTTAAAGCATCTTCGTGCTGTTGTTTTTTGTGTTCTAACTGATCTACTTTTTGTTGAATTGTTTTTTCGTAAGAAGAATAAATAGCTTTAATTGATTCTTTTGATGCAAAAATATTGCTAGAAAATAAAAAAGTTGTAGCAAGAATTACTGATGCTACAAATCTAGATTTTACAAATCTGGATTTTGTAAATCTGGATTTTGTAAAATTTATTTTATTTAAAAATTTCATAAAATAACCTCCCAATCATTTTATAAAGCAGGCCGTAATTTTTTTGCGGCCTGCTTTATTTTTATTTCTTTATTGAGCGTTAAAGTAGTATGGAGCAGTGGTTGCAACTGCTGCGGTACCTAAAACTCCGATAGCTGTTCCTACTTTCTTTTTGTTTTCCCATGACCATTTAGCACCTTGCAATGACTTGTGACATATGTTTTTTATTCCGCGCCACTGTCTTTGCAATGCCCAAAGGTAAGGTTTTGTTGCAAGTGTTGTGTATGAATATTGCTCATAGCTTCTTTTTAGGTTTGTATTTGCAACTAATTCAGCATTTCTTTCTGCTAAATTTTGTTCTCTTTGTACCCTTGCTTCTTCTTCTTCGCCATCAGGAGCAACACTTAATGGTGCTATTGCTTCTAAAAGTTCAATTTCTCTTTTTACTAAAGCTCTATGGCTGATTCCTTTAAATCCTCTGACAGGATAAATTACAGCTCTATATAATTTGTATAAAATTATAGGAGCTAGCGATGCACCGGCTGCAACAAGCGCAACTTTAATTGCAGGAATTTGCCATGCTTGATTTACAAATTCATTAAAATTATATTTTAACGATTCAAATCTTAACTGACTTGCTTGCGCATTAATTTCATCTTGTCCTTGTAAAGCTTCTGTTGTTAATGGTTTTATAAGTGCTTGATTTTCAACAGAACCTAAACATTGCTCTAGTTCAGACACACCTTTTTGTTTTAATTCAAGCAAATCTACAGCATATCTTCTTGTTTGATCACTTGTAATACCATCTGCATCATGCAATGGATATGTTGTTTTAAGTTGAGGTAGGTCGTCATTTAAGCCAAACAACCATCCAAACCATGATTGATTTTTAGGTGATTCTTCTAATATTGTTTGTGCATTTTGAAAAATGTGTTGTCTTTGTTGTTCTAAGTTTTCTGCAAATGGTTTAAAGCATTCACTTGCCTGTTGAATACTTGTTACATCAGCTTCTGATCCAATGCTTTCTAATGTTTGAGCACTTTTTAAAAGTTCTTGGCCTATGTTTAAAACAGAACTTTTTTGCTCATTTAATAATGCAAGTTCTTCTGCTCCTGAATGTTCAAATTTAAATGGTCCGTTATAACCAAAAAATGAACCTAATTTAGAACCAGCACTATTTAAAGTATCACGGAAAGAAAAAGTTGGCATTTCAGGCATTGATGGAAGTTCTGGCATTGAAGGGGTTTTCGGCATCCAGCCAAACCAACTTCCTGTACTTTCTGTAGGAATTTCTATGATCGGTGCACTTGCTCCAATTTCTTCCATAGAATATAAATTAGGATTTAATCCTATAAACAAAAATGTTAATGATAAAAATATTTTTTTAATAAATTTCATATTTATAACCTCAAGCATTTATTTATTAATAATTTTTTAATTTAGTAATAAGAGCGTTAAGCTGATCTTGATTAACCGCTTTTAATCTGCGATTACCTAATCCGTCAACCGCAGATGCATCTCTGAGTAACATTGCTATTCTGTAATTCAACCAAGATGGTGTTTCACGATTCCACCATTTATATGGACGGTACATTAGATTTTTCCATATTACTTTGTACCCAATTCCATAAGTTGCAAGAGATCCGGTTGCCCCAATTATTGCCAACTTTAAAGCAGGGTGTAAGTCACAACTTTCCCATAATTTTCTAGCGTAATATTTTGTGTGTTCCCAGCTTGCTTTTGATGCTTGTGTTTCTACGTTTGCTTTATTGGCTGTAAGTTCATCATAAGCTTTTTTTAATAAAGCTGATTTTAATACAGGCTTTTGCATGCATTGTTCAAAATTATGTAATCCATCACTTTGTAAACTAGTTAATCCTTTTGCATATTCTGCTGCAAGTTCAGATCCCACACCTGTTTCGCTTATTGAATCATGGAAAGGACATACGGGGTTTGATGCATACACGTATCCATCTTTTGCAACGTTCCCTGCGTTTGCAGCACTTAAAGCTTTTGAAAGATCAGTATTTAAACTTTCTTGAGCTGCAAATATATCATCGCCATATCCAGCGTTAGTGTAAAGACCGTTTGCCGTTTCAGCGCCAATATATTTTAATGTTTCATCAATATTTTGCGCATATTCTGCCATACATTGTTTACCGTCTGCAAGTGTACGTATTAGATTTGCATAATTAAGTCCTTTATCAAAAGTTAAATCACGTACTGCTTTGTTAATTTGAGTAATATAACCAGGTGTAAATGTTCCTGAATGATAATTTCTAAGTCCATTAGTGATTATTGATTGTTGTATTCTTAAATTTTGAATTTCATCTTTGCATGGAAGTAGCAATGTTGTTGATGGAGTTAGTGTCGGTATTGGTAATTGTTTTTGTACATATGAACAACCACTTTTAATTCCACTCCATAAACCTGTAGTTAAATCGGATAATGAACCCGAAATACTTGGACTTGAAGTTGATGTACTTGCAAATGTCGCGGAATTAAAGCTTAGAATAGCTAGCAATAAAAAAACTATTTTTTTACCACTATTTTTCTTAAATACGTTTTTCATGATTTAACCTCCATGAAATATATTGATAATCCTACGCCTACTGACCTTGCAATGATGCTATGACGGTCGAGAGGCTACGGATCATGAAATAAACCTAACCATTTTGTTTCGGCTAAACTAATTTTAGCTTAAGCCTAAATTCAGATTAAGTTATATTTTGTACGTCGTCAAAGGGGGTAGGCAAGCGTGTAGGACGGTGTTTAGCCATAGTTTTTAATAGAAATAAATGATGTTTTAAATAAGTTGAGGTTTACAGATTGTGGAAGATTACCAGCGTTTTTTGAACCTTTTTCGCGTTATTTTAAAAACACGGAAAAATCCGAAATCCAAAATGAGATGAGAAAGCGCACCAGCGACAAAAAAGAGATATGCAATAAAAAGCTCTTTTGAATTTGTTTTACTTAAGCTGGAAGATAAAATAACCGGTAAAAGCGGTACAAAAATCACAAACCATGTCTTATGTGTTAGTTGGCGATGATTAACCAAGATTGGAATAAAAGCTAAAACACTCAAAATTGATAGAAAAACCCAGTTTTTGGTTAAAATTGTAATGATTATTGCTGCAAAAAGTGGATAATAAACATATTTTTGTATTTTACTTTTGGTATCGATATCAGGAAAAAGTGAGCCAAATAGACAGAAAAGCATAAAAATAGTTGCATTTGCTAGTGAGAGATGAATAATATTTTGTTGCTTTAAGATATATGTAAAAACAAATACAATAAGAATAAAGGTGATGAATCCACCTGTTAAATGGGTTTTATAATTTGGCATACTGCAATTTAGCGAAATTAGTTTGAGGATAATAAAATTTTAAAATTCTTCTAAAATCATAACCTTTTTTTACAAGTTCTCTTGCTCCGTGCTGGCAAAGTCCCATTTGATGACCAAAGCCATTTCCTGTAAAAAGTATTTTATTTCGATGTTTTTTAATATTAAAACTTAAGCTTTTTATCTTATCTCTTAAGCTTTCCCAAAGATCGTTTCCCGATAGTTCGATCTTTTTTTTAGAGCAATTAATTTTTACCTTATGCACGATTCCTGCTTTATCTTTTTCTATAACAGAAATACTTCGCAATTTACCGTAATTCTTAAATTTATTTTGAATTTTAGGGTTTTGTTTTAAGCGATCAATAAAATCTTGTTCCGGCATTTCGCGTTTCCATTGATACAAAGAATAGTTTTTACAAAAGTTGCAGCGTTGTTTTCTTGCAAGATATGGAGCTTTTTTGAAATCTAAAACTTTCATTTTTGCAGGAGTGATTCCTCCGCAACATGCATCGAACATTGCAAGAATAACTTGATTATTGTGTGTTAAAATTAAATTTTTTGTTTCATCAATTGCTTTTCTTAGATGAACATATTTGTGAAAACCGTTGTATGTTTGATGAAAGTTGTTTCTTTTAATATCGTAAGGTTTTGGATTTTTTTGATTTCGCGTTTTTAAAATAGAATTGACAGCATAGGAGCGAAATGCAACAACTTGCACTTTTTGTATTTCCATAGGCCAGCTTTGATAACTTTCCGAAACCAAAACTGAATAAAGATAATCATCTAAATTCAAAGTATTTATTATAAGAAGTTTATTTGTTTGCTTATCAATTTTAAAAGTTAAAACGCCCTGATAAGATCTTCCGTTAATTTTTATTTTGCCGTTAGGACAGGTTAATTGAATTTCTGGAGATTTGGTTTTTTTAATTTCGACTAAATTATTTTCTTGTTTGTTTGGAACAGGAATAAAAATACTATTATTTTTTATAATAATATCTAAATTTTTGTTGAGAATCGTGATTTTTTGCTTTATGTCTGGACTTTGAAGAGTAACTGCGGAATCTTTGGAGTTTACAGTAAATATATTTTTTTCTATTGAGCTTTTTTCATCTAATAAAACTTTAACATTAATTGGAAAGTTTACATTAAAATTGGAGTCTGATTTTGTAGCGCAAAAGGCGACAGACCAAAAAGAAAGGCATACTATAAATATGTTGCGAAGTTTTTTTAAATAGCTCACTTTTTTCTAGATATTTATATTATGTTTTTTTAGCATATTTTCAAAAAGTACTGGCATTTTTCCTTTTTGATCTATTCCTACGTTTGCAAGCTCATCGGCGACAACGTTTCCTTTTCTTAAAACATGCGAAAACTTGCAAGATAAACCTTCTGCTAATTCTTCGGCCAAATCTTTTAATTGTTTTAATACGGGATTTTTAACTTTGTATTCTCCCTTCATTTGTTTTACCAAAAGCTCGGAATCCGAAATTAAATGCACATTAGGTTTATTTTTAGTCGTAGATAAATCGATATCTTGTTTTTTTATTTCTTTTCTTAAAAAAAATAATCCTAACAATAATGCAAGATATTCTGCTTGATTATTAGTTTTTTTCTTTAAGTAGATACCTTTTTTCGAAACATCTTCATTTTTGTAAGAGATGTAGATTCCTGCACCGGATGGTCCTGGATTTCCGCGAGCAGCTCCATCTACAAATATTTTCCAAGTTTTTTCCATAATTTTTATAAATTAAAATTTTTCCTGTTTAGTTTCTTTTTCTTCTTCTTCGTCATAATATAAAAAGCGATAGCATTCTCTGCAAGGTAAAACGCCCGATTTTTTTAATTTGTACATGTCTTGAGTAAGTATTGGATAGTAGCAAGCGCTACAGCAAGAATTTAGAACAGGAACAATAGGATCATCCACTCTGTTTTGCATTCTTTCATATTTTGCTAGCCATTCTTCGGGAAGATTTTTTGCGGCAACTTCTCTTGTTTTTGCAACTTCGTCTTTTTTGATAACTAAATCTTTTAGGCTTTGTTCTTGAACCTGTAAGCCTTCTTTTAATTGAATAATTTTAGTTTCGGTTTCTTCTTTGCGCTTTTTTAATTTTTTTTCAATTTCTTCAAGCTGATGCCATGCTTCGATGAGAGCATCGTCCGAACTCATTCTTTGTTGAGTTATGTTTAGTAATTCTTTTTCCGCGGCTTTATATTCTTTTTGATTTGATGCTTTATCCAAAAGTTTTTTTTCGCGAATTTCTTTGTCAGCAAGGTCTTTTGCATCTAATTCTTTTTGGTTGACGTTTTTTTTCTCTTGCAATAAATCATCACTAAGCTTTTGTACTTCTTTATTTAACTTGGGAATATTATTTTGATCGTCCTGGATGATTTTTTCTGTCCGCTTAATTTCTGATTTTATATTTTTGATTTTTGTATCAACATCAACTAAATCTTTAAGGTTTTTCCATAGAGATTTTCCAATCACAGCTACCTCTGTTTTGTTTGAAGATCAGTATGATAACGATATTTAAGATCATATTTACAATCTTTTTTTTCAGATTAAATAAATATTACTTTTAGTTGCGTTCATGAAAACAACTTGATTATTGGTGGGCCCACTAGGACTTGAACCTAGGACCTTTCGGTTATGAGCCGACTGCTCTGACCAACTGAGCTATGGGCCCTCCAAATTTCTGAAAACTTTTCAACAACATTGATAGTTTAAACAAACTTTTTTTAGTTGTGAAGCAAAAAATCCTTTAATCTGCAACTGTACCCAAATTCATTATCGTACCATCCAAAAACTTTGTGCAAATTACCAGTACTTTTTGTTAATAAACTATCAAGAATGCACGAGTGCGGGTTTTGTTCAAAGTCTGTGGAAACTAACGGTTCATCGCAGTATTGTAAAATTCCCTTAAGTTCATTTGACGATGATTTTTTAAATTTTTCGTTAATAAGATTTTCGGTTAAAGAATCTTTTGTTGTAAAAGTAAAATCAACTAAAGAAACTACAGGTGTTGGAATTCTTATTGCGCAAGCTTTTAATTTACCTTCGAGTTCAGGATAAATTTTAATTATAACTTTTTCTGCGCCAGTTCTTGTTGGAATCATGTTCAAAGCTGCTGCACGAGAGCGTCTTGGATCGGCATGTTCAACGTCCAAAAGTACTTGGTCATTTGTATATGCGTGAATTGTTGTCATAAGTCCACTTGTTAGTTCAAAGTTTTCTTTTAAAACTTTGATCATTGGAGCAAAACAATTTGTTGTACAACTTCCAAGAGAAACAATTAAATCAGTGTCTTTATAATCACTATCATTAATTCCAGGAATTATTGTTGCATCTTCTCCTGTTGTAGGGGCTGTGATTAAAACTTTTTTTGCACCACTTTTTAAGTGTAATGTTGCTTTTTCGCGATCTTTAAATTTACCTGTTGCTTCAACTACCCAATCAACATTCAATTCACCCCAGGGTAATTTTTCTGGATTCAATTCTGATAATATTTTTATTTGTTGTCCGTCTACAACTAAAGAAGTATCAGAGAATTCAACTTTTCCGGGAAATCTACCCATGACAGAGTCGTATTTAAAAAGAAGGGCGGTTTGGTCAATTTTTCCTGGACCAATATTTATTGCTACGATATCTAATTTTTTTCGTGCACCTTCATCTTCAAGAATAGATCTTAAAAAACTTCTTCCGATTCTTCCAAAACCGTTTATAGCAATTTTTTTTGCCATCATTTCTCCGTTAATTAAATTTTATATCACAGCGCTTACGCACTGTGCTAAATACTTGGTGCCGCCCCCTTACGGAGGCTTAATATTATGAAAAGTGTTATTTAACGCGAATTTGATAGTCAATAATTCTTGTGTTTATACATTAATTAAACTGTTGTGTATTTTGTCATCCTGAACTTGTTTCAGGATCTATGATTATTTTTTTCAAATTACTTTGTAAGTGATGTAATTAGTAGTTTTGAAGAGATCCTGAAACAAGTTCAGGATGACAAAAAATATTCAAATATTAAGCCTCCGTAAGGGGGCGGCACCAAGTATTTAGCGCAGTGCGTAAGCGCTGTGATTTGAATAACGTATCATTTCTCCGATTATTTAAATTGGTAATTTCGTAAATAATTAATTAATTCTTCTATTCCGTCTTTTGATTTTGCATGAGTTATTACATGTGGTTGGTATGGTTCAAGATCTGGTTTAAGTTTTGTAAGCTCTGTTTTTGATAACTTGTCTACTTTATTAAAAACAAATAATGTTTTTTTATTAACATCAATTTCTTTTAATGTATTTTCTGCAACGTCAATTTGGTCTTTCCACGTAGGGTTGCTTATATCAACAACGTGCAAAAGTAAGTCGGCGTATTGTAATTCATCCAATGTAGACTTGAATGCCTCAATTAAATCGTGAGGAAGTTGACTAATAAAACCGACAGTGTCAGAAAGTAATGCCGCTTTTTTACCATCAATAAAAAGTTCTCTCGTCGTTGTATCAAGCGTCGCAAAGAGTTTATCTTCAACAAGGATGTTGCTCTTTGTTAAAATATTTAAAAGGCTAGATTTTCCTGAGTTTGTATAACCAATTAAACAAACAAGAGGAATTTTACTTTCTAATCTTCTTTTTCGTTGAACCGAGCGAGATCTTTTTAAGGTATCAAGTTTCTTTTTGGCTTGACGAAATTTTTCGGCTAAATGTCGGCGAACTACTTCTTTTGAAGTTTCGCCAGGTCCTTTTCCGCCAACATAACCTGCTTGTTGCGCAAGTTCGATACCTTTTCCCGCAAGACGCGTTTTAAGGTATTCAATTTCGGCCATCTCTACTTGAATTTTACCTTCGGCGGTATGAGCTGATTTATGGAAAATTTCTAAAATAAGTTTTTCTCTATCCCAAACATGACAATGCAGAAAATCTTCCAAGTTTCTTTCTTGCAGTGAACTTAAACTTTCTGAAATAATGACCTCATCTATTTCTTTTTCTTCGCAAAGGTCAATTAATTCTTTAAGTTTTCCTTTGGTCAAAAAGTTTGCTTTATCTGTGTGTCGTAGTTTTAAAAAGGTAGTCTCATCGTATGGAGCTCCCAAGGTATCTACGAGACTTAAGAATTCTTCGAAATATGCATCCATGTTTCTTATTTTGTTGTAGGGAGTATAAATTCCTACCAACATTATCTTTGGATGATAATCTTCTGTTGGTACTGGTTTTTTAGATGACATATGATGTTTTTCCTTCTTCTAGCATTTTTATTATTGCATCACCAAATTCATTTACAAATTCAGGTCCTTGTGCTGTTATGATTTTGTCTTCTTCTAGTGTAACACAGCCTTCAGGAATGTATTTTACATTATTATCTTTTAAAATTTCAAGAGCTTCTTCACTTGGATATATGGTTGCGGCTTTATTTACCAAAATTTCACTTTGAGCCAAAGCGCCAACTGCATGACAAATTGCAGCAACTATTTTTTTTGAATCATGGAAATATCTAATAATATCTTGTAGCTTTGCATTATTCCAAAGATATTTCTCACTGTCTGGTCCGCCTGGAATTACAAAAGCATCGTATTTTTGTAAGATTTCTTCATCAAGATCGTCAAAATGTAAGTTAGGAGTGTGTTTATATCCATTTACTCCAATGGCTACACCTTGTTTTAATCCTGCAACATCAACTTCGTATTCGCGATCAACTAGCATTTGGTAGGGAACAGAAAATTCTTCATCTCGATAATTTTCTGGCATTAAAATAAATAAAACTTTTTGCATTTCTACTCCTTTTTATTCAAAAAAATATTTTTAATGAGAATAACTAAAACAGTAGAAAAATGAAGGTTATTTTAGTTTTTGTTCTTTTTGGGTAGAACTGTTTGGGTTTTTGTATTTGGGATTAGTAAATTTTAGGAGATAACGTGGTGGTTGGCCATCTTCGTAAGACAAATCGACTAGTTCAAAACCTGTGCTTTTTAATGCATAAAAACTTCTTACGTTCCACATTTCAACATGTGCTATAAAACTTTCTATATCTTTTATTTTAAAATATTCTTGAGTGATAAGCTTTATGGCTTCCTTAAATCTTCCACCACCCCAATATTTTTCGTGAATTGCGCAACCGAATTCGCCTGTTTGCGTTGCTTTTCTAATCTCAATAAAACCGATTAACTTGTCGTCTTTATTGTCAAAAATTAGATAAAAAAATAGATGTCCAGCTAATTCTCTCCTCATTTCTTTTTCTAAAAAAGTTTTTGTCCATGAATATGTTGGATTTGTTGGGAAATAAAGAGGTCCTGTAACAGAAGGAGTAAGTATTTTGTGAAAATCTTCGAAATATTCAGGTTTTATTCTACGAAGCGTTATTGTGTTCCCAATAATTTCTGCCGGTCTATTATCAGGAAGGCGAAGTTTGCTTTGTGGAGATGCAATTGGTTTGGGAGCTTTTGAATTGTCAGGTTTAAAAAAGTAAATAAAATATGTTGCACAAAGAATAGCGGTGATTGATATTGCAGCAAAAAGAATAATTTTTTTATTGATCTGTTTTATATTCATATTTTTTCTCTTTAAAATGTTTTTTTATTTATTTATGAGCCGTAGCTTTAGCGTAGGATTATTTTAAAGAGCGTTTTGTATTTATTCAAGAGTTTTTGTTTTAAAAATTTCCGATTTCTTTTTACTTTGATTCAAATTTGATATTCTCACACTAAAAATAAGATTTAAGCGCAATAGGGCATGAATATGATTAATAAAAATATGATTGAAAAAATTAAGAACAAGCTTGTAAACGTATATGATCCGTTAAAAATTTATATTTTTGGATCATATGCTTGGGGGACACCAACCAAGGATAGTGATTTAGATATTCTAATTATAGTGTCAAAGTCGGATGAAAAGAGTTACAGACGATCTATAAAAGGAGAATTGGCATTAGCCGATTTTTTAGTGTCAAGAGATATTCTTGTTTATACAAAAGATGAATTTAATCAACGAGCAGATGATAGAGTTACTCTTTGTTATAAGGTAAAACATGAAGGGATGCCAATTTATGCAAAGGCATAAAGAATGGGTAGTAAAGGGAAGAAGCGATCTTAAAATTTGCAAAAAATTAATTGAATTAAATGATGATTCTATTTTAGATGGAGTTGTTTACCATGCACAGCAGTGTGCAGAAAAAATGCTTAAAAGTTTTCTCTCTGCGAATCAGCATAAGATTGAGAAGACACACAATCTTGTTGTGTTGGTGAAATTATGTAATCAGTACGATAAAAGTTTTGATTTGCTATTAGAGCTTGCAGCAGAATTAACACCTTATAGTTTTAAGTTTAGATATCCAGATGATCTTCTGGTTCCCGAGAGATGTGATGCTCAAAGGGCTGTTGCTTTTGCTGAAAAGATATATCGTTTTGTTCTTGATAAAAATAAAGAAATAGAAACAGGACAAATGTCTTTGGTCAAATAAGTATGTATATAATTAAGAAGTGCCCCAAAGCAGAAGCTTTGGGGCACTTCTTAATTATATTTAATCTACAATTGCGCCGTGATCGCGAAGATAAACTTTTTGTTCTTCGGATAATCCGACTACTCCTCTAAAATCAGCTCCTTCTACGTGTGTATGTTCTAAATTTGCACCTGTTAAATCTGCTCCACTAAAATCAGCACAAGACAGCATGCAGTGTTCAAAATTGGCGTTTATAAGACTTGAATCTACAAAACTTGCACCAGTTAAAAAAGTATAAGAAAAATCTGCCCCATCTGCTGTTGCAGTTCTAAAGTTTGCACAATTTCTGTTGCCACCAACAAGATTTAAACTCATTGGAAATGCAAGCTTATTTGCTGTTCCAAGAACTGATTTGTTTAAAAAAATTAATGTTGCAATAATATCTTTTTTTAAACATCCCAATAAGTTAGAAGCTTCTTCTTTTGGAAATTTTTGCAAGATAAATCTTTTTGTTGTGTCAAAAGTATTTTTTAATTCCGTTGCTAATTTTTTGCTTGGTTCTGTAATTTCGTGGCCAATAATACTTAAAGAAGCTTGATAAGAAGATAGATTTGCGTTTGATAAATCTGCATTTTCGAAATTGGCCGAAGGAAGATTGCTTGATGCAAAAACGGCATCTCGCAATCTTGCGTTTTCAAAGTTTCCATAAGCGATATCACTTTTAGAAAAATCTGCTTTATCCAGTACTGCATCTGCTAGATTAATATTTTTTAAATCTACAAAACTTACATCAGCATTGTTTAAAATTTTTTGATCCTTTTCTTTGTTGTGTAACTCACGTAATTGTCTAACATGTTCTTTGTTTGCGCAATTCGCACTGCAAGAAAATAAAAGTATAAAAAGTGAACATAAAAGTGTTTTGCCTGTGATCCGACTTGTGCGCCGAAGCTTTAGCGAAGGTGTAAGCCTTGGCGTAGGATTATTTTTCATAATAAAAACTCCTGAATAATTTTAGAAAAACCCCAAAGATATAATATAAAACGAAGATGAATTGTATTTCAGCTTTGAAAAAAAAGCAAGTGTTGAAAATAAAAAAAGAGCCGGATTTTTTGCCGACTCTTTTTTTGTGAAAAATATTTTTAAAAAGTATTATCTTTTTTCTCGACCTTGAGTTTCTGTTTCGCCATCAAGGTCATCATGAGATCTTTTATTTTGAAGCCTTTTTTCTTCTTGTAATTCTTCAAATGTTTTTGCACCATAATGACGAAGAACTTGAAGGGTTTTTGATTCATCAGAGCTAGGATTACTCAATTTTTCACGATCAACTCTTTGCATAAAATTATCTAAAGCTGTCCAATCTCTTTCATCTGAAGAATTGATATCTGTTTTTCCATGTTCTATTAATGAACTTAAACATCTCCATGAGCAATTTGTTAGAGTTTGATCAATTAATGAATCATCGTTAGGCTTGTATTCTGCTTTTTCAAGCTTTTGTATTAAATAACTAAAAGCATGATTTGCATCTTGTTCTATTGCCTTGGATAGTATATTGAACAGAAATTGTAGTTGGTGTTGGTTTTGACCGCTTAGTTCTTCGTTGTATTGATTTAATTTTTGCAATAAAAGCTGATATTCTTTTTCCATAAAATCGGGGAAATCAAGATTTTGCCTTGTTTGATTTATTGCATTCAAAGAAGAGAGGATATCATCAAGTTGAATTACATATTCTTCAGCATTGCTCCATTTATTTGGAAATTCTTTACCTAAGGTATTTTCTTCTCCGTTATAGTTAAGAGATTCAATTAAATATGATTTAATTTGATTGTAGCGGTATTGTTTTTGAATTGTACGATCGTTTACTAATCTGTTCAAATTTCTATCAGTGCAAGCGGTAGCTTGAAGATCTCGGTTTTCTAGGTTTTGTAGAATTTGAAGATTTACTTCATCAGGCAATCCTGAAAATGGATTAGGATCGATTTCCATTGCATTTGCTTGTGCAAAAACTAAAGTACATGCAAGAGCAATTAATGTATTTTTGATATTAAACTCTTTAAACTTAAACTTTTTAAAGTTTTTCATAATAACCTCCGGTTTAGTAATTTTAAGCGAGAGTCATAAATTATGGCTCTCGCTTATTTTATTTAGAGTTATCTACCTTTTCTACCTGTTTTTCGCGGCAATCTAGGAGGACCATCACTGGTATTTCTATGTTGTTGTGCGGTTGGTAGTTCTGCAGATGTTAATGCACCGTTTGCACAAAGAATTACAATTATTTTTGCAATTACAGGTTCTTCGGTTTCTCCTATTTTGGCCATATGTTTGAGTTTGTAGCGAAGTTGTTCTTGTGCCATATCTAGAATAGTTTTGTTTCTAGAATTTGGAGTATTTAAATTTACATTGAAGTTTTTTAGTAAAAAGGCCACTGTTTTAATTGAGTTATGGCTTACTGCTGCTTCAAGCATAGTCGTTGGATTAAAAAGTGGGCTGTAATATTCTTTGTCGATGTAATTAACAAGAAAACTTAAAGCATAATTTGCATCCATTGGTATTGCGTGCTCAATTATTATTTGTACGAATGTATCATTAAGGAAGGCAGGGTCATCGAGCTCTTCTCTTTTTGCTTGAAAAAAATCAACATAATCGTGATTGAAAAGATGATCAAGATGATTACGTTCTTCTTCTGCAAATTCTGGATTATTATATTTTTGACGAATAATATTAATTGCTTCTAGGTTTTCAAGAATAGTATTTAGTTGATTAATATCTGTAGTAGTATCCAAACCATCTTGATTTCTTATGTCTGGATTTAGTTTGTTGATACTGGATCTTATTTCTTCACGTATTCTTGTTTGCATAATATTTAGAATTTCACGATCGTTTACTAATCTGTTCAAATTGACATCTGTGCAAGCCGTAACTTGAAGATCTCTGTTTGGTAAATGTTGTAAAATTTGAAGATTTACTTCATCAGGTAATCCCAAAAAAGGATTTGGATCTATTTCCATTGCATTTGCTTGTGCAAAAACTGCAGTACATGCAAGGGCGATTAGTGTATTTTTAATATTAAACTTTTTAAAGTTTTTCATATAACCTCCGGTTTGATAATTTTTAATTAAAACTTAACTTATGCTTTGATTGTACTAATTTCGATGATTAATTCAAATGGGAATAGTCTGATTGTGTAGAAAGTGCACTTTTTGCACGAATTGAAAATATGCGTAAAGGGCATTTTTTTAGTAAAAGTGATGCTTTTAATTAAAAAAGTAGATTATAAGGGAATATTTCCATGTTTTTTCTTAGGTAAGATTTCAACTTTGTTTTTTGCAAAATCGAGCGATTTTTTGAGATTTTCTCTAATCTGATTTGGTTCAATTATAGAATCAATGTAACCATATTCTGCTGCGGTGAATGGGTTTAAAAACTCTTCGGCATATTGTTGTTCAAGATTTTGTTGTAAAGTTTCTTTTTCTTTTAAATTTTCAATTTTTGCTAATTTTCTTCCATGCAAAATTGCAATTGCGCCTTTTGTTCCCAAAACTGCAATTTGAGCAAAAGGTAGCGCAAAGTTAAAATCGGCGCCAAGTTGCTTGCTTCCCATAACAATGTAAGCGCCGCCAAACGCCTTGCGTAAAATTATGGTAATTTTGGGCACCGTTGCACGCGAGTATGCATAAAGCAGTTTTGCCCCATGCCGGATAATTCCGTTGTGCTCTTGATCAATTCCGGGTAAAAAACCGGGAACGTCTACAAGAGATATGACTGGAATTGAGAAATTATCACAAAAATTGATAAATCTTGCCGCTTTGCAAGAAGCATCGATATCTAAAGTTCCCGCTTTTACATATGGTTGGTTTGCAACAATTCCAACAACTTGTCCATCAAGACGTGCAAAACCAATTACAATATTTTGTGCAAAGTCTTTTTGTATTTCAAAAAAACTATCCAAATCAAAAACAGAATTAATAACATCTTTTATGTTGTAAGCGGAATTCATGTTTTGTGGAATAATATTTTCTAAGTTAGTTTTCTCGGGTTCATCGAAATCCGGCAAAAAACTTTCATCTTCATTTAAATAATTACTTGGTAAATATGAAAGTAGTACTTTAACTTTTGCGAAAGTTTCGTCTTCTGTTGTAGAATTTATATGCGCAACGCCAGAAACTTCGTTATGAACTTTTGCGCCGCCGAGATCGTCTTTGGAAATTGTTTGATGCAGTGATTCTTTAATTACGTTTGGTCCGGTGATAAAAAGATTACTGATTTTTTCTGTTGTAAAGATAAAGTCGGTCAGAGCGGGTGAATAAACTGCCCCGCCTGCACAAGGACCTGCAATTATTGAAATTTGAGGAACAACTCCTGAATAACGGGTATTTCTTAAAAAAATATCGCCGTATCCGCAAAGTCCGTGAATTCCTTCATTAATTCTTGCACCACCAGAATCGATAATGCCGATAATTGGACAACCTATTTTTGCAGCCATATCCATAACTTTGCATATTTTTTGTGCGTGATGTTTGCCAACAGAACCGCCATTTAGCGTAAAGTCTTGAGCGTAAACAGCAACTTTTTTTTCGCCAATTTTACCAAAGCCTGTGATTACGCCATCGGTGTGATTTTTATTATCTAAAAAGGGTGATGTTACCAGTTGGTCGGTTTCTTGGAAACTATCAACATCTAAAAGAATGTCTATACGCTCACGCGCAGTGTATTTATTTTGCTGCTTTTGTTTATTTATTCGTTCTGTTCCACCGCCAAGCAGGGCGGATGCTGCTTTAGCCTGCCAACGGGTTTTTGTAATCATAAAATTTCTTGATACCTGCTTGAACGATGTTTGGTTTTAGGAGTATTTGTATGACTTTAGCAAAAGCTTTTTTTCGATGTCTTGGATTTAGGTGTTTTCCTAGATCTATGAGTTCTATAGGGACCCTTACGCATTGATCTAAAAAGAGTTGTTCAACTCCGTGGTAACCATCTATACAATCGAAAGAACAATATTTTTCTTGAAATGATTTGCCTTGTGTGTTGATTTCAAAGAATGCACTAAGCATTGCAAGGGCATTAAGAATTTGATATTTACGTGTTCCGGGTTTTTGTAAAAAACGGACCATTAATAATTTTCTAACTAATTTACAGAGTAGATTAGTTGATAGTTTTGGACTTAAAGATAATATTTGTTCAATTTTATTATCGCTCTTCTGAAATTTATTGTTTTGTATGAAACTTTCTTGTGCGCAATCAATTATTAGGAAAGCAATAATTGTTGGAGCCATGAGCTCAATAAGTTTTTGGGTTGTATTAGATTTTGGATTAGGAATAGTTTCATCAATTAGAAGGTTTGATAGTATTTTACCTAATTCATTATAGTGAAAATCAACAATTTTATATCGAGATGATATTGTTTCATTAGGAGTTGCTTTTTGCGAAAGAGCATTTTGTTTATGACCTAAATGAGTGGAGATTGTTTCGATTATAGATTTAAAGAAAGTTCTTTGAAGCGTTGCTTGTGTTGATGTTAATTCTTCTTTTATAACACATTCATCGTCACTGTTTTCTTGGAATTCTTCGACATCGACTTCATCTTCTAGATCGTCTTCAAGATTAAAATACCGAGTGCCAACTTTTTGTTCTTCATAATCATTGGTTTTTTGTTCATTAATGTTTTCTGTAGTTATTTCTTCATCGGCTTTTAAATTTGGCGTTGATATTCCAAAAAGTAATGAAAAACCCAAAACAATCGAACAGGTAAACCTCTTACTCATTTAAATCCTTTATAATTTAGTATCTTGACACACTGTATTTTTGAATTTATTGCACGAAGCAAGTATAGCATAGTAAATTACTACTTCAAACGCTTGTAGTAATACAAAGGGGCTTTTTTTGTTCTTTTGTTTTAATTGAAAAAAAGGAGAACGTAATGAAACAGTCTAATCAAGAAAACAAGAGTGCTTTTGATACAGAATCATCATCATGCATTGCTTGGTTTAAGCTTGCAGAGCTTGTAACTCGTAAAGAGAAAGAGAAGGCTTTAAGTCTTTATCGCTTACTCGCTCATTCTTTCGATAAAGCATATTCGCTTCAGGTTGAAGGAGATATTTTATTGGCTTTAGAAGATGAGCAGGCTACTCAAAAATATAAAGAAGCTGCCTTTTTATATAAAAAAGAAGAGAATTTATTTTGTGCAGCTGCAATTTACGAGCATCTTTTTACAATTGAACCGAAAAATTATGACTACCTATCGAAGCTTATTGCTTTATATACCTTGTTGCAGTGGCCCGAAAGGTTTGAACAAAGATATGAATTACTACTAAGTTTTCTTGATAAAGACCCGGCTTTGTTTGATTATGTTTTGGATCTTTCAAAACGCATTGCAGATTTTGCCGGCAATAAAAGAAACCTTCAAGAAGATGAAGAATTAGATGTTTATTTTTGCAAAACAGAAGATTCTTCAGCGTTTATCTGGGTTTTGAAATCTATTCTTGCTGTTCTTAAAAAAAATAATGCAGATAAGCTTTTAGCAGGTATTAAAGAATATTGTTTAGAACAAAATTTGGATTTTGACTCCTAGTTTCTCTATATCTTTTAAGCTTGTTTCATTAAAAGACACTCTGGTTCTAAAATTCAGTTCGAGTTTTTTGTTGTTTTCGCTAAAAGCCAAACTTAAAGGCGCTCTTGCTTCGTAGTTGTTTTTTGGATCAATGTGGTTCTTTAATTTTTCTAAAATATTGTCATTAACAAGTTCTGGAAGTTCAAGATTAAGTGCTTTGAGCTTGCTTTGTTCAAAAAATGTATCAACTGGGATAAGTTGATTTGCCTTGATTTTACATTTCTGTGTTGATGATGTATCGAGATAGCCTTTTACAATAAAAACATTGTATTCACCCAAGACATCTTCTACTTTTTTGTATACGGATGGGAAAATAATAACTTCGCAGTTTCCGCTCAAGTCTTCGAATTGCGCAAAAGCCATCTTATCACCTTTTTTTGTTGTAATAACTTTATGATTTTGCATTAAGCCTGCGCAAGTTACATTTGGTTCTTTCATTGAATTCAATGTTTTTATTTTTTCTAAAGCTTTTGTAAATGGAAGTGCATCTATCCATTTAATAGCAGGATAATTTGCAAGAGGGTGTGAGCTTAAATAAAAACCGGCAACTTCTTTTTCTTTTTCGAGCTTTTCTTTGTCTGTCCAATCTTCAAGCGGTTCAAATGCATACATTTGTGGTTGACCTGGATTGCTTTTTGCTTGGATGCCTCCAGAAAACATGCTCATCTGTCCTGTTTTTAAATCTTCTTTTGCATCAATTGCAAGCTTGATTATTTTGTCGGATTCTTTAATTTTTTGTGCTCTATTCCCAGGAAAAACATCCATTGCTCCTGCGTAAATTAAACTTTCGACAACTCGTTTGTTTACGCAGCGCAAATCTACTTTTTTGCAAAAATCTAATAAATCTAAAAATGGTTCTTCTTCTCTAACTTCAATTATATTTTCTAACGCTGCTTGTCCAACATTTTTTATTCCCTTTAGTCCAAAAAGTATTTCTTTTTTGTTGGCTGCAAATTCTACTTCTGACCTATTAATATCGGGAAGAAGAGTTGTTAATCCCATATCTTTTATTTCTTGCAGATAAAACGTTAATTGGTCGGGATTGCTAGTTTCAAAAGAAATTAATGCAGCCATAAATTCTGAAGGGTAATTTGATTTAAGGTATGCAGTTTGATACGCAATCATTGCATATGCTGTTGAGTGTGATTTATTAAAACCGTATCCGGCAAAGTAGGCCATCAGATCAAAAAGTTCGGCAGCTTTTTTTTCGTTAAAGCTTTTTTCCTTTGCACCTTTTACAAAAAGTACTTTTTGTTCAGCCATCACTTCAACTTTTTTCTTACCCATTGCTCGGCGTAAAATATCTGCACCACCAAGCGAGTAGCCAGCAATTGCCGAAGCAATTTTCATAACCTGTTCTTGGTAAACGATAACACCATAAGTTTCGGCAAGAATTGGTTCAAGTTCGGGGAACATGTACGTTGTTTTCTTTTTTCCATGTCTTCTGTCAATAAAATCGTCAACCATGCCCGAACCAAGCGGTCCCGGACGATAGAGTGCGTTTACTGCAATTAAATCTTCAAACCTTTCTGGTTGCAGTTTGCGCATAACATCTTTAATTCCCTCAGATTCAAACTGGAATATACCGCTTGTTTCTCCTTTGCAAAGAAGTTCAAAACTTTTTGGATTGTCGTATGGAATTTTATCAAGATTAATATTAACGCCGTGATTTCTTTTAATTGCTTCAAGTGCACGCTGTACAACTGTTAAGTTTTTCAAACCCAAAAAGTCCATTTTTAGATAACCAACATTTTCAAGTTCTGTCATTGCGTATTGAGTGACAAGCTCAGTAGTTTTTGATGGAATATAAAGAGGAAGAACTTCGCGAAGTGGTCGAGGTGAAATTACAACGCCCGCTGCGTGTTTTGATGCGTGACGCGTTAATCCTTCAAGTTTAAAACAAATATCGAAAAGGTTTTTAACTTGCGGATTGCTATCGATCATTTCTTTAATTTTGGGTTCTTGATCGATTGCTTGTTGCAGTGTGATTTTTAATTGATTTGGAATTAAGTCTGTAATTGCATTTGCGTCTTGGAACGGAAAGCCCAAAGCTCTTGCAACGTCTTTTATTACACCTTTGGCCATCATTGTTCCAAAAGTAATAATTTGGCAGACGCATTCATGGCCATATTTTTCTTTTACATATTCGATAACCTTTTCTCGTTTTTCAACGCAAAAGTCTATATCGATATCGGGCATGGATACACGTTCTGGATTTAAAAATCTTTCAAAAAGTAAATTGTACTTAAGTGGATCGACGTTTGTAATTTCCATCGTCCATGCAACTAGTGATCCTGCAGCAGAACCACGACCTGGTCCAACAGGAATATTTTGTTCTTTTGACCATCTGATAAAATCACTTACAACTAAAAAGTATCCGACGTATCCCATTTTTATAATAAGATCGATTTCGAGTTGAAGTCGGTCTAAATATTGTTGGTACTGATCTTGTGGAACTAAACCTTCATTTCTTAATTTTTCTAACCCATCGCGGCATAATTTTTCGAAAAAACTTTCTTGTGTGTGTTCTTTTGGAGTATCACATTGGGGGAAAAATAATTTTCCAAATTCAAATTCAAAATTACATTTTTTAACAAGTTCGCCTGTATTCCAAACAACTTCCTCGTTCCCTTTAAAGTATTTTAAAACTTCATTTGTTGTTTTTAGGTGCCCGTCAAAATCTCCAAAAGTCATTCTTTTGGGATCATCCATTGTTTTTTTTGTTTGAATGGCAAGAAGCACTTCGTGTGCATAACGATCTTCTTTGTTAATGTAATGGGCATCGCAAGTTGCAATACATTTCACATCAAACTTTTTACCTAATTTTAAAAGTTTATCGTTAACAAAAATTTGATTTTTTTCGTTGTGTGGTTGGACTTCGAGATAGAATCTTTCTTTGCCGAAAGTTTCTAGGAACCAATTCATTCTGTTTTCTGCTTCGGCTTCATTATCTTGTAAAATTAATTTAGGAATATGTCCGCCAAGACACGCAGAGCCAACAATTAAACCTTCTGAGTGCTTTTTTAAAATTTCATAATCAATTCTTGGTTTAAAATAAAAACCTTCTTGATAAGAAAATGCAAGAAGTTGGCACAAATTTCTGTAACCGATTTCGTTTTGAACAATGAGCAAGATATGAAAATACTTTTGATTTATATCTTTTATTTTCGAATCAGGAGCCATATACATTTCGATGCCAAGAATTGGTCGGATGCCCGCTTTTTTTGCTTGTTGAAAAAATTTTACGGCACCAAAAATATTTCCATGATCAGAAATACCAATGGTTTTCCAATTTTGTTCGTTTGCAAATTTAAGCAATTGTGGAATTTTTATCGCTCCATCAAGGAGTGAGAATTCGGTATGAAGATGTAAATGTACAAACTCTTTGCTCAAATCTTGGCTCATTTTAACTCTTCGAATATTAATGTCTTTAATAAATTTTAGATTGAAGTTTAAGAAAAGAGTTTATAGAAAAGATCGCAAAATGTTTAGCTTTAGTTTTTATCCAACTCTTGCTTTAAAAAATCTTGCAAAATTAAATGATTGTCTTTCGTACCAGGTCAGTTTTGGAATTAAAACTTTGTTGATTTCTGAATTATTAAGCCTTGCTGCTAATTCTAATGCCGTTTCGCCAATATTATTTTTAATTCTAAAATTTGCATTGTTTTCTAAAAGTAAAATTGCAATTTCAGGAAGATTGTTTTTTAGGGCAAAATGTAACAATGTATTTTGCCATATAGATTTTGTATTTACATCTGCACCAAGGATTAAGAGTGCTTTTATTAAGTTAATATTTATTAAGTTAATATTTATTAAATAAAGTTTTGATGCAATCATTAAAGGAGTTTCTCCATATGCCAAGTTATTTATATTAATTAAAATATTATTTTTTTGTTTTAAATTAATTGTTAGCCCGGGATATATATTAGCAAGATTTATAGTGTAAGGTGCATCAATTCCTAAAACAGATTTTTCTAGCACTGATATTTCTAATTCTGCATCAATTCGTAGCTTATTTAAGTCATTGTTAAGAGTTTCAAGAAATCTAAGTAAGGCATTATACTGTGCCACACAAAATAATTGTGAATCTATTCCTGAAGCTTTAAAAAAAAGACTTTTATCTCTTACTTGAATTAAAAATTTAAATCCTAGTAATGCTTTTACGCGATCGGAAGAATTTAGATGATTTAAGTTCAAAGTATTTGTTGAAGTATCAAAATTAATTACAGAATTAAGTATAGTTTCGTATTCGTGAATTTCAGGATTAATAAAAACTTTGTCTAAAGCAATATTGTGAAATTTTTTAGATACTTTGCTTAATTTTATTAATTCATCTTTTGTAGGATTTGAATCAGCAAATATTTTCACCAAAAGTTCATTTGGTAATTCATCGAAATGATTAGTTTGATCACTATTTTGTTTTTGAAGAAAAGTTCTTAAACCATGTAAAAATCTACGCGGTTGTTTTGAATAACGAGTTTCTTCTGAAATTTCAGAAGTTCTAGCATCATCTGCGCTTCGTTTCATCGAATGTAGATTTGTGGCAAAAATACTTGATAAAAATGTAAAAATTAGTAAAAAACTATTAATTTTTTTCATATAACCTCCAAAAAATACGTTTTTTGTGTAAAAACCAATTTCTTACACATTGTATTTAAATTATATCATTTGGAGGCTAATAATAAAAACGGGTAAAATCGTTAAAAATTAAGGTTTTCTCGTATAATGTACCCAAAGATTAGGGTCTGAAGGTTTTATTGTGATAATTGTAACGTTGTCGTTAGTATGCCTATTTCTTATTGCTTCATTTGCCAATGCTTCGCTTGCTTCTTGCATCCCTTTACATTCAGTTACAACGTCAACGACTTCTTGATTTTGCATAACATCCCAAAGGCCGTCGCATGCCAAAATTAAAACATCATCTCCAAGAAAATTATACCCCACTATTTGTGGATCTGATATTATAAGATCTTTATATGCGAGATTTCCAAAAGCTCTCGCTACAGCTAATCCGAAAGCACAACATAATTTTGAAATTTTTCCATCATCAGATATCCAAACTTTTCCTCCAGCATCTTCGATTCTTTTTTTTTCTGATTCATTGTTTGGTTTGTGATCCGTAGAAAGTTGAATGGATACGCCATTTTCACTGACAACAGCTCGAGAATCTCCAATATTTGCAATTATAACTTTATTCTCAAAGATAAATGCAATTATTGCGCATGATCCCGTTGTACTAAAAGATGTTTGTCTGCATCTAGAACCAGCTGATGGATTCATTTTAGTTTGTTGAGCTTTTAAAATTGCTTGATTTATTTGTGCACAGCCTTGTATTATTGCGAGCTTAAGATCGTTGGTTTCCAGAAGATTTTGAAATATTATTTTATGCAAATTTTTTTTTAGATATTCTGCTACGCGTTTGCCTCCATGGCCATCAAAAATAGCAACATAAGTTATTCCCGTGTTTCCCCAATTATCTATTATTTGATATTCATCTTCCATGGTTCGCCTCGGCCCTCGCTGCGAAGTAACTCCGATATTGAATTTTTGTGAAACAGGTTCGGCCATTGGTTTGATTTTAAAAAGCACGATTAAATTTAAAACTAAGATTAAAATTATTTGTTTGAAATTTTTATAATTTAACATTTAACAAATTCCTTATTTATTGAAGTTGTTATTTTGTTTTTCTTAATATTTTAAAAAATATGTTAAAAGAAAGAAAGAAATTAAAAACAGAGAGGATAAATAAATGATTGTTCAAATTATAATAATGTTTGTTTTATTAATTTTAAGCTTAATCATATGGAGGCTAATAATGAAAACGGGTAAAATCGTTAAAAATTAAGGTTTTAGCCTTATGGTGATTACCGTGATATTATCGGGACTGCTATACTTACCTTTTTCTAGTAATATTTCACTTGCTTTTTTCATGTCGGAAGATGCATTTGCCAAGAGTATTGCTTCTTCGTTTTCTATACCATCCCAAAGGCCGTCGCTTGCCAGAATTAATACATCATCTTTACAAAAACCGCATTTTGTTATTTCGGGTTCTGTAGATAAAAAAATGCTGTATTGAAAATCTCCAAAAGCTCTTGCTACAGCTAGCCCACCGTTTATTCTTCCGATTCTGTGTTTTTCGAGGCATTTTTCTTCGCTGCCGGCATTGCAAAATGAGCCGCAACTGAAAGAATATGTAATAAATCCTCTTGAAGTTTCAATTCTCTCTTGTTCTGCTGGGTTACAGGGCTTGTGATCTGTAGAAAGTTGAATGGCCTTGCCGTTTTTGCTTATTACTGCTCGTGAATCTCCGACATTAGCAATAATAATTTTATATTTATTTTTATCTTTTTCATTTTCAAAAATAAATGCCATTATTGCGCATGAGCCTTGTTCCTTGATTTCATCATTTGCAAGAATTTCTTGATTTATTTGTGCACAGCCTTGTCGAATTGCTTCTTTAAGATCTTTGATTTCCTGGAGCTGAAATATTTGAAGAATTCTTGCGTGCAAATTTTCTTCTAAATATTCGGCTACGCGTTTGCCTCCATGGCCATCATAAACACCCGCGAAAGTTGTTCCCGTGTTGCCCCAATTTTCTATGACTGTGTACTTATCTTCCATATTTCTTCTTAAGTGTCGTTCTGAGCTAACTCCGATATCGAATTTTTGTGAAACAGGTTTGGCCATTGGTTTGATTTTAAAAAGAGCAATTGAATTCAAAATTAAAAGTAAAAATATTTGGCTAATTTTTTTGTTACTTAACATTTATCTAATTCCTTTTTATTGAAGTTATTATTTTATTTTATTTACATTTTAAAAAATGTTTTTACAAACGTAAATAAACTTAAAAATAGAAAGGTAAGTGTAATGATAATTCAAATTATAACAATGTTTTTTTTATTAATTTTGAGTTTAATAATGCTGTGGTTTTCAGGAGATTTGTCTGTTAAATATTCAATTAAAACGGCGGCAGCATTTAAATTGACATCTCTTTTTGTCGGTTTTGTTTTAATTGCTATTGCAACGGGTTTGCCAGAACTTTCTATTATTATTGCTTCTTTATTTGAACATGTGCCTGCAATTTCTGCAGGAACAATTTTGGGATCAAATGTTTGCGATATTTCGTTAGTTCTGGGTTTGGCAATTTTGATTGGCGGTAGAAATATACAAATTAACAAAAAAGAGTGTAAAGATTCATTGTTAATGCTTTTTGTTGCAAGTGCTGCTATGGCTATTGTTTTTTTTCTGGGCGTTTTGAATAAAATAACCGGTTTGATTTTGATTTCAGTTTATTTTATTTCAATTTGGTGGTTGTGGAAAAATAGTACAAAAAAAGAAATTGCCGAAGAGAAAAAAGATCAAAGAGAAGCTATTGAAAATCATGATCCTTTTTTTAAAACAAAATGGGGAGTTTTATTGAAATTATTTGGAAGTATTATCTTAGTTTTGATTTCTTCTGAATTTGCTGTTCGCATTGCATTGCAACTTACAAAGCTTTTACATTTATCATTAGAAACGGTTGGTGCAACAATTTTTGCAATAGGTACATCGTTACCAGAAATATCATTAGGACTTAATGCTGTTAAAAAAAGAGAATATTCTTTGGCTTTAGGAAATTCGTTAGGTTCTGTTTTAGAACAAGGAACATTACTTTTGGGCTTGCTCGCCTTTGCGTCTCCTGCTGCAATTGATATTAGAGGGTTGCGAACACTTGTTCCATTTATGTTTTTTTCGTTTGGTTTGATTGCTTTTGGAATAATTAAATATAAAAAAATTGGGAAAATTGCAGCTCTTTTAATGTTTGCAAATTTTATTACGTTTTTGATTTATCAGTTGGCATGGGTGAGATAAAGAAAAGAGCCGCTTTAAATGTAAAGCGGCTCTTTCTTTTCTTATTAAATCTTAGAAATTAAACAAATTTAATTTCTTGTGCTTTTTTTTCATGAAGTTCGTCTGCTTTTTTAATAAAGCTATCTGTTATCTTTTGTAAAAGTTCGGATAATTTTTTTGCAAAATCTTCAGAAATGCCATGTTTTTTGTCTGCATCACGAACTTGATTGTGATATTCTTTACGAATATTCCTTACACCAATTTTGCATTCTTCGGTTTTTTTACCAAGAACTTTGTGTAAGTCGTTTCTGCGTGCTTCGCTCATAATTGGCAATTGCAAACGAATAATTGTTCCATCGTTAATTGGTGTTATTCCAACGTCTGATGCCAAAAGAGCTTTTTCAATTTCACCAAGAACAGTTTTGTCCCATGGTTGAATAGTAATAAGTCTTGCTTCTGGTGCAGCGATTGTTGCAAGTTCCCGGAGACTCATCATTTGTCCATAACATTCTACTTTGAGATTTTCAACAAGTGTTGTTGATGCGCGTCCTGTTCGGATGGCGGACAATTCTTTTTCGTAATGTTTTATTGGTTTTTCCATTTCGATTTTAACAGTTTGTTCAAAATCTTTTGTATTGTCTTCTGCAAATATTACAGGCTCCATAATAAATCCTTTTAGCTAATAGAACTTCCAATGTTTTC
>DAOVNS010000057.1 GCA_030630075.1 bacterium | reverse complement strand
GAATAGCTTTTACCAAAAAGGTTTATATTTAATTTTTTTAATTCATTCATAACACAAAGTCACAGTTCATTTAATTATTCTGCGGGGTTTCTTCTTTTGTGTCTTCTAAGGAGCTAAGGCTATTTAGCAAGTCTTCAATAGAATCCTTAATAGCCGTTTTTTCTGTTTTTAATGATTCGGAATTTTCATCCCGGCTCAATAAAGCAGCTTCTAACTTACTGGATTTTTCTCTTAGTTGCTCATTTTCCATCTTCAAAAGCTCACGTTCTTCACGCAATTCTTTGTTTTTGGAAACTATACTAAGAACCTTTTTTTCCAGCTCCTCTAATTGCTTCATTCTCTTCCTCTTTCACACAAAAAACAAAATTTCAATACACTACACTGTTGTAAGTGTAATTATCCGAAGTTATATTTTCAAGAATTTTTGTTTTTTGTAGTTTCTACCATATGAGAAAAAGCTTTTGGTTCAAAAATAGCCAATTGGCTTAACATTTTTCTATTCAATGCAATCTTAAGATTCGCTAAAGAACAAATAAACTTACTATAAGAAGTACCATTATCTTTACATGCTGCACTAATTCTAGTAATAAACAAACTTCTAAAATCTCTTTTTTTCTTTTTTCTGCCGATAAAAGCAAATTCCATTGCTCTTAAAAGAGTTTCTTTTGCTCTTCTAAAAACATTTTTACGTTGGCCCCAGAAGCCTTTGGTTTGCTTTAAAAGTCTTTTGTGACGCTTTTTAGTTACAGTTCCGCGTTTAACTCTGCTCATTTTTTAACCTTTATTTGCTAAAATCTAAAGTTTTTTACTTTAAGATTAGTTTGGTAACAACTTTGCTATGTTCTTTTTATCTCCACCTTGGAAAAAAGTAGCTACTCTTAATTCTCTAATGCTCTTAGAAGACTTTGCCCATGCGTGATGTCTTCTATATGCTTTGCCTCTCTTGATTTCTCCATTTTTATTTTTTTTAAATCTTTTTTTACAACCTGAATGAGTTTTCATTTTTGGCATATTAAAATCCCTAAAACTAATACTGTTAATTCTTTATGACCTGTAATTTTACTAATAATATATCCTATTTTTACTTTAAAAAATAGACCTAAATTATTTTATATAATAAATTTTAAACCAAAAGTGGCCGGATCTCTGCTCTTTTTCTTCAATAAGCGTTCCGGGGATGTTACTACTTGTCAAATCATCATGAATTCTTTTGAAGAAGTTTGCACCAAGTTCTCTGACCATTATTAATTCACGACCTCTAAACTGAAGAGTGAATTTAACTTTTTTGCCTTCAGTTAAAAACTTAATTGCTCGATTAATTTTTGTTTTATAATCTCCATCACCAATATTTGGTCTCAGTTTTACTTCTTTAACCTGTATAACCTTTTGCTTCTTTTTTGCTTCACTTTGTTGTTTTTTCTTTGTATATAAATGTTTTCCAAAGTCTAAAATCTTAGTAATAACGCCAGAATCTTTTTCACCAACTTGTACCAAATCCAAACCGGCTTCTTCGGCTAAGGCTAAAGCTTCTGATGTAGGAATAGATCCCAAATTTCGACCCTCTTGATCTATAACCGTTACATGTGTGGCCTTTATTCTATCATTAATAATATATTTACTATTTAATGCCTTACTATCATTTGTGGCATTCTTATCCCTAAATCTACTCACTAAATAATTCCTTATTCTTTAGAGCTTTGGTTATCTATTTCGTATTTACTCATAACTTCACTACGAATCTTATCGTATAAATCTTTTTCACCGATTATTTTTTTAACACAATTATCTCTTCCATATGCCAACTTTTCGTCACCCATCAAAAACCACGTTCCTGATGCTTGAATAACACCTGTTTCTAAAGCTGCATCTAAAAGATCTAACTCTCTACTTATACCTTTGCCAAAGATAAGATCAACTAAAACCCTCTTGAACGGAGGAGCTACTTTATTTTTAACAACCTTAACAGCAACCCTGTTACCAAAAGCTACATCTCCTTTTTTAAGAGTTGCAACCCTTCTAACATCCAAGCGAATCGATGAATAAAACTTAAGAGCGTTTCCACCGGTAGTTGTTTCGTTACTAGCGAACGGCAAACCACCAATCTTGTGTCTTATCTGATTTATAAAAATTAATACAGTTTTTGATTTATGTACAATGGGAGTCAATTTCCTTAAAGCTTGTGACATTAATCGAGCCTGAAGACCAACATGAACATCACCCATATCACCTTCAAGTTCATTTTTAGGAACTAACGCTGCAACAGAATCAATAACTAAAAGATCTACGGCTCCAGAACGAATAAGCATTTCTGTAATATCAAGAGCTTGTTCACCGTAATCCGGTTGCGAAATAATTAAATCGTCAATATTAATCCCAATACTTGAAGCATATGTAGGATCCATTGCATGTTCGGCATCAATAAATGCGCAAATTCCGCCTTTTGCCTGTGCTTGCGCTATAGCATGCAAAGTGAATGTGGTTTTACCAGAAGCTTCTGGTCCAAAAATCTCTATCACTCTACCTCTAGGAAGTCCACCAACACCCAAAGCTTGGTCA
The DNA here is from genome assembly GCA_030630075.1 of bacterium. The sequence continues at coordinate 3,244 of DAOVNS010000057.1, read as the reverse complement.
ATCAATATTGATCCGGTTGAAACAACAGACATTTTTTCTATTTTTTTTTGTCCCAAAAGCATAACCGATCCCTTACCAAACTGTTTATCAATTTGAGCAAAGGCAACCTCTAATACTTTCTTTTTATCTTCGATATTTGAGGTTAGGTTTGGATTTTCTCTTGATGTTGTTTTTTTTGCTTTCTGTTGCATGATAAAATCTTTCAATTATTCCTTAGGTTGTTAATTTTCGAGACTTTTCTATTTTAGCAGTTCTCATTAAAGATGCAATAAACGCTTCCATATAAAGGTTATTGTTCTTTGAGAGCTCGGCATTTAAAATTTGAACTCTTTGTTGAGCAAAGTTTTGCAAATCAGCTTTTTCTTCCTCAAGTAATCTAACAATATAATAAGAATCACCTTCTTTATAAGTTAATACTTGCAATGGATCATTTAATGCAAAAGCATTTCCGATCATTTTAGCGTTCTTCTGAGCATTGTTGTCATCTTTTAAAGCAACAAGACCTGTTTTAGTTAAATTTAAATTGAATTTTTTGCTTAAATCGCCAAGTTTTGTGCTTCCTTCTAATAATTCTTTTTTGCATTTTTTAACTAATGCTTTTTGACCGCTTTTAGCCTTGCCTTGATAAAAATCTTCTTTAACTTTGGATTCTACTTTTTCAAAACTAGGTATTTTACTATCTTCAACGTTTAATAATTGATACAAAACTTCTTTATCTTGATATGTAAAACTTCCTTGATTGCCTGATATCTTTTTATCAGAAAATATTTTTCCAGCTAATTCGTTTTTTAAACTATCACCAAGAGCACCTTTTTCGGTTATTAAACCGGTTTCTTCTTTTTCAAGCTTATTCTTTTTAACAAAATCAACTATTGCGTTTTTGTTAGTTCTAAAATCATACAAAGCTCTTTCAATTTCACCCTTAAGAGAACTTAAAGATCTCTTAGCTTTAATTGTTTCTATTATTTCACTTTCAACTGCACTAAATGGTTTTGTTGAAGCCGCAATTCTTTCTACTAATTGTATAATCTCATATCCTCTTGCTGTTTTTACTATTTCTGAAACTTCATTTTTTTCTTTTAATCTAAACGCAACTTTTTCAAAGTCTACATCATGTGTTCCACGTTCAAAGAAATCAATTGTATCGCCATTGTATTTTTTAATAAATTCAGCAAATTTTTCAGGCTTGTTAGTTAATTCCTTGTGAGTATCTTTAGCTTTTTGTAAAGCCTGTTCTACTTTGTCAGTGGAATCAAATTCAGATACTTCGAACAAGACATTTTTAACTTTTATCTTAGGTGGAATTCTAAATAAAGAAGTTTTATTTCGTTCATAAAAATTTAATACTGCTTGCTCATCAACTTCGATTTTTTTTGCATAGTCCTTAGCCGAAATAACCCAGTATTGAGCATTTCTTTTTTCTGGAATTCTATATTTTTCTTTGTTTTGAGCGAAGTAATCTTTTAATTCTTTTTCATCAATAGATGTTTTTTTTTCTTCTTGCATAAAATCGTCAAACTTGAATTCAACGGCCTCAAAACTTTTTTTATAGTTTTGGTTATAAAAGATATTTTTGAGCTCATCTTCTGGAATATACAAAGACCTTTGAATAACGTTATTCAGCAATTCTCTTTTGAGTTCTTCTTCCTGGCTATCTTCATATTCCGAAATAGAAGATAACATTTTATTTACGTAAAACTTGTATGCGTCCATATTAATGTTTCCCGATGCATCTTTTAATTGTGCCGGAAGAGTTTTTGCTAATTTTTCACTAAAGTAATCTGAATCTAAATCTATGTTAAATAGATCTGCTTGTTTGTTTAATAATTCTTCTTTTACGCATTTATCAATAGCAGCTTGTTCTGGATTATTTAATCCCGCAAAACTTAAAAAGAAATCTACAGATATTCCATATGAACTAGCATACCTCTTGTAAGCCTCAATCTGCATTTTTATTCCACCTAAAGTTCTCCTGTACTGCTTAGCAGTTATATCTTCACCATTAACACTCGCAACAACTTCATCTCCTGGACTAGGTCTTCTAAGAGCAACCATCGATAAACTTGTAACAGCTAAAGCTGCAAGAACTAACCACAAAACAGATTTCCACTTTTTCATTTCTTTTCTAAAGATATAAATCACAATAAACCCTTTCATAATATGTGTATGTAAACGCTTCAAAACTACAAAAAAAAATAGTTCTATTTATAGTTATATTTTTGGTATGAAGTCTACCAAAGATTCTTAAAATATAAACTTTTTTATTTTTTTCAAGATTAGTTATAGTAAAGTTTCGTCAATGTTGTCTTTTACAAATTCAATGTTTTTTTCATTAACGCTTTTAATTTCTATAACTTTACATAATGATTTCTTTTGATTCTCTTTTAAGAGTAAATTCTTTTTTAAAGGCTTCCAGAAAGTAATTTGTCTTTTTGCATATTGCCAAGTTTTACAAACAATATCTTGTATTAATAAATCTAACTCAGATTCTTTTTTACCGTTTTTTATCCATTCAAAAATTTCGGGATATCCAATAAACCCTTTTCTATTTATAAACTCTTCCCAACCTGTTGATAGTAATTGTTCGGCTTCTTGAATCCAACCGTCTTTTTTTATCATATCAACAGTTCGTTTTTCTATACGCTCTACAAGAATATCTTTAGGTGGATTTATAAATAAAAAAATAGAATTAAAATTTGGATTAAATTCCGGTTCACACTCAGAGGGTTTAACTCCGGTTTCGTACCATATTGCAAGAGCTCGCTCAATTCTATAAGTATCATTTGGATGAAGTTTCGCGGCTCTTTTCGGATCAATTTTAGATAGTACTGTCCATAAATCTTCTTGTTCTTTATCTCTTTTCAGCAAAGCAACATCTTCAGCTTTGCCTTTTTGTTTTTCTATATTTTTAGGTGGGTAGTAAAGAGATTTTATATAAAATAAAGAACCTCCAATAATAATTGGTAACTTTCCGTTATTCCATATTTGTTCTGCTTTTTCTAAGACTAGCTTTCTATATTTAGCAACAGTTAAATCCTCGGGAATATCGATAATATCAAAAAGGTGGTGTTTTGCCTTTTGTTTTTTCCAATCGGGTTTAGCCGTCCCTATCCCAAACGGAGTATAAAATTGTCCCATATCAGCATTAATTATTTCTGAAGGAATCAATTTCGCTAAATCTAAAGAAATTGATGTTTTGCCCGAAGCTGTCGGACCAGATATTATAAGAATTGATTTCATTTTT
>DAOVNS010000028.1 GCA_030630075.1 bacterium | reverse complement strand
GTGCGGGTTGCAGGGGTGCATAACCCCTGCTTTTTTAAATATTAATTTTTATGCAACAACAATTTTAAGTCTTTTGTCCACATCTTGTTTATTTTCAATATCACCTTCATCTGGAATTGTTACATCATCAATCTTATCGTCAGATTTTTCGGAATCAGTAAACTTTGATTTTGTTCCACCAAGATCAGAAATTAATTTAGAAATTTTATACAAATATCTTTTAGATAACATCGATTCATCTTCTAAAATTTTATCTAAAGAAAATGCTGAAAATCTATCATCTTCTATCTTAACGGTTAAAAAGCCACTTTTCTTTCCTTCAATAACGGCACTTCTAAAATCATCTAAACTTTTAACAGTCTTACCGTTTACTTCTTTTAAAAGATCCGCAACATATAAAACTCTTGATTTTTGAACTTGAGAATCTGGAAAAATATGCGTAATTATTAATCTTGGTTCGTATTGATTTTCTCTTTTTTGATATTTAACAAGATACGGATCTACATTCAACAAAAGACTTAAATTATTAAATTTTAATTCCATTACGACCATCCCGCCAATAATTTCGTAATCTACTTTTTCGAACGGAGTGTAAATTCTTCTTATCGGAAGAGGATTAACAAGATCAAAATTAAATTCAAAATCTTTTTTTTCGCCATCTCGATAAATCACTAAATTCATTTTCTTACCAATAGGATAGCGATTAAGTAAATCAAATATCGAAACTTTATCTTCACTCCAAGAAACAACCGTCTCTCCATAAAAATCTATATTTTTATCATTCAACTGATAAAGCATATCTCCATTTTTTATTCCATTTTTATCCAGTAGGCTATCTTTATAAATTCTAGATAAATATAATCCGCCGGGTTTTGGATTTTTAAAATAGTTTAACATTTCTTCATTTCCATAATTAAATTCTGATCCAAGCATTGGAGAACGTAAAAATTTATTTTTATGTAAATCAGTTATAACGCTTTTTATATCATTTATTGGAATTATATAACCAACATTTTGCGCTTTAGAAACACCTACGGTATTAATTCCGATTACTTCACCTTTGTTATTCAAAGATGGACCACCAGAATTTCCTTTATTTAAAGCAGCGGTAATTTGAATATACGATTCTCCCCACGCACGCTCGCGACCACTAACAATTCCTTGCGTACTTTTTAATTTTTCTTGACCTAATGGATAACCCAACGCCAAAACTTCTTGCGTTCTTAAAATTTTATCCGAATCACCTAATTTTAAATTAGGAACCTTACCTAATTTATCTTTTATATTTTTAAAAGCTTTATCTGTTAATTTTAAAAGAGAAAGATCTCTATTTGGACAAACACCAACAACTTTTGTTTTAAATCGCTCTTTTCCAAGTGTTGGAATTTGAATTTTTACACTAACCGCTTCTTCTACAACATGATAATTAGAAACAATATAACCATCATCACTTATAAAAAATCCGGAACCATAAAATGTTTTCTGATCTGGAGATTTATATGGTTCAAGCCAATTAAATTCTAAAGTTTCAACAAAAAGTTGTACAACTGTATCTTGTGACTGTTCTTGAACCTTACGCCAAACAGATGAATTTGTAGAATTTATCGATGTTTCAATTAAATTGTTCTCACTTTTATTTTTTTCTTTTTGGATCCGACAATTTAAATTAAAAACAAAAAAACAAAAGATGGTGATAAATAAAAATTTTGGAAACTTCATACCAATCTCTCCTTAAATATAAAAAACTTAATCATGGCAACTCGCCTTGCCGTTAGCCGCTACTTGAAATTAAATAACATTTTTGCTCCGTCTTAATTTAGTTATAAAATTTAAAAATCTATAAAACAGGAGTCAAGGATCCTCCCGTAACAAGACTTAAACTTGGACCAACAAATAAGATTGGAACACTTACAATTAACATTGCGCCTTTGCAATTCTTAAAAGGAGCATAAGTAAAAGCAATTCCACTAAAAAATGAAAAATTAGAATCTATCCCTTTACCTAATTCAATTACTTTATCTGAATCATAAAAATTGATATCGGTATTTATAAAAAATATAAAATCAAATTTAATCGATGCTTCGAGCTTTAAACCAATCGTATTTATTTCAGCCTTGTAACGCCTAAACTTTATATTCTCAGTTTTATCCTGGTAATAAACATTAAATTCAGGATTTTGAGTTTCCTTAATGCATGCCAAATTTGGATCTATGGTAAAATCAATAAACGAAAATCCCGTAACTTTGTATTTTTTTAAAACCGTTCTTACATTTTCATTAATAGTATCCATAAGCCTCTCTTTATTATCCGTTTTATCAGAATTTTTAAATGCACTAAAAATTAATAACCCCGAAATTATTAATAAACAAAAACCAATAAAATAAGTCTTCATATCTTATCAGCCAAAGTTTTTTCTATTTCTAATAAACGATTGTATTTACAAACTCTCTCACTTCGCGCACATGCGCCAGATTTAAATTCTTCAGAAAATGCACCAACAGCTAAATCGGCAATAAAAGAATCGCAAGTATCGCCAGAACGGTGAGAAACAACTGTTTTGTAATTATTATTTTTGCAAAGTTTTACTGCATTGATTGTTTCCATAACCGTTCCGATTTGATTTGGTTTTATTAAAACAGAATTTGAAATTCCATTTTTTATACCTTTTTGAATTAAATCAATATTCGTTACAAAAATATCATCGCCAACAAGTTGCACTCTTGAACCAAGAGCTTCTGTTAAAGCTTTCCATCCTTGCCAATCTTGTTCTGCAAGACCATCTTCTATTGAATGAATTGGATACGAAGATAAAAGATTCTCATACAAATTAATCATTTCATCACTATTTAATTTTTTATCTTTTAATGTATAAATATTTTCTTTTTCATCAAAAAATTGTGATGCTGCAACATCAAGACAAAAAACAACATCCTGACCAGGAACAAAACCTGATTTTTCTACCGCTTTTAATAAAAAATCTAACGCTCTTTTTGTTCCGCAATCATTCTCACTTGATATTTTTGGCGCAAATCCACCTTCATCACCAACACCAATAGAATATCCTTCTTGTTGTAAAATCTTTTTAAGGTTGTGATAAACAGTTGACGCAATCTGCAGATTACCGAAAAAATTTTGTTCTTTAATTGGCATTATCATGAATTCCTGGAAACAAATTCCGTTACTTGCATGAACCCCGCCATTTAAAATATTAAACATGCACTTTGGAATTTTGAATTCTTGAAAATCAAAATATCTAGAAAAAAATTGATGTAAATCTATGTTTGATATTTTTGCCTGTGCTCTTGCAACAGCCATACTGACTGCCAAAATAGAATTTGCACCCAATTTAGATTTATTTTTTGTACCATCCAAATCTATCATTAATTTATCCATTGCAAATAAATCTGGTTCTTTGCCCAAAAGTTCTGGAGCAATTATTTTTTCTATATTAGAAACGGCATTTAAAACACCTTTTCCAAAATAACGCCCTTTATCCCCATCCCTTAATTCAATAGCTTCGCTTTTCCCAACAGAAGCACCAGAAGGAACAGACGAAGTAACAACAGAACTATTATCCAACATAATTGAACATTGCACCGTTGGAAAACCTCGAGAATCTAAAATCTCGCTTGCAGAAATTTTTTTAATCTTTGCCATAACATTTTCCCGTTTTTAAATAATTTTTAAATCATTGCGCAAACAATTTTAACAAATTAGTATTCTTAGGTATCATAATTTTGTATTTTATAGAGGTAAACCGTTTTAATATTTAAATATTTTAATATTCAAAATAAATGAAAGAAATAATTATGGATATGACTCAATACCCAGCAATAGTTAAAATTTTAGCACAACTGCTTCCTTTTATTCTATTAATAGCTGTTCTTTATTTTTTTATAATTCGCCCACAAAAAAAACAACAACAAGCTCTTGCTAAAATGCGAAATGAATTAAAAGCAGGAAGTAAAATAATCACACGAGGCGGAATCGTCGGAATTGTATCTTCACTAGATTCAAATACACTTTTAATCGAACTTCACGGTGGCACCAAGGTTGAAATACTCAAAGATGCAGTTATCTCTATTATCAACGAAAAACAATAAATACCCGCTAGCCCTATCGCTACTTAGTTTTATTTGCGGAATTTATTGGCAAAATAAATTCGAATGCAACATTATTGCCATAACGTTTGCATTAATATTATTGCCGATATTTTTGCTGCAAAAAAATTATTCTAATTCAAAAATCGTTTATTTTTTCTTTTTCTTTTCTGGTGCACTTCTATTACAAAATCAAAAAAACAATCACCAAGACACGCTAAAAGAACTTGAAAATAAACGATTTGATTTAATTGCGAAAATTATAAACCAAGAAAAAAATCCTCAAAACAGCTATAAAGAAACATTAACAATCCAGGTAGAAAAAATTAAACAAGTAGGACAACAAGGTTTTTACGCAAAAAATTTTAACTTATCAATATACTTAAGAATCCCAAGCGACGTTTCTGTTGGAGACGTAATTGAAATAAAATCAATTAATATAAAAAAACCCGCACCAAAAAAAATACTTACAAATAATCCATCGTTTAACGAATATCTACTAAAAGAAGATGTTTTAACAACCGTGTTTATAAATAATTTAAATTACACAAAAATTTATACACCCGAATTTTCAATAAAAAGATGGCTACTCGAAAAAAAGCAAACAATATTTAGCGAAATTAAAACAAAACTATCACCAAAAACATTTGCATATTTTTCGTACATATTTCTTGGTAACAAAAAAGATAAAACCATCTCCGGAATAAGAAAACAATTTAACAACTGGGGAATTTCTCATTATTTGGCACGCTCAGGACTGCATATAATATTATTTATATTGATTTGGAAGTTTTTACTTGGCTTAATTCCGATAAAATTAAACTTTAAACACTTAATACTTTTATCAATTTGCATATCATACCAACTACTTAGCTGGTCGAGCATATCTTTTTCGCGAGCATTTTATGTTTTTATAATTTACGAACTTGGAAAATTATTAAACAAGCAAACAAGCTTTATGCATATATTAAGTCTTGTATGCTTATTTATTTTAATAACAAATCCAGTTCAATTATTTTTTGTCGACTTTCAATTAAGCTTTGCATTAACATTTGCATTAGCAATTTTTAGCCAAACAACAAAAACAAAAACATTTAAACAAAAATTAAACCCAATAAAAAGTGGATAAATAAATGAAAGAAAATAAAGAAGCAAACGATTACATTAATTTTTTAAAAAAACAGCCAGAAGGTTTTTTGTACAAAGAAAATGAATCCAACAAAAAAGCAAACAGCAACGAACAAAAACTAGAACAAATTAAAAAACTTTATAAAAACTGCCAAGAATGCCCACTGGCGAACCAAGGAAGAGCACGGGTTGTTTTTGGACAAGGTAGCGCCAACGCAAAACTAATGCTCATAGGAGAAGGTCCCGGAAGAGACGAAGACAAACAAGGAATACCTTTTATTGGAAGAGCAGGACAACTTTTAACAAAAATAATCGAAGCAATGAAACTAAAAAGAGAAGACATTTATATTTCAAACGTTGTAAAATGCAGGCCGCCAGGAAACAGACACCCACTACCAAACGAAAGCAACACCTGCAAGCAACTAATACTACTCAAAGAAATAGAAATAATTAAACCGCAAATAATTTGCACACTCGGCTCTTGCGCAACACAAGCACTTTTGGGAACCGATGTAAAAATTTCAAAAAGCAGAGGCATTTTTCACAAATTCAAACTCACAGAGCCTAAACCCTTAGAAACCCTCATCATGCCAACTTTTCATCCCGCATACCTACTAAGAAACCCAGCCGCAAAAAAATATGTCTGGGAAGATATGAAAAAAATCATGGCAAAACTCGAAGAAAATAATTAAAAAGCGCCCCAATTCTTTCACCTAGAAAAATCGCGATATTTCACATAGAAAGTATATTTCTATTCCGATAAATTGTGGATAACATGTGGATAACATGTGGATAACATGTGGATAACATGTGGATAACTTTTTCGGCACCCTCCAAAAAAAGCACCTGCAGGGAGCATCGAGCGAGCGAAAAAAAACGATCGCCGAATACGCGGCACCAGAGATCATTTACGGCGACCCCGAAAAAGTTATCCACAAGTTATCCACAAGTTATCCACATGTTATCCACAATTTTGCCGCGAGCCAATAAGTCGCGCAGGAGATTAATATCAAAGAAAAAAACAGAGTTATCCACAAAAAACACCCCCCCCTATTACTACTATAAGTTATTTATATATTATATATAATATTAATACCTTAAAATTTTTAACCAATCGTATTATTTTTTTTAAAACAAAAAAGAAGGTAATTGTTTTCAACTAACTTCACTTTTTTTGTTTTTAATCTACACTACAAGAGTAGTTTTCATCTTGTTTGTCTTTCTTTTTAATCAATCAAAACTTTACAAAGGGTATATTTGGGTGAAGCTTTCAGCTGTAATAGAGAATCTTGTTGAAGAACGAGGTCTCGATAAAGAACAAGTAATTTTAGTCGTATGCCAGGGCGTGCTCGCTGCTTTTGAGAAGAAATATCCGGAAGTAAAGCTTGAAGCTGTTTATAATCATAAAATTGGCGAAGTAGAAATTTTTGCAGAAAAAACAGTAGTTTCTTCTGTTCGTGATGGCGAAACAGAAATTTCTATGCGCAGGGCTAAGGTTATTAATCCCAAGGTCGCAATTGACAGCACAATATCCGTTCCTTTTGAAGAAGGTAAGATTGGTCGAATTGAAGTTTTAACGGCGAAGCAGTTTATTGCGAACAAGATCAGAGAGCTAGAGCAAGGCGCTGTTTACAAAGATTACATCGACAAGAAAGATTCGATTATCAGCGGAACTGTTCACAAAAAAGAGCGAGCAGGGTTTGTGGTTAAGGTCGGCGACGTTATGGCTATTTTGCCAAACGACAGCTTGATTATGCAAGAGCAATTAAGAGTTGGGCATCCTGTTCGAGCCTTATTGCTGGATGTTCTTCCTATGGCTCGAGGCGATTACCAGTTATTTCTAGATAGAGCATCTGCGGGTTTTGTTCAAAAGCTTCTAGAGGTTGAAATTCCAGAAGTTTTTGAGGGAATTGTCGAAGTTCGTAAGATTGTTAGAACCGCTGGCTACAAAACTAAAATTGTTGTTGTTTCGAACAGCAAGGATATCGACCCCGTTGGAACTTGTGTTGGAGTTGGTGGATCTCGAATAAAGCCCATATTAAGAGAATTGGGGCAAGAAAAAATAGATTTAATAGAGTGGAGCGAAACTCCAGAGACTCTTGTTGCCGACAGTCTTAAGCCTGCTGAAATTGACAAGGTTGAAATTATTAATGATAAAGTGGCTGCCGTTTGGTTAGCTCAAGATCAGCGTTCTATTGCGATTGGAAAGATGGGGCAAAATATTTTGTTAGCTTCAAGGCTTGTTGGCCTAGAAATTCAGTTGCAAGATATTGTTGCTGAAAATCCTGAAGAGGTCTTTGCTGAGGAGGAATAAGTGTTCGAGGAATGAATGTTCCTTGTTGGCTTGATTCTGTTTTTTGTGTGATAATTTTTCGCTTTTAGGTGATAAAATATGCGTGTATACGAATTTGCGAAACAAAATGGTGTTACAAGTAAAGAGATTCTTGGGTTGCTAGAAAAGGCAGAGATAAAGCTTGCTAGCCACATGTCCGTTATTCCCAAAGAAGGCCTTCTTTATTTAGATAAGTTTTTTAAAAAATCAAAAAAAAGTGAATCTCAAAAGAAAGTTACAGCTAAAGTGATTGAAAAGAATAAAACTACAGCAAATAAAATTAAGCCAGAAGTTAAAGCCTCTGTTGCAGCGCAGCAAATTGCGAAAAAACCGGTTGATTCAAAGCCTGTTGAAAAAAAGCAAAGTGCTACCAGTAAGCCGGTTGCTGCTCGCCGTACTTCTGGTGTTGTTCATACAGCGTCGAAAAAAGCGCCTGCTAAATTTTCTTTTAAATCTCGATCCAAAAGAAAATTTAGAAAACCGGCTCCTGTGCCTGTTGTTCCAGAAGAGATTACTCATATTATAATTGAAGGCGATATGCCTTTATTTGAAGCTGCTGCTATGATGGGCAAAAATTCTAGCGAACTAATCTTGCCATTACTTAAGAGAGGCATGGCTTGTAATAGAAATCATGTTCTTGCCGTTGATATTATTGCTGCTTTGGCAGAAGAATTTGGAATCGCTTCTGATGTTGAGTTAAAAGATCTTTCGGGTGCTACCAAGTCTGTAGAAAAAGCTACGAGTGGAGAGAATAGGTGGCCAATCGTTGTTGTTATGGGTCACGTTGATCACGGAAAAACAACTCTTCTTGATTATCTTAGAAAAATGAATACAGCGATTCGCGAAAAGGGTGGAATCACTCAGCACCTTGGTGCTTACGAAGTTGATTGTCCTCATGGGAAAATTGTTTTTCTCGATACTCCGGGTCACGAAGCGTTTACCTCTATAAGATCTCGTGGAACAAGTGTTACAGATATTGCCATTCTTGTTATAGCTGCTGATGATGGTATAAAGCCGCAAACGATTGAAGCCATAAATATTGCCAAAGAAGCAGGCGTTCCTATTATTGTTGCTATAAATAAAATGGATAAGCTTCCTGGTGATTCTGATGCTGCAATACAAACTATAAAAAGACAGTTGGCTGAGCATAGTTTGGTTGTTGAAGATTGGGGTGGTGATATTGTTTGTGTTCCTATTTCTGCAAAAACCGGTAATGGGGTTGAAGAATTAATTGAGATGGTTGTTTTACAATCTCAAATGATGGATTTGCGTGCTGAACCTGAAGCTCCAGCAAAAGCATTTATTTTAGAATCCAAGCAAGAAAAAGGACATGGTCCTGTTGCAACCGTTGTTTGTGTTGATGGGACAATCAAGCAGGGTGATTTCTTTGTTTGTGGTAATGGAACAGGAAAAGTCAGATTGCTTATTAATAGTTTTGGCGAAAAAGTTAATCAAGCTGGACCGTCTACTCCTGTCAAGGTTGTGGGATTTGATTCTTTCGCAGGAATTGGTGATTGGTTAAATGTTGTTTCTTCTGCTGAATATTTAAAAGCCAAGTCTAGTAAAAAGGGTTATGTTGTTCCTGCTCACGAGCAAATATCAAGAACAATATCTTCAGTTAACTTAGAATCTAAAGACCAAATAAATTTAATTATCAAAACCGATACGCGTGGATCAAAAGAAGCAATCGAAGGTTCAATATTTAAGATTGCTAAAAAAGCCAAAAAGGGATTTAAGCCTTTATATATAGTTCAAAGCGGAATTGGTGATATCACTGAAGGTGATATTGAAATGGCCGATGCAACGGGTTCTATGATTATTGGTTTGCATGTTAAAACAGAAAGAAATGCAACAACTCTTGCAAAAAATAAAGGCATCAATATAAAACACTTTGATATTATTTATCACTTGGTTGAATACATTGAAGAAACTTTAGAAAAAACAAAAACTGTAGAAATAACTTGGAAAAAAGTTGGACAGCTTGCTGTTACAAAAGTTTTCAATATCAAGAAAATTGGAGTTATTGCTGGTTGCTCGGTTCAAGAAGGTGTTATTTCTCGCGATAATAAAGTCGTCGGCAAAAGAGGCGGCAAAATTATCGGTGAAGGTATGATTTCTAGTTTGCAGCGCGAAGGCAAAGTTGTTAAAGAAGTTCATGCTGGATACGAGTGTGGTTTTATTTGTGATCAGTTTAGCGATTGGCAAGAAGGCGACATCGTTGAAACTTTTGCAAAAGTAACCGAATCCAGTGAGAAAAAATAAAAAATATTTTAGAAGCGAAGACTTTTTAGAAAAAAAAAGACCTTCGCTTCTTTTTTGTTTTTTTGAGCAGATTTATAAATTCTTTTTTTTTCTAGTTCTTTTTTTTAAAAAAAATCTAAAAAAATCAAAAAATTTTAATTTCAAAATTATATCTGTTGGAAATCTTTCTGTTGGTGGCACGGGAAAATCTGTTTTTGTTCAATTTTTAATTAAAAATATTTCAGATAAAAGTGGCGCAATTGTTTTGCGAGGTTACAAGGGTCAGAATGAAAAAACAGGAAATAGTCTTCTTGTTTTTGATGGAAAAAACTTTTTTTGCAACCCTAATTTTTGTGGTGACGAAAGTTATATGCTTGCGGATTCATTGCGATGCCCTGTTGTTGTTGGCAAAAATCGCGCAAAATCGTGCACGCTTTTGATGCAAAAAAAATTAGATCTAAATCTAGATTTAGATCTAGATTTTGTTGTTCTTGATGATGCGTATCAAAATTTTGCTGTAAAAAAAGATTTTGAAATTTTATTAATTGATGCAAAAAAACCTTTTGAAAATAATCATTGTTTGCCTGCGGGTAGGTTGCGCGAAAAAGATTATTTGCGTGCTGATGCTATCGTTTTAACTCATGCGGATATCGTTGATTTAAAAACAATAGAAAATATAAAAAATAAACTTCTGAAAAATTTTGATAAAAATAAAATTTTTGCAGGTAGACATAAAATCTGTGGTTTGTTTTTAAATAATTTACACGAAGAGGAATTGGGCAGTCTCAAAGGCAAAAGATTTTTGGTTTTTGCAGGCATTGGTATGTTTGATCATTTTTTAGATGATATGAGGCGACTCTGTTTGAAAATAGATTTTATGGAGTTTCGTGATCATCACGATTATACAAAAAATGATTTAAGAGTTATTCTCGATACTGTAAAAAATAAAAAATTGGATGGTGTTATAACAACACAAAAGGATTGGGTAAAAATTCAAAGCATTGTTTCTTGTTTTGAGCAAAGCGAAAAAATAAATTTTTATATTTCTAGGGTTGGCTTTGAATTTTTAACACACAGCGACCATATAAATTTTTTAAATTTACTCGGTAGTAGTTTGGAGTAGAGTTGAAATTATTTGTGAGATTAGGAGTGGGTAATGGATTATATTTTGGTTCGTTACGTTTTTGCTTTTGTTTTTTCGGCACTTTTTGCTGCCTATCTAATTCCTATTTTAATTAAGACAGCATTTAAATTTAATGTTTTAGATGTTCCAGATGGAAAAATAAAAAATCACAAAAAAGCAGTTCCTTATCTTGGCGGTGTTGCTATCTACGTTCCTTTTATTGCAACTCTTGCGATATCGTATCCTTTTGAAAATAAAATTTTATGGCTACTTTTAGGTGTAAGTTTATTATTGTTTATCGGTCTTGTTGATGATCTTAGAATTTTAAAACCATCACAAAAACTTTTCGGTCAACTTATAGCTGTTATTTGTTTTTTAAAAGGCGGCTTTTCTTTAAAGACTAATTTTTTTGCACACATTTTTAATGTTACTTTGTCTGGTTTTTGGATGCTTTCTGTTATTAATGCATTTAATCTGGTTGATGTTATGGATGGACTTGCTACCGTTTTAGCAATTGTTGCGGGAGTTTCGTTTTTAATAATTTCTATTTTATTAAAGTTACATTCAATATCTATTTTAATTCTAGCTTTTCTTGGTCCGTTATTTGTTTATTTTTTTTACAATAAACCTCCTGCAAAAATTTATTTAGGTGATGCTGGATCTATGTTTGTTGGTGGATTTATGGCTGCAATTCCATTGCTTTTTCCATGGAGTAGTTGTTCTTTTAATGCCTATTATACACCTGTGATTATTTTGGGAATTCCTCTGTTAGAAGTTTTTTCTTTAGTTGTTATTAGAACTTATTTGGGTATTCCGTTTTATAAAGGTAGTCCGCATCATTTTGCAATTTATCTTAGGAATAAGGGATGGAGCGTTGCCGCTGTTTTAATTTTCGCAATTATCATGTCCTCTATTTTGTCCACAATTGCCATTCTTTTTTTATTTGGCTTTATAAAATTTTATTTTTTAATTGCTTTAGTAATTTTATTCCTGTTGCTTTGGTCATATTTTATTTTTTCTTAATTGACACAAAAATCTTATCTGTTGCAAAATGTATTTATTATTTATGAATTTTAAATATTCAAATTTTTTAAGAAAGGTTTTTTTGAAGGTTTTTTTGTATGAAGATAAAAAATATATTTTTTCTGGTTTTACTAGTTATTTTTTCTTTTAATTTTTGTCTGGCAATGGAAAGTTTGCAATATTCAGAACACAAATTTGGTAAACAAAGTTGTATCACGGAGATTAATTTTTTAGCCAGCGGAACTCTTTATATTTAAGAAGTTGCTGATGGCGAAGTTGAGAGTTTAAAAATATTTGCGGCTCCAGGAGTTTTAGAAGATGAAGATATAGAAGTTGTTTTAGAGAATGGAAAATTATCTGTTAAATGTCCTTGGGCAAATAAAGATAATTTTTTTGGAATATTAAAAATTAAAAAGGTGAAAAGATTGTTTTTGGCACAACCCGAAGATTGGTTTTTTTTCAATAAAGATGCGGAAGTCTTTATTGTTGTTTCTCTGTTGTCTGAAGGTAGTGATGATTTTGCATCAAGAGTTACTGGGAAAGCTTCTGTTATTGACGGAGTTTTGTCTAATGATTTTGGTAAAACTCAAGAGTATTCTTTGCAAAATATATTTGGTTTAAGAATAGAAAAGAGAGTCGAATCGGATACAATTGCTCTTAGCAAATTAAAAGACTTGTATAGAGAAATTCTTAGGCGCAGTTAAATAATTAATCTTTCACCATTTTTCTTAGCATCTTAATTTCTGGAATATAATCATCCAAATTTTGTACAGGTGTTTCTAAGATTTTAGGAACACCTGTAAATCTTTTATCATTCATTATCCAACTAAAAGTTTGTTTTGGAATTTTGCCTTTTCCGATATTTGCATGTCTATCAACTCTTGATCCAAGAGCTCCTTTAGAATCATTAAGATGAATAATTTTTAATACAGTTTTTCCTAAAATTTTTTCAAAATGGTTCATAACTTCGTTATAACTTTTTTCTGTTGAAATATCATAACCTGCCGCAAATATATGACATGTATCCATACATATTTTAATTTTATTTTTTTCTTTGCACTTGGATCTAATTGCTTTTAGTTGTTCAAAAGTATGACCAACGCATGTTCCTTGTCCTGCCATTGTTTCTAAAGCAATTGATGTGATGCCTTTTGAATTTTTTAAAACTAAATCTAAATTTTTAGAAATTTTTGCAAGTCCTATTTCTTCTGTTTGTCCAACAAGTGCTCCAGGATGAAGAACTAAAAATGGAATGCCAAGTTCTTCGCATCGTTCAAGTTCTAATGCTAAAGATTTTATTGATTTTTTTTCAACATCAGGATTTTTTGCTGCAAGATTAATTAAGTAAGAAGTATGTGCTACTACTACTTTTACGATTTTTGAATTTTTCCAATTATCTTTAAATTTTTTTATTTCATCGGTAGTTAATTTTTTTGTAGTCCATGATCTGCTACTTTTTGTAAATATTTGAATTGCGGTAGCATTTATTTCTTCGCCGCGCAAAATTGATTTATCTATTCCGCCGACTATTGATACATGAGCGCCAAGTAATATTTCTTTATTTGCCATAAATCTTTCTCCTAATAATTATTTGCTGGTAAAATTTTCAAAAAGCAAGACCCTTCGAGACGTCGCTTTGCTTCTCCTCAGGGCGAACGGGGGAGGGAGGGGCTTTTTTTAATACTTTTTATCGTTATAAAACATTTATGCATTAGTATGCAAGTGGATTTTTATTAGTAAAAGATTATACTTTTAATAGAAATTTTATTTTTCTAAACCAAGGATTTTTAATGTTAGAAAAAAATGAAGAGAAAAATATTCCTTCAGATGTTAAAGCAGAACAATTAGTAAATTTTGTTGAAAAAGTTTGGGGCCATGAAGAATGGATTGTAAACACTCCAAAATATTGTGGTAAAAAGCTTGTACTAAAAAAAGGTACACGTTGTTCTATGCACAAGCATGACATTAAAGATGAAACATTTTACATTCTTGCGGGTAAGGTTTTGCTCGAATCTGAATTTGAAGGTAAAAAAGAATCAAGATTAATGACTCCCGGTGATGTTAAACACGTAGAAACAGGAATGTGGCACCGTTTTACAGGAATTGAAGATTCCGAAATTATGGAATTTTCTACATTTCATATGGATGAAGATTCTATCAGAAAAGAATCGAGCGGAGTAATTGATCTTAAAGATCTTGGATTCTAAATGAAGTTGGCTTCTAAATCAAAAATTTAAATCAAAAATATGTCTAATTTTAAAGAAAATATATTTTATATATCTTTAATTTCAGTAAGTCTTTTTTTGGGAATT
>DAOVNS010000037.1 GCA_030630075.1 bacterium | reverse complement strand
GCTTATAAACATATTAAAATATTGTGTCTCTTTTGGCAAAAAAATGTATTAGGATACATTTTAGGCCTGCTTTGTTAAAATTATTAAGGTTTTAATCGAGCTTTGTTATCATCAAGTTATAAATTTTAAGTTGTAAATATTCAAGAAATTATTAATTGTAAGTTGACCCTTAACAGGGGGAGGCATTAAATGAGAAAAAGACTAGGCGAAATTCTTGTAGTAAATGGCGTTATAAGTGCAGAACAATTAGCGTTTGCACGCCAAGAGCAAGAAGATACCGGAAAATTATTAGATCAAATTCTTTTAGAAAAGAAGTTTGCAACAAAGAAAGACATTGCAAAAGCTTTATCGGAACAGGTATCAATTGATTTTGTAGAAAAAATTACAGAACAGATGATTGATCCTAAAGCATTAGGTAAGATTCCTTTAAAGTTTTTAAGAAAACATGTTGTAATTCCAATTATTTTTGAAGGCAGAAAAACAATTGTTACTGCCGATCCAAGAGATTTGCAGCCGCTTGATAATATTTCATTATTATTATCTGGCGATGTGAGTTATGCCGTTTCTACTTCCGAGATAATAAATGATGCAATAAATAGATATTATCCTCTTGAGACTAGCAAAGAGATGATGGAAGATCTTAAAGAAGAGGGTGAAGAAGCAATTGATCTTGAGTCAATTGAAGAAAAAGATATTTTGGAAATGGCGAACGAAGCACCTATTGTAAAATTGGTAAATCATATGATTTATCAAGCGGTAAAAGAAGATGCTTCTGATATTCACATTGAACCTTTCGAAAAAGAATTAAAAATTAGATATAGAATTGATGGCGCAATGTATCAAAAATTATTGCCTCCAAAAAGATATCAAGGTGCAATTGTTTCTCGTATTAAAATAATGTCGAATCTTAATATTGCAGAAAAACGTTTACCTCAAGATGGAAGAATAGAAATTAGAGTTGGTGATAAAGCAATTGATATTCGTGTTTCTATTTTACCATGTAATTTTGGTGAACGTGTTGTAATGCGTTTGCTGGATAAGTCTAAGGGCGTTGTAGATCTAAAATCATTGAATTTTTCTGAACGAGATTTTCAGGTTGTTACAAGAACGATTGAACGACCAAATGGAATATTTCTTATCAGTGGTCCAACTGGTTCTGGTAAAACAACAACTCTTTATGCAATTTTAAATAAACTTAATCAGTCAGATGTAAATATTATTACAGTTGAAGATCCTGTTGAGTACACAATAAGCGGTGTAAATCAAGTACAAGTTAAAGAGAGTATTGGTTTAACTTTTGCAGCTGCGCTAAGATCTATTTTGCGTCAAGATCCGGATATTGTTTTAATTGGTGAAATTCGAGATAAAGAAACTGCACAAATTTCTACACAAGCTGCTTTAACTGGCCACTTAGTTTTAAGTACAATTCATACCAATAATGCTCCCGCAACAATTACGCGTTTAATTGATATGGGAGTTGAACCATTTTTAATTGCCTCATCTTTGGTTTGTGTTATGTCGCAACGTTTGTTAAGAAAATTATGTGATCATTGCAAGCAACAATATAAACCTGATGAAGAATTAATAAAACGATTGGGTTTAACAAATGCTGAAGCCGAAAAAATTACATTTTACAAAGCTGTTGGCTGCGATGAATGTTTCAACACGGGCTTTAGAGGGCGAATGGCAATATTCGAAGTTATGGAAATTGATGATGAAATTGCACCATTAATTGTTGAAAAAGCGGATGCTTCTGTTATAAAACGCAAAGCTTTAAAGCAGGGAATGACACCTTTATCTCAAGACGGTTTGCGATATGTTAAAAATGGCACAACAACCGTTGATGAGGTTTTATCTGTAGCTTTTGCGGATCAAGTTATTGAAGAATATGGAACATAAACTTTTTATGGCATAAAGAGTTTGTGAACATTAAGATTTAATGGAACATAAAAAAGGGCTGATAAAACCAGCCCTTTTTTATGTGAAAAATAGGTTAAGTTTATTTTTTTTTGTACATTTTTTTCCATGCTTCAGTATGTCTGAGCCATGGACAAGCAAGTACTGCTACATAATATAGTGCCAAAAGAATACCTGATGCATAAAAAATATTTACAGGCATTTTAATTGCATAAATAAAATAGAATATGAAAAAATAACTGGCTACCGCTTCTACAAGCGAAAAAAATTTGTCGATATTTTTCATAAAAACATTCTCCCTTTTGAATTAATATGTATTTAACATTTTTCTTTATAAAAAATTAAAAAATACTTTTTCAAGTGTTTTAATAAAAAAGGAGCCAGTTTTTTTTGGCTCCCTGAAAATATTTAACTAAAATCTATGAACTCATCGTCCCATGTTCTTGCGGCAGTGTTTCTATCTTTATGAAAGGTTACTGTAAATTCATTAGTTATTGTTTTGTGTTCGATTTTTGCAAAATAATTTCCTCCAACGCCTATTATTGGAATATTATGCCAATATCCGCAATATGATGTGTGGATATGTCCATTTATAATCGCTTTAATATTGTAATCTTTAATTACATTGTAAAAGTCTTCTTTATCTTGAGCTGGCATCCAATCATAATTAACCCAATAATCAGGAAGAAAATAATGAAAAAAAATGTAAACAGGAAGATTTCCATCTACAAGCTTGAGGCTATTTAAGATGACCGAAAGCCAGAGTCTTGTTATTGCATCAGGATATAATCCGCAGCAAATGATGTGTGCTTTTTTTGTACCATTATTACTGAGGATGTCTCGAACATAATAATCTTGGTTATCGTAGAGGTTTTGTATGGCTTCTGGAACAGATATAAATTGTGCCTGTTCATGGTCGGTATCGTGATTACCTTTTCCTACAAAAATATCTGCGCCAGCGTTTTGTAACGGATTAAACCATTGAGTTAAAAATTTACCCCATTCATCAAATTGTGGATGTAATGGTGGCCATAAACTTATAGAGCCATTTAATCCGCTATTTGTTAGATCTCCAGGCATCACAACACACTTAACATAATGTGTTGGTGTGTTAATCATGTCGGTCATGAGTTCGACATGACCGATCTTTGTTGTTTTGTCTTCTGCTTCTACATGCATATCTGCGTCTGCAAGAATACTGTATGGGTAAATTTTTGCTGAAAATAGTGAAAGTAAAAGTAGTGAAAGCAAAAACAAACTTTTTCTACTTAGCATATCTTTCTCCTTTTTTGGGTTAAAAAAATATTATTGCTGCAAAATTAATCTTTCTAATTCTTCTCTTTTTATAAAAAATAAACTTCATTTTCTTCTCTGATATCTTGAAATTTTATCTAGGTATTGTTAAATATTCTAGTTCTTCTGGGGTGTAATACATTAAATTTTGATCTTTAAAATCATTTCGTGAATGAAAGGTAACATTTAATAATCGTTCTTCTATATCAAATACGGCAAAGTATTCTCCTGCAACACAATAAACGGGAATTTTTTCTCTCCAGGTTGATACATAACTAAATTTACCGTGATGTCCAACAATTAATGCTTGCACGTTGTGATTTTGAATTGTGTTGAAAAAACTATCTTTTTCTTCTTCTGGCCAGCTTCGGCTTCCTTTTCCCGTTGGTGGGTAATGAAAAAAGAATATTATTGGTTTGTGAGTTGGTATTGTAGGTAAAATTTTATTCTGTAACCATTTTTGTATTTCTTTGTTTGGATATATGTGACAACAAATAAAAACCACATTTTCTTTTTGAAATTTATAATAAGTATTGCCAGGTCTTTTTTTGATAAAGTTTGTAATTCCTGTTCGCTTACCATAAACATCGTGATTTCCTGCGCAAAGATATATAGGAACTCCTGTTTCTTCTAAAGGAAATAACCACCTTGTACAGAATTCATTTAATTCTTTTGTGTAGTAGATTTCAGGTTTAAAGCAACAAAGAGCACTATTTTTTTCTTCTCCATATCCGTGATCTGTTAGATCTCCAATAAATAAATTGAAAGTTGGTCTTAATGGGGAAGAATTCATCTCTAACATTTTTTGTATATGTCCAACTTTTCGTTGTTCTTTGATTCCTTTCTCGCCGACGTGTGTATCTGAGTTTGCTAAAAATATAAATGGTGATAATTGGTTATATGAAAAAAATAAAATTAGTAAACAACAAAAATGTTTAAATTTCATATCGTCCCCCTTAAAGTTATTTTTATTTTTACTTACTATTTTTTAACGAATTAAGTTAGTTCTAGTCAATAAAATAGTTTTTAAGATTTTAATTATTTAAAAAATTATTTAATGATGTAAGAATATTTATGTTAAAAAAAACTGAATCGTTTTCATTGTTTGAATTGTTGGCAGTTGTGGCTGTAATAATAATTTTACTAACCGTTACTGTTTCCAATAGTTCGTTTTTTAATAAATTTGTTTTAAAAAACGAAGTAGATAAAGTTTTTACTCTATTTTCTTATTTGCAACAAAAAGCGATTGCGAGTAACAAGCAACAAGAAATTGTTTTTGACTTACAAAATAATAGTTATTTAATGAATTTCGAATCTAAAGAAAATAAGTTGGCAAATGTTGTTAAGTTTGATTTTTTACCAAATTCTTATGGACCGCCTTCGGATCCAACAAAATTAATACAAAGCGCGGTTTCTTTTAAAAAGGATGGTCAGAATAAATTTAAAGCAATTTTTTATCCTGACGGAAAAATAGAATCAGGAAGTATTTATTTGATTGATAAAGATTATAAATACATGATGGCGTTAACCGTTCCTGTTTCCAATGTTTCTTACATCAGAAAATATGAATATAAGGATGGTAGGTGGAGAGCTTAGTATTATTTTTTGAGGTAGATTAGGCCTATTGTATTTGTATCCTTTATTTATGTTTTTACGGTGGAAAATACTAAATTTGTTTG
Organism: bacterium; assembly: GCA_030630075.1. The sequence continues at coordinate 6,486 of DAOVNS010000037.1, read as the reverse complement.
GAGAATCATAGCATTTTAAAAATAAAAGTTAAAAAGTCTTTAAACAATTTCAGGTCCATTGTCTATAATTCTGACTCCTTTTCCAATTAGTCTTTGCAGATTTCTGTCACGATAGGGTATATGTGTTCCACTGACATCTAAAGTTTTTAAATTTCCGAACAAAAGAATTTTGTTTGGAAGTGCTTTTATTTCTGGATTAAAAGATATATCAAGATCGGTTAGTCTATTTTTGGAGTCTGTATGTTTTAAGAGAAATAATATAATTGCTAAGAATTTATTTTGGGTTAGATTTTGTTTTTTTAAGTTTAAATTTGGAGTCATTGAATTTATTAATAAAATGGTGTGTTCTTCTGTTGTTAATTGAGGACTTCCCATTGCTTTAACATTTTCATTTTTTAATAAACATGAGCTCACAAGGAGAATCAAAAATAAAATCTTTTTATTTATGGGGCGAAGCTTTTTTTGGTGCCGTAGTTTTAACGAAGGATCTAGCGAAGACTTATTCATTTTTATCCTATTTTTATTTATATCTATGTTTTTACAGTGGAAAATACTAAATTTGTTTGGTGATCATAGCATTATATAACTAAAAAATAAAAAGTTTTTTGAATAAATTAATGTTTAAGTTTAATAAAGATTTAATATCAAAAATTATTTCACATATTTTTATAGTAATTTTGGTAACTTTTGTTCCTGTTCTTTGGGTTATTCAAAACGACAGCAGGACGCAAAATTTTATACAAAAAAAAGTTATAGAAATTTTAGAAAAAGAATGGAATGCGAAAATTAGTGTAAAATCTTCGCATATAAATATTTTTACGGGAAAGATATTTATTGAAGATGCGCTAATCCAATCACGATTGGTCCAATCAAAAGATGGGCAAGATTTTTCTTGGAAATTTAAGACATCGAATTCTCGGTTTTCTAGATTAAAGTGCCTTTTTAGTCAAAAGATGTCTTTAAAAGTCGAACTTAACGATGTAGAATCCGAAACTTTAGTTGAGAATGGAAAACCTTTAATTTTGGACCATCTAAAAAATATATTTAAAACAAATCCAGATTTACCTGCAGAATTATGTGCTGTAAAAATTAAGAATTTAAAGATCATAAGTCGTTTAAAAAAAGATTTATGTGATAATCAAAAAGTTGATGAAATTAAAACAGATTTTTTTGGTGAATTATCTTTTAAAAAAAATAAACAGAATTGTTCGGTTGGTGGGATTTTATTAAAAGATGGAAGTTTGTTTTTTAATGAAAAAAAGGTTTTGAGTTCAATAAAATGTGACTTGGATTTTAAAACAGCGGAAACAGATGTGCCAGGAGCTGACTTTTTTATTGTTAATTCAAATAAAAGTTTTAAGTTTTTGAATCAAGATTATTTTGTTGGCTTAGAATTTAATGGTGATAAAAAGAATATTTTTTTAAAAAATACAGATAATTCTTTAGATTTGAAAATTGAGAACCCTTGGGTTGATAACCCAAGGGTTGAAAGTCTAATTGCGGCTACAGATTATCAAATTACAGGAACTTTGCCCGTAAAATGCTTGCAAGATATTTATTCTTTTTATAGCGATCAAAATATTGGTGATCAATTAAATGAATTAATTAAATTAGATTTAAATTTTTCAGTTTCAAATAATTTAAAGTTGAGCGGAAATTTTGAAGTTGCGAATATTGCTTTAAATATTAAAAGTTTATGGGATTTGAATAAAAAAAGTGGAAAGATATTTTTATTGAATACAGAAGAAGTAACTTTTAGGGATTCAAGTTATTGCATTAAAGCCGGTGGTCTTAAATCTTCTATTTTATTTAACGATCAATTTGATGTTAAGGGAAAATATAAAATTGATTTTTTAAAAAGAGAAACAAAAAGAAAATATCCATTTGTGGGAGATTGTTTTTATAGAAATAAAAATCTTAAAATTTCTGGAAAGCATTTGGGTGGTAGTTATTTTGCAAAAGCAAATCTTCGTGACCAATTTTATATATCCAAACTTTTATATTTAAATCGGAATGGTCAAAAGTTATTAGAAATGATTGTGCCTAAAAATGAAAAAGAATCAAAGATACTAAAAGGCAATATAAAGTATGCTTTGATTCGTGACTTTTTACCGTATCAGCTACAAAAAAATATAGTAGGAAGGCAGGCTTACTTTGAAGTGGCTTGTGATCAGAAAGATTTAAATAATTTAAAAGGGGGTTTTAGATTAGCAAGTGGAAAATTATCACTTTTAGGAATTTATAATCCGATACAAAATATTAAAAGTGACTTTACTATAGATGCATTCTCAAAGAAAATTGTTTTAGATGATTTTGAGATAGGATTCTTTAAAGGGTCTATAAATATTCCTAGCGCAAATATCTGTTTTGATAAAAATTATCAACTAAGTTCTGTAGAATTTCCTGCCCAAATAAAAAACTTGTTAGTTAATTGGAATAGAGATTTTTATGGAATTATCCAAGGGGACCTCTTTTTGAATAAAAATAGTCTTGCAAAAAAATCTGGAGAATCTTTGTACAAATTGTTGGGGAGTATTTATTTAAAGAAATCCGTAATAAAGAGTGATGCCTTTTCTTCTGATTCCAAAACTGATTTTGATTCGACAATGTTTTTTACAGATTCTTTTTTTATCGATGATAGAATTTTAGAAATTGATGTGAATTTTTTGTGCGATAGACCATTAAGGCTTAAAACTAAATTTTTAACGACTGATGCGTTTCTAGATTTAAATATAAAAACTATGTACGCAGATAGCGGTTTTTTGGTGCCAAAGATCACAGGTGATATTAATTTGGAAAAAGGTTATTTGAGTTTTTTTAAAAATAAATTGTATTTAGATTATGCAACAATACAGTTTTTACCAACTCAACCAAATGAGCCAATAATAGATTTGTTAGCTAAAAATAAAATAAAAAAATATTTAGTTACTTTGCAGGTAACCGGTGCGCTGAGTAAACCGCAAATTCTCTTAGATTCTTCTCCTGAATTAAGAGAAGAGGAAATATTGTCATTGTTATTTTCAGGATCCGAAACGGCAAGTTTGCAATATGATCTTCCTGTAATGATAATGCAAAATTTAGAAGACCTTATTAATTCAGAACAGATTTTTAGTAAGACAACCAGTGTTTTTAGAAAAATAATTTTACCATTTAAATATATTCAAATTACGCCAGATTTTTCTAATCAAAGTGGTCGCAGCGGTGTAAAAGGAACTGTTTCGATTGATCTTAATAAACAAATGCATGCTCAAATTCAAAAGAATTTTAATTTGCAGGATGATCTTGCTTTTCAGGTTGAATATTTTTTGACTGATGATATTAATTTAAAAATGGTTAAAGATCAAAGAGGTGATGTTGGAGCTGAAGTTGAAGTTAGGCTTAGACTTTGACTATCATTAATTTTAATATTCGTCTCTTGCTCTATTCCTGAACCATTGTTTTGATTTTCGATTTTTTCTGCTTTTAATAATAATTTTCTTTCTTCTTCAAGCCTTGCTTTTTCGGATGCAATTTTTTGTTTTTCTTTTGCCATCATATTAATTAAGTTGTTTTTTTGTTCGAGTTTTTTCGATATTGAACTAAAATTTTTCAGAGTTGAATTGAATTCATTTTTTAATGAAGAGATTTCATGTTTTAAAGTTGAATTCTCACTTTTTAACAATTTGTTTTCAATTTCTTTATCTTGAACCATTTCTTTAAGTACGCGTTTTTTTTCGAGCGAATCTTTTGATATGTGATAAATTTTACATACTTGGTCGAGCAATGAATAAACAGTTGGTTGTGTTTGCGGATATTCTTTGCGAATAGATAATAGTTCTTTGCTTATTTTATTGTGTAATGATTGGATATCATCATCTTTTTGTGATGACAAAGAAAATATATTTAGTACAGACATTATTAAAATTAAAAAAACACTTATCTTCATTAAATCCTCTCCTTTGAATAATCGAAGGTGCTTTTTGTCTTTTATATTATTTACTTAATATAATTTTATAAAAGTATTATTTTTAACAAAGTTAGAATTTTAACAAAAAAAGTTCAAATAGATTAAATAAAAGAGAGAGAAATGAGTATTAGTAATGTTTTTAAAATAAGAATTTTAGTTATAGTTTTGTTCTTTGGCCCTTTATTTTCGCGATCTATTGTTTACTTTTCTCCCAAAGATAAAATTTCAAGCAAATTAATTGATCAAATTAAACAAACAAAAAATAAAATTCATGCTGCCGTTTATATGTTGACGGATAAAAAGATTGCAAACGCATTAATCGAAGCAAAAAGAAATAAAAATATTGATGTTCAAATTATTACAGATTCTTCTTCTTTAAAAAGTGAATTTAATAAAATTGAGTTACTAAAAGATAACGGAATTGATGTTTTTCTTTATAAACCAAAAACAAAAAAAAATAACAGTAGATTAAACGAAATTATGCACAACAAGTTTGCGATATTTGATAATAAAGTTTGGACTGGTTCTTTTAATTGGACGGTTTCGGCAGGAAGAAGTAATAGAGAAAACGTTATTTGTGTTCAAGAAGATGCTGTTTGTAAGCGATACGAAAAAGAATTTGAAAAACTTAAAAGAAGATGTGTTTTAAGTTCGCCAGAAAAAAATAAAAATAACAATAACAATAATTTGCAAAATGCGGATATTAACTTGAAGGCGACCGTTTATAAATTATTAAAATCTATAAAAGATCGATTTCAGATTAATGGAAAACCCCTGGGCTCTTATCAGTAACACATATCCTAACGCTCACGCATTAGGTGATCAATATGGCTTTTATATTTGAAATAAAGATAATTAACTTGCTATTCCTTACCTTTTTAAAACATTTCTTACTAATTCTTATTGACACTTTCTCGTAATTCTTTTAGTTTTTTCTATCTGTTATTTGTATTGTTATTTTACCCCTAAAACAAAAGGTTTTTTATGGAAAGTTTAAAATATTTGTTCTTATTGTCTTTGTTAACTGTGAATCTTAATTCTGCCGCGTTAGAGCAAGATCAAATTGATTCATTGATAGATGCTGCAAAAGATGCAAGAAAAAATTCTTATTCTCCTTATTCAAAATTTAAAGTTGGCGCTGCAATATTAACCAAAAGTGGAAGAAACATTCGCGGTACAAATGTAGAAAACGCAGCTTATGGTCCAACCAACTGTGCAGAGCGTACAGCTATTTTTACAGCTGTAACTGAGGGTGAAATTGTTGTAGATAAAGACGGTTTGCGTGAAGAAAAAAGAATGCAGGCGATAGCCGTTGTTTTAGATGTTGAAACTCCTGAAGATGCATCTCCTTGTGGTGTTTGTAGGCAAGTTATTTGGGAATTTGCTGAAGATAAAGATATGCCTGTTATTATGTGTACTGCAAAAGGAGAATATGTAATAAAAACTATTGGTGAATTATTGCCATTTGGTTTTAAACTATAAAGATAAATTATCTAGATTAAATTTAAAAAAGAGCCGCTCAAAAAATTGGGCGGCTCTTTTTTAAACAATAAATTTTAAAGTTTATTGTTTAAGATCTTTGTTTAATTTAATTAACAATTTCTGAAAATCTTTTGGAACAGATTTTAAGTAATTAAATGTTTTATCTTTATAATCAAATGAAATTTTCCATGCATGAAGCGCAGGGCGTGAAATATCTTTTGATAAAAATCCATACATACTGTCACCAATTAAACCGTGTCCCGTGGCTGCAAAGTGGACTCTTATTTGATGTGTTCTTCCTGTAACAATATGAACAGCAACAAGAGAATAGTCGTCGTAATATTTTAAAACATCATAATAGGTTAAAGCTTCTTTTCCAAAAGGACTTAAGTGAGACATTAAATGTCTTTGTGCAGGATGTCTTCCTACTGGAAAATCGATTCTCCCTGTTTTTGTAGGATGTCCTTTAACAATTGCCAAGTAAGTTTTTTTTACTTCTCGCTCTTTGAACATCGAAGAAAGTTTTATGTGACTCTTTATATTTCTTGCAATAATTAAAAGTCCGGATGTTCCTTTATCTAATCTGTGAACAATTCCTGGTCTTTCTTTGTCTTCGAATTCATTTAATTCTTTAAATTTATATAATAATCCATTAACTAAAGTTACATCATCGGATGTTTTATCTGAATGATGAACAATTAATCCCGCTGGTTTATCAATTATTACAAAATCTTTTTGAGTATCTACAATTTCGAAATCAACCTTTTTGGGTTTTAAGTCGAATTGTTTTTCTTCTGGAAAGTCGATTTCGATAGAATCGGTTTGTCTGATTTTGTAGCTACCTTTGGTGACTGTTTTAGAGTTTATTCTGACTAATTCATTACTTATTAGTTCTTGAAAGTAAGCTCTGGAATATTCAGGAAATTGATCAAACAGGAATTTATCCAGTCTTGTTGATGGATTAAATTCTAATTCGGAACAACTGATTTTTTCGGTTTTTTTAATTTTTTCTTTGTTTATTATCATTTTTTATATAAATTGTCGTTTTACGAAATTGG
>DAOVNS010000069.1 GCA_030630075.1 bacterium | reverse complement strand
TTCCACCAGTTAAAATAGCAATATCTTCTAACATTGCTTTGCGACGATCACCAAAACCTGGAGCTTTAACAGCTACAACGTTTAATGTTCCGCGCATTTTGTTAACTACTAATGTTGCAAGCGCTTCGCCTTCGATATCTTCTGCAATAATTAAAAGTGTTGCACCTTGTTTTGCAACTTGTTCAAGAACAGGAAGAAGATCTTTCATTGTTGTGATTTTTTTATCACAAATTAAAATCATTGGATTTTCTAATGCAGCTTCCATCTTTTCTGTATCATTAATAAAATATGGAGAAAGATATCCACGATCAAATTGCATACCTTCTACAACTTCAAGTTCACTTTCGATACCTTTTGCTTCTTCAACAGTGATAACACCATGTTTACCAACTTTTTCCATTGCATCAGCAATAAGATTTCCGATGTATTTATCTGAATTTGCAGAAATTGTAGCAACTTGTGCAATTTCTGATTTGCCTTTTACTTCTTTTGCAACTTTTTTAATTTCAGCAACAACAACTTCTACTGCTTTTTCTATCCCTCTTTTAATTTCCATAGGATTTGCACCAGCGGTTGTATTTTTAATACCTTCACGGTAAATGGCTTGTGCTAAAACTGTTGCGGTTGTTGTTCCGTCACCTGCAACATCTGCAGTTTTAGATGCAACTTCGCGAACCATTTGTGCACCCATGTTTTCGAACTTATCTTTAAGTTCAATATCTTTTGCAACTGTTACACCATCTTTTGTAATTGATGGAGAACCAAAAGATTTTTCTAATGCAACATTACGACCTTTAGGTCCGAGTGTAACTTTTACTGCATTCGCTAAAGTATTTACACCTTCTAAAATTTTTGTTCTGGCTTCTTGTCCAAAAATTATTTTCTTTGCCATGATTTAAAATCCTCTAAATAACATAATTTAATTTAAACTAATATTTAAGTAGGCCACTGTTCAAGTAGAACCTTCAAAATTTAACGATACCTTAGATCTTCAAGCTTAATTAAATAATACTTCATTTTTGTCATCCTGAAACAAGTTCCAACCTTCGTTAAAACTACGGCAGACAGGCAGGATGACAAAAATTATTCAAATTTACTTATAAGCAAAATTAAAGTCTATCTTTTACTATCAAATTCGCATTTAAGTAAAACAACCCTTATTTAATAATCCCCAAGATTTCATCTTCTTTAACGATCAAATAATCTTGACCATCAATATTAACTTCTGTTCCGGAATATTTTCCAAAAAGAACCTTGTCACCTTTTTTAACTTTTAATGAAGAAATGGAACCATCTTTTGCAAGCTTGCCTTCGCCAGTTGCTTCAACGATACCAATTTGAGTTTTTTCTTGAGCTGTATCAGGAATAATAATTCCACCTGCAGATTTTTGTTCACTTTCTGTCCTTGTTAAAAGAACACGATCGTAAAGAGGTATGATTTTCTTAGCCATAAAAGCTCCCCTGTTTTAAAAACTGTTTTTAAAAATATTATCCAACGTCATAAATAAAAAATGTCCAAACAAAACAAAACGTTAAAATTCAACATTTTGTCACCGTCTGGCCAAGGAAATATTATAAGTTAAAAAAACAAAAAATCAACACGACCTTATATCACGCGACTAAGATTTTATAAAGAAGAGCATAAGATTATTCTTTTTAAAAAATATCATATCTTTTAAAACAAAAACCATCTAAAAACATGCTTAAACCCTTGCTTTTTCGGCTTTAAATATGTCATTCTCTTAATAAGAAGTAATTTTATTAATTTTTAGGGGGGAATTATGAAAAAAAGTATTATTTTGTTAATTGCTACCGCAATATCGATAAATAGCCTTTCTGCTTTTAATTCAGCAGATCTGAATAGGGCACTTGAATTATCTGAGAAAAACAAAAAAGGGGAATCTGTTACAACCTCACAACGTGACTTGAGAGGTCTAGACTTAACTAACGCTGATTTGAGTGGAACTGATTTGCATGGAGCCGTTTTTGGAAACACAAATTTAAATGGTGCAAACTTAAGTGGCGCAAATTTGAGTTATGTTCTGTTTCGTGAAAATGCTTTGGATAGTGGTACTGATTTGGTTGGTGCCAATTTAAGCAACGCCAATTTAAGCAACGCCAACTTGAGTCTTGCTAAGTTGAGCGGAGCTAATTTGAGTAATGCAAATTTAAGTGGTGCTGAATTTGTAGATCAATGGGGTTATCATGCCAATTTAGATGGAGCAAACCTTAGTAATGTAAATTTGAGCGGTGCCGACTTACGTAACATTAATTGGCAAGGAACTAAGTTAAAAGGTGCAAACTTAGAAAATGCACAAATAACTTCTAATGATCCGAATAAAGCCTATATCTACAATCAAGACGTACAAAATTATGGCAAAATAAACTGGATCGATTAATTTTTAAGTTAAAAAACTCAATACTATATAATTTAAAATTAAGTATATGGTATTGAGTTTTTAACGTGTATACAGCGGTTTTCTAACCTTCTTTCTATGTTTACAATATTTACAAATTATTGCACAAGCCTCATCAACATCACTTGTCACATGGAACAAATCTAAATCTTCTTTTTTAATTAAACCATTTGATAAAGCACGTTCTTCTAGCCATTTAATCATTGGAGTCCAATAACCTTTGCTCATTAAAACAATCGGCATTCTTGGCATCTTATAACATTGTATTAAAGTTATAATTTCGAACAATTCATCCAAAGTTCCAAAACCACCAGGAAAAACTATAAAACCAACCGAATATCTAACAAGCAACCACTTTCTGGTAAAAAAATGATCCATAATTATGACATCATGTGTATATTTATTTAGCTGTTCTTTTTCAAAACTTGTAAGCGAAATTCCCATAGAAGTCATTTTTGTTTTATTATTTTTATTTTTTAGACCTTGTTCTTTTGCATATTCATGCGCGCCTTTATTCGCAGCTTCCATAATTCCGGGTCCACCACCTGTAATT
>DAOVNS010000016.1 GCA_030630075.1 bacterium | reverse complement strand
TCATATTTAACTTGATCAACAAGAGTTGGTTCAATTTTTAAACTTTGTTCATCAGTATTTCCACCAAAAACTATATTTGCACCCACCAAAAGATTTTTTAATCTATCAAAATGTTTTTGATTAATAATTTTTCCATAATCATTATTTTTTAACAGATCATTTCCGTAAAAAGAAGTAATCGTTTCTTTTAATTTTTCTACAAATTTATTTTTAATATTTTTATGAACAAAAAGATAATCCGGCGCAATACAAGTTTGCCCTGAATTTAAAAATTTTCCCCAAACAATTCTTCTTGCTGCAACCGTTGTATTAACATCTTCATCAACAATGCACGGTGATTTTCCACCTAACTCTAATGTTAATGGAGTTAAATTCTTAGAAGCAGATTCCATAACAATTTTTCCAATTTTCTGACTTCCAGAAAACAATATATAATCAAATTTTTGTTCTAAAAGAAACTGTCCTTCTTCTGCTCCATCTTGAACAACTGCTATATAATTTCGTGGAAAAGTCTTTTTAATAATATCATTTATTACTAAAGAAGAATTCTTAGATATTTCAGACGGTTTTAAAACTGCGCAATTTCCTGCAGCAATAGAACCAATTAAAGGTCTAAATGCCAGCTCAAAAGGATAATTCCATGGCGAAATTATTAAAGCAACACCGTACGGTTCGCAAACGGTATAAGCTTTTGTCCCAAACCATATAAAAGGAGTTTTTACCCTTTTTTCTTTTGCAAAACTTTTTAAATTTTTAATCATAAAATCTATTTCGCAAAGCAATGGAAAAATCGATGTTAAATATGCATCCTTTTCTGTTTTATTAAGATCTTTTTTTAAAGCTTCAAGAATGTTTTTCTCATTATCAATAATGGCCAACTTTAGCTTTTTTAATTGCCCAAAACGAAATGAAAGTTTTTTTGTTCCACCCAATTTAAAGTATTCTTTTTGACTTCGAACAATATCAGATATTATTTTTTCTTTAATCATTACCCTCTTCCACTTTTTATATCAAAAACTTATTCCGTCTCTTCTTCTGCTTCAATATCATATTCATCGCAAAACAATTCCCTGAATCTTTCAAAAGTAATTCCAAAAATATTAACCAATATGATTTGAGCTAACTCACACTCATTAGTAGCCACTTTTATAATTCTTCCATTTTTAGAAATATTTTTTAATCGCTGACAATTTTTAGAATGTTTTTTTTGATAACTTTTAAGAAATCTTGAAAATTGATTTTCTGATAACTCAATAAACAACCTACGCTTTCCAAAAATTAAAAATCTACTTTGTTCTTTTAAATATTCATTAAGTTCATTTTCTATTTTTTTAATCCGGAAATTTCTACAAGAAACTCTTCTTAAACCTTTATCAACAAAAAGCATTCTCTTTAATGCCAAATAAGCCTTTTTTTGATTTATTGTCTCAAGCTTTTTTTCTGCAAAACAAACACAATACCCAAATAAAAAAATCATCGCAAAACAAAATATTTTATTAAAATTCATACAACCTCCTAATGGTATTTTTTAAATTAAAGCAAGAAGATCTTTTAATCTTTTTGTATCATCACATTTATTAATCGCATGTTTAACAGAATGCCTAAAAAACATCTCTATTTTATTTGGAATAACTTCAAGTTTTTCCAACAATCTTTTAAGATCTTCTGAATCCAATTCATCAACAGAAGAAATTGTTAATCTTTTTGCCTTGTTCAATAAACCAAATCGAACATCTTCCAAATCTTCAGACGAATCAAAAGTTTGATCACCAAAAACAAAATATTCTTCCAATTCATATTTATCTAAGCGGTTAAAACTTTTTTCTATTTTCCCTAGCTCAAGACTAACTAATCTTCTTTGTGCCTCTAGCCTTGTTTTTTTATAAAAATCTTCGTTTTCTTTTATTTTACGTTCTTCTAATTCTCGCTTTTCCAGTTCTTCCTCTACCTTTTTCCGTTCTAATTCTTCTTTTTCAATTTCAAGCTCTTCTTTTTCTGCTAATTTTAATTTTTCAAAATATTCGTCTTTCGAAATTACTCCATCATTAATAAACCATGATTGAGTAATTTTACCGTTAAGATCCTGGAATTTCTCAGTAAGAACAATGCTGCTATTTCTTACTTGATATCGTGTTTGTTTTACCGTAGATTCACCCTGAAAAATAACTTCTTTACAAAAAATTAATCCCGAAAAAAATAGCACCAAAAATAATGTTGTTGAAATTAATTTTATTTTCATAAGACCTTGATCTCCCTTATCTATATTTTTATATTTCTTAAACATGATGGTATAAAATAACAAAAAACATTGCATAGAAGAACCAAAATTTGAAAAACAAAAAAAAGAGAGCTGCTTTTTACAACAGCCCTCTTTAAAATTGATAAAGAGCCGTTTAAAACGGCTCTTTATTTTTATTCTATATTTCTATAATTAATTGTTTTATTTACTGAATTGGGCAACCTGCATTTCTTGCAGCTCTTTTTGCTTTTCTTGCAACATTTCTTGCTTGAGCAGGAATCTCATTAGCTGTTTTTATAACAGCAGCAACAGCTTCTTGAGATTTGCTTCTTATAGCTTGCAACAATTCAGGATTATTAATTAATCTTTTCACAACCCATTCGCCACCTTGAAAAGTTACGTATGCAACAGGAGCACAAACAGTTGTTAAACCTAAACCAATCACTGCAAAATCTTGAGCTTGAACTTCGCCTGCCAATGTTACAACAGGAAGAAATGAACGTGCAACTTGGCCGCCAACAAAAACCAATCCTGCAATTGCACCATTTTGCGCTTGAGCAGGAAGATGAGGGATAAGATTTATAAACTCATCAAATTGACGAATTTGGCCTGCCCTAACCATCGCCTGCAAAACATCTCTATAATCTCTATCGGCAGCTACAGCTTGAGGATCAGGAATTATCATATCATCTAAATCACCAGGCAATTCATTTGCTGGTTGAAAAAATAAATCATCTGCTTGTGGCATCTCAGCATCTACAACAACAGTAGCTTCAACTTCTAACACTTGCTGTCTTGCAGCAGTAACATCTTGTTCTTCTAATTCTTTAGCGGTTTTTTGATATCTAGAATCTTCTTCAACTGTTAAGCATCTAAGAGTGGGACCAACAAGATCTCTATAATCAGGTTTACTTCTTTTTCCTGCATTAAGATCTAAGTTAATAGAAACACCTATCAACAATAATCCGAGTAATACTTTCTTTAATGATTTCATTGTAACCTCCAATAAAATATTATATATAACCTCACATTTCCCCCATATTTAAACACGCATTTAAATACGTAAAGGAATGTTAAAAACTAACTTACATCCTTAATTTATATAAAAATTATCTACCTGTAAAAAGGGGCTGTATTAAAATCGAGCTTTTGGCAAAAAACTGACTATTTGAACAAAAAACAATATTTTTTGATGTTTTTTAGAGTTTTAAAAACATCAAAAAAGGCTTTTTGCCAAACTCTTTAAAACAAATAAAGGGCCATTTTAAACAGCCCTTTATTTGTTTTATTTGATTTGTTTTATTTGATTAACGCCCTAAATAGCCCTTAAAAGTATCCCAAAGACTTTTTGCTTGTTCTGGAAGAAGCGCATTCGCTTTCTCCAAAACTCCTGTAAGAGCATCTTGGGATTTGCTTCTTATGGCTTGTAACAAATCGGGATTATTAATTAATCTTTTTACAACCCATTTACCACCTTGAAAAGTAATATATGCAACGGGAGCACAAACTGTTGTTAAACCTAAAGCAATTACTGCAAGGTCTTGAGCTTGAACTTCTCCTGCTAACGTTACTACAGGAAGAAATGAACGCCCAACTTGACCGCCAGCAAAAACCAATGCTGCGATAGCACCGTTTCGCGCTTGAGCAGGAAGATTAACTCTACCATCATCAACCATTGCCTGCAAATCATTCCTATCAGCTGGCACAGCTTCAACTATTTGCAAAGCTCCAGGAAGTACAGCGAGTGCTTGTCTAGCTCGTCTGGCTTGACGTCCTCTAACGATAGCTTGAATCTTAGTAGCAGCTTGATCTGCTGCCAAATCCGATTCATATCCTTCTACAAGATATTGTAATTCTGCCTGTTCTGCATTTAAATATTCTTCTGCTTGCGCTTCATCTGCAGCCGATTCTGCCAACAAAATTCTATTTATACCAGCCAAGATTCTTTCGCGTACTTCTTCACAATGATCTTCTTCAACAGCAGGAGCATCTGCCTGCGGCATTTCAGCATCACCATCAAATTCTTCTTCAGAATAGTTGACAGGAGCAGCAAAGCTGGCAGCTATTAGGGCAACATTATCCGGATCATTATCATAAATTGGATCATCATCTAACAACTCTTCATCTCCTCTTAAAGCATTCGCAACATCTTGCTTTTCTGATCTTCGTACAGCCTTTCTTGATAGTCGCACTTCTTCATCCGAAGAGCTTTCTTCATCTGAAGAACTATCTTCACCAGGAAGGCAATAACTTCTTCCTCCATCAGTTTTACTACGGCCAGTATTATCAACGTAAACGTCTATGTTTCCTCTTTTCATTGCATCTAAGTTAATAGAAACACCTATCAACAATAATCCGAGTAATATTTTCTTTAATGATTTCATTGTAACCTCCAATAAAATATTCTATATAACCTCTATAACCTCACATTTCCCCATATTTAAACACGCATTTAAATACGTAAAGGAAAGTTAAAAACTAACTTACATCCCCAACGTACAAAAAAATCATTTACCTGTAAAAAGGGTGGCACGAAAAATTAAATTTTAGCCTAAAATCTGACTATTTGAATAAAGACAATGCTTTTTTGATATTTATTGGCCTTTTTTGGACTCGATCCATTTTTTGAACTTATTTTTATAATTCTGCCAAAAAGATGGTTTTTCTTGTTGTTTTTGATCGCTTTTTATATCTTTATTTTGATTTAAGCATGTTTTTGGAACATTTTTTTCAATATTTACCAAAAGCTCATTTTCGGTAAAAATACCTGGCTTTCCTAATAACTTAATACTTTTTTTCTTGAAACTTACTGATTTATTCTGAACAAGCACAAAATCTCTATTACAAAACAGAAAAAATGGATACTTTTTGTTATTTCCCAAAACCGAATCAAGGCCTTCAAACTTTAAAATCATAGAGAATAAATTAGCTAAATCGGGACTATGCATTGGATATACTGATACAAAAACCGCTGAATCTTTTAATTTATCCGCAACACCCTGATATAAAAGAGTATCATCGTTGGCTGAAAAGAAACCTACAACAACAGGTTTGGGTTGCATCGTTGAAAGAAACAAGAACTGCGGCAAATGATTAACCTTAAAAACAAGGCTGTCACTTCCATCCTTTCGTTTCTCTTTTGTTAAATTAATCTTCTGCTGCTGTCTTTGTCCAAAATGCCCTTGCCCTAGAGGCCCTCGACCTCCCTGCGCCATTCTTTTTTCTGGTAAATTATAATTAGATATTAAGCCTAATTCGACTTGCGGATAAGAAAACAAATTAAAAGAAACTGACAACAAAGACATAACAATTAAAAATGATCTATTCATCCCTACCCCTTCCCAAAATTCCCCTAGTTCATGTTTATATTAGATAATGCATCAAATAAAGATCAATAAATCATTTATTTCGCAAAATATTTGCGAGTTCTTGTGCACCCTTATGATTTGGTTCTAAATACAAAACAGTTTGAACTTGTTTATTCGCCAGAAAAAAATCTTCCAAAAAATAAGCATTGCAAGCAAGATAATAATGAGCATCCAAATAACCCGGAGATAAATAAACAGCTTTAAACAAAAGATCGTTAACTTTTTTATAATCTTTTTTATTAAAAAATACTTTTGCCGAATTTACATATGCAACTTCTGGAGTTAAATAATCTTTATCCAATTGCAACATCGTCCAAAGCTCTAATGCCTCATTTATCTTATTTAAATCATTATTTTTCATACCATTTTCAGCCAAAAGACAAGCTTTATTATTTAAAATTTCTGTTCTTACTGCTGAATCTGGATTACACAACAAAGCTTCATCAAAATAAAACAAACCTTCATCTTCATAATTAAGTCTAAATAAAAGAGTTGCCTTTAAAGCTAAGTACTCCGCCCTTTTTTGTTGAGCTAAAGCTTTATTAATGTAATCCAAGGATTTTCTATACGTATTATCTGTATTCTGATCATTTAATTCTAGTAAGCTCATTTTATAATAAGTTTGAGCTAACTCTTTATTTTTCTTTTTTCCGCAATTAATAAAAAATATAAATGCTATAATTATAAAAAAATATAAAAAAATTTTTTGAGTCTTCATTAAGCAGATCCCTTAAAAAAACAATAAAAAAATGAATTAAAGGTTTTTAATATTCAACACATGATTGCTTTGATATAATCGTGTACGTATATTTTGATTCAATGAAAAAAATTTCGATACATTTTCATTAAATTGTTTAGAAAGATTTTAGTGCAACTAATTTGGGAAGAATTTTTAAAACTCATAAAAGAAGAAGCTGGAAGCCGAGTTGTTGAAACTTGGTTCAAAGCTGTATGCTTAATTAAATGGGATAAAAACAATAATACAATACACCTAGAAGCCCCAAATCATTTTGTAGCAAAATGGCTTCAGCAACATTATATTTCATTAATCAAAACGCATTTAAGTAGACTACTTCATGTAAACAATCTAAGCTTGGTTTTTATATGTAATTCACAAAAAATAGAAACCCCTCGAGATATTATTCCTGCATCAATAATTCCACCAAATATAAATCCATCAGCTTCTACATCCCTTGTTGCAAGAAAAGAAAACCTTCCTCGAGTTAGAAGATCATCAAAAAGAGATTTGACTCATATAAATAAAAATTATACTTTCGATTCCTTTATTGTTGGACCAAATAATTCGCTTGCTCATGCGGCAGCTTATGCAGTGTGTCAGAATATTGGAAGAGTCTATAATCCTCTTTTTATTTATGGTGGAACAGGACTTGGCAAAACCCATCTTTTACATGCAATAGGAAATGAAGTAAAGAAAAAAAAATCAAAAGCAGTTGTTCGTTACCAGACAACCGATAAATTTACAACAGAATTCATCAACTCAATTAGATTGGATAAAACACATTACTTTAGAGAAAAATATCAGAAAATAGATTTATTAATGCTCGATGACATTCAATTTTTATCAAACAAAGAACAAACTCAAGAAACTTTTTTTCATATCTTTAATAATCTTCATGAACAAGGAAAACAAATAATACTTTCAAGCGACACATTTCCCAAAGAAATCAAAGGCTTTCAAAATCGATTAAAATCTCGTTTAGAATGGGGCCTTGTTGCCGATATTCAAATGCCAGATCTAGAAACAAAAATTGCAATACTCAAAAAAAAATCTGAATTAAATGAAATTTGCTTAAACGATGATGTTGCAAATTTTATAGCGTCAAAAATAAAATCTAATATTCGAGAATTAGAAGGTGCATTAATAAGGGTTGGGGCATTCAGTACGCTTACAAATCAACCAATAACATTAGCTCTTGCACAAAAAGTTTTACTAAACCTTGGAGCCCCGCAAAAAAGTGGTGTAATGCTAAACGACATACTTAAAATAGTGGCCAAAAGCTATTCTATTTCTATTCAAGATCTTAAATCAAAAAAACGTCAAAAAGACATCGCGCTTGTCAGACAAATTGCTTTTTATATAATGAAAAAATTATCATTTTGTTCGCTACAAGTAATCGGTGAATTTGTTGGAAAAAGAGATCATTCAACAGTTCTTCACGCTATTGATAAAATAAATAAAAAAATAGAAGAAGATGCATCTCTTTCTCAAAAACTTAACAATATAGAGCAAGAAATATTAATGAGTTAAAATTTTGTAAAATTATTTCTATGTTCAAGCATATCTGCTAATATCACTCTATAAAATATCAATTTGGACAAATTCCATACAAACTCTTAAGAACTTTAGGAGCCCCTTATGAAAAATAAAAATATATTACACTTTTTTGGATTAACAATATTTACTTTATTATTATTGCCTGGATGCGTAAAACAATCATCGCTTTCAAAAGATAAAACAGAAGACCGATTTACACTAAAACCATTCGAAAAAACGCTTCTCGAAGAGGAAAAAACATTAGAAGAATTAGACGAGAAAAGAAAAGAAATCAGTGAGAAAAAAAAAGAAGCTGCAAAAATAATACAGGAAGAAAAAAAACAAATTCAAAAAATAAAACAAATAGAATCTGATGAAAAAGAAAAGATATCTCAAATAAAAAGTACCGATCCAGCAGAACTTGACTTTTACATTCAAAATACAACAGGAAAAACTATTTATGCCGTCTGCTTTGCATACATACAAAAGCAACCCTTCCATCGCTGGAGATGGGATAAAACCAATATTTACAAAATAAATAATAATCAAACGGTACAAATAGATGTTGACTACATAAAAGACGAAGCATATCGCAAAAACGTCTATGGATACCTTGCAATATTTGACACAAAAGAGAAAGCGGAAAACGCCATTTACGAACTTTTAGAAGAAAAAGATAAGATAGCTCTCGATAAACTCTATAAGTTAAAAAATCAAAAAATATTAATCGGCGTAGAAAAATACGGATTCAAGGGTGAACAACTAGCACATGATATTGTGCCCTTTGAAGATTCAGAAATGAAATTTCCAGAACTTGATTTCGTAGTAGAAAACAAAACGGGAAAAACCGTTCTTATAGCATGTTTTGTATATCAAAGAAAAGATGACGCACATATTTGGCGATTCGATAAAACTCCAATAATAAAGCTAAAACCAAATGATTATGGGTTAATAGACGTAGATTCTATTAGAGAAAAATATGTTAGAGTCTACCTTCAAGGATATCTAGCCGTATTTAATGAAGATCAGCTACAAGAAGCAAAAGAATCAACTTTTGAACTACTAGCACCAGAAAACAAAATTCCTCTAGGTAGAATGGCTGCATTAAAAAATAAAAAAGTCGTTTTAGAAGTAGAGCAATATGGAACAGTTGGAACCAAAATAGATTACACAATTCATCCACTAAGAAGAATTGATTTTAAAAAAGCATTGAATTTAGAAAATTATTAAGGAAAAAATGAGCAATAAAATATTTCACAAATCAGTATTAGTTAACGAAGTTATTGAAAATCTAAACATAAAGCCTAATAAAACATATTTAGACGTAACTTTTGGCGGCGGCGGTCATACAAGAGCAATATTAGAAAAGGAACCTACATGCAAAGTTATTGCTCTTGATTGGGACAAAAAAACTATCGAACAAAAAATAGAAATATTCGAAGACGAATTTGGTGATCGAATCAAAATTATTTGGGGCAATTTTGCTAATTTATATCGAATTTTCAAAAAAGAGAAAATAGAAAAAGTTGATGGCATTTTGGCCGACTTTGGAACATCACAGCATCAAATCGAAAATGTTCCAGGAATGTCTTTTCATGGGGACTTGCCTCTTGATATGAGAATTTCACAAGCACATCAACTACAAACAGCGGCAGATATCCTTAATAAGCTTCCGGAAAAAGAGCTGGCTGAAATTTTCTTTAAATACGGAGAAGAAAAACAATCAAAACAAATTGCTAAACAAATCGTTGAATACAGAAAAAAAGAACGCTTTAAGACAACAAATCAACTTACACAATTAATAGAATCAATAATTCCAAAACATGTAATGCGTGCAAGAAAACATTACATTCATCCCGCAACAAAAGTTTTTCAAGCGTTAAGAATATATGTAAATAAAGAATTAGAAAACATAGAAAAATTCTTACCGCAAGCAATTCAACATCTAAATCCGGAGGGACGAATTGTTTGCATAAGTTTTCATTCACTAGAAGATAGAATCGTAAAAATATTCTTTAGAAACAACAAGGATAAGTTAAAAATTATTACTCCTAAACCAATTACAGGAACACCCGAAGAAATTTCAAGCAATCCTTCTTCTAGGTCTGCCAAATTACGAACTGCTGAAAAAATATAATTTTCGCCTTTAAAATTTGACAAACCGCCACAGAAGTTTTAAATTGACAGCGTTGTAGAGTTTTTTGAAAAGCATTTTAACCTAATACTGCTGCAAGCAAGGAAAATAGATGGAAATCACAGAAGTAAAAATATACCTCGCAAATGAAGGCAAATTAAAAGGTTACGCAACTATGGTTATTGATAGTTGTTTTATAGTACGAGACATGAAAATCATTAAAAGCGACAACAAAGGCTTGTTTGTTTCAATGCCATCCCGTCGTAAAAAAGACGGATCATTTAAGGACATCGTACATCCTTTAAACTCAGAAACCAGACAAGTGATCGAAGAAAAGATCATTGAAGAATATAAAAAATCAATAGAAACTGAATAAAGTTTCGCTAGTTTTTCAAATTAGTTGGGGCGTAGCCAAGTGGTAAGGCAGCGGATTTTGGTTCCGCCATACGGAGGTTCGATCCCTCCCGCCCCAGCCATTATCTTAATCATTCTTTTATAGCCTGTGAGAAAAAAATGGAAATTTCAGGCAATAATTTTGAAGACTCTTTTTTTGAATCTGATAAAACTTATGTGCACCCCTCTTCCATAATCGGTAAAGACGTTGTTCTTCAAGAAGGCGTCAAAATTGGTCCTTTTTGTACAATTGTTGGAAATGTAACAATTGGTAAAAACACTCGCATTCATGCAAATGTTTCAATTGGTTTTCCTGCACAAAACATTGGGATAAATAAGCCGTTAGGAACAATATCAATTGGAAATAATTGTGATATCCGAGAATTTGTATCAATTGGATCATCCAAGCTTCCAGACGGAAAAACATCGGTTGGAAACAATTGTTACATAATGAGTTATTCACATATCGCACACGATGTAACCGTAGAAGACAATGTGACTTTAGTAAACAGTGTCAATTTAGGCGGTCACTCACATATATACAGTAATGCAATATTAATGGCTAATTGCGCAACACATCAGTTTTGCAGAATTGGTCGATATTGCGCACTTACTCCTTTCAGCGCAATCAGACAAGATCTTCCTCCTTTTTGTATGTTCACAGGAATGCCTGCTAAATTTTGTGGATTAAATGTTATTGCACTAAGAAGAGCCGGATTTACTTCTTCAAATATTAATGCGGTAAAACATGTTGCAAAATTGTTTTATCAAGATCGACTTTTATTAAGCGATATAGAAAATTTAATTAAAAAAGAATCAAGTCAAGAATGGACTCAAGACGTAAACGTTACTGCTTTTTTAAATTTTATAAAAGAAAGCACACGCGGAGTTTCTAAAAAAATATAGCCTAAGGATTATAAATCATGATAAAAATCGGAATCATTGGATTAGGACATATGGGAGGTTATCACGCTTCTGCATGTCAACTTATACCAAATATTAAATTAATCGCCATTGCAGACCCAAACGAAGAAAATTGGAAAAAAATAAAATCAACAAAAATTCAAAAAACAAAAGACTACAATGACTGGCTAGATCAAGTTGATGCAGTAATTATTGCGGTTCCGACAGAGTTTCATCATCCCGTAGCAAAAGATTGTCTATCAAAAGGCAAGCATGTTTTGGTAGAAAAACCGTTAACAAAAAATATCAATGAAGCAATTGAAATGTTCAAAATTGCTGAAGAAAAAAATGTTACTCTTCATGTTGGTCACGTTGAAAGATTTAATGGCGCAGTTCAAGAACTAAAAAAAATCATCCAAAAACCGTATCTTATAGAAAGTCACAGACTCGGACCCTTCGTGCCTAGAGTTCAAAAAGATACTGTAATCCTTGATTTAATGATTCATGATCTTGATATTATTCTAAACTTAATAGATTCACCTGTGAAAAATTTAAATGTTGTTGGAAATAAAATAAAAACAGATCTAACAGACATGGCAATTGTTCAAATTGAATTCGAAAACGGGGTTCTTGCAAACTTAGTTTCGAGCAGAGCATCACAAACAAAACAACGAACAATGAGCATTCATCAAAGTAATTCTTTTATAAAACTAGATTTTACCACTCAAGATATTTCAATTCACAGACACACGAGTGAAAGCGTGAAAATCGGAAATGATCAATTAAAATATAAACAAGAAGGAATTGTTGAAAGACTTTTTGTTTATAAAGACAATCCATTAAAACTCGAAATCGAAAATTTTGTGAAGGCCGTCAAATCTGGCAAAAAAATGACCAACACAAAAAAAGATATTACATCATTAAAAATCGCTTTAAAACTAGAACAGTTAGTTGAGGAAAAAGATAATGATTGCAATTATCTCGGGAACAGGAACACTGCCACTAGAAGCGTGCAAAAGTCTGTTTAAAACAAAACAACCATTTTATGTAATTAGTCTTTTTCCTGAAAACAATATCGAGCAATTAAAAAAGATTACCTCAGAAAAAGCAAAAGTTTTCTCACAAAATACTTACAAAATTAGTCAAATACTAAAACTTTTAAAAAAACAAAAAACAACGCAAGTCTTGTTCATTGGAAAAGTAGATAAACGTAATTTACTTAAAAAAGTAAAATTAGATTGGCTAGCAATAAAACTCCTTGCAAAAACAGCATGCAAAAGCGACCATTCGATTATGGAAACTTTAATTAAAAAGCTAAAAGAAGAAAACATTGAAGTCATCAATCAAAACGAAATCCTTCAACCTCTTTTAGTAAAACCGGGAATTTTAACCGGAAAAATTAATTCTGAATTAAAAGATGAAATCAACTTTGGAATGCAAAAGGCAATAGAAATATCAACTTGCAATATAGGTCAAACGGTTGTTACAAAAGACAAGATGGTTATTGCAGTTGAAGCCATCGAGGGAACAGATGAATGCATTCAGCGAGGTATTTCGCTTGCAAAAGATAATCTAATCATTTGCAAGGCTGCACATAAAAATAAAAATACAAAATACGACCTACCAACACTTGGCCCAGATTCATTAAAAAACTTTACTAAAGGACAAGTTAAAGCAATAGCATGGCTTTCTGATAAAACTTTTATTGCGGATCAAGAAAATTTTATAAAAAAAGCAACCGAATTGAATATCACCCTAATCTCTGTTCACAAGGAAAAAGATGAAGAAAAATTCAGTTTTTAAAAAAATAGTTCTAATTAATCTTATTTTGTTATTTTCAACAAAAATAACATGCTGCGTTAACTATGATTACCTAAATGACTACGAATACGATTACAACCTTATATCACAATACAACCTCCCACAAAATGTACAAAATGCTTGTTTAAAATATATAAAAAAATCAGGCTACAATCCAAAATCAAATAACTTTCCAAACAAACTTATAGCAGAATACAATCTAAAAGTTGATCAAACACTTCAAGAATTGCAAAACTCCCTACAAAGTAATTGGCAAACAAATATCTACTATTATGAGATAAGACAATCTGCCGAAAAACATCTCTCAAGCTTAAAAAGAACTCTATCAACAATTACATTATCCAATAGTCTTACAAGCAGAGTTGAACAATTAATCAAAAAGCTTATAAATACTTCAACTATATCTCAAGCAGAATCTTTAAGAAGAAAACAAATCGTAATTACAGATTTAAGACAAATAATGACCAAAGATTATAGAAATTACCTAAGGCAAGATGAAATAGAAAAACAAATTAAAAAAACATTTCTAAATCCTCCAAAAGCAAGTTCCTGGAGCCAGCCTTCATCCTACAACGCCAATACAACCTACAATGCAAAAAAACCCTCATATAATTACAACACTAATTATAATAACAGTTCATCTTATACTTCAAATCAAATTAAGCGTCATCAGTTAGATAGCAATATTTTAGAAATTGCCACAAACCTTCTTGGTATACATCCCGAAAAAATACCTGCTCGCGCAATTTCCGATTACAGTTCAAAAATTCAAAAAATAAAAACTCGTCTAAATAATTCAATGTCATACAATAAAGATTATGTAACAATTGCAGATATAAAACGCGTATGCAAAGAAGAGCTTCAAAGCATAATAGACAAGATAAGCTATAAAAATGAACGTTGCGCAATTTGCCAAGATAAATATAAACCAAAAGACAAAGTTGGAACTTTAAGTTGCAATGGCGGACACATTTTTCACAAAGATTGTATTTATCAATGGTTAAAGGCTGATAATAAAAAAAGCTGTCCGCTATGCAGACAACAAAATGTTATTGTTGCAAAAATTGAAGATGTTCCATACAGAAAAACTTTATAAACAACATAAGGAAAAAAATGAAGAAACATTCAGTTTTTAAAAAAATAGTTTTAATTAATCTTATTTTTTTATTTTCAACTAAATTAAATTGTTGCACGAATTACGATTATTTAGATGACAATAATAATTACAAATCTAAACATATCTCAGAAAACAACTTACAAAGATCTGTGGAAAAAGCATGCAGTCATTGTATAAAAAAAACAGGACATAATCCTAAAGCCAATAAATTCCCAAACAAACTCTTATCTGACTATAAATTAAACATTAATCAAGTTCTTCAAGAATCAAAAAATTATCTTAAAAAAAACAATAATACAGAAATAAGTTATGACAAAATCAAAGAAATCGCTGAAAAAAAGCTAGTAAGCCTTAAGCAAGCGTTATCCAAAATCACTCTGCCGCACAACATTGAAAACAGAGTAGATCAATTAATTGCAGGGCTTGCAAATACATACTTAATTCCATACGCAGAATATCAAAAACAAAAAAGAACAATAATTAAAGATTTACAAAAAACAGTACGTGAAGATAAAAGAAATTTTTTCAAAAACGGTGAAATTAAAAAACAAATAAAAGAAAAATTTGAATATTATCTAAATGAAAATGATCCCTACTATACCGATGAATATGTTTATCCAGAACAAGGCACCGCTCCATACGAAAATGGAGGAGGCTACGCCAATATAAATCCACCAAGAATCAATCTTGTCTATCCTCATGAATTAGACCAAAAAATTCTAGCAGTCGCAACACACCTTATAAATATCAAGCCATCAGAAATCCCAACACGTATAGCTTCTGATTACAGCGAAAAAATCCAAACAATTAAAATTCGTTTAAACAACCCAAATTCATTTTATCTAACAATTGAAAATATAATACGCGTAGCAAAAGAAGAACTTCAACCAATTATGGACAAAATAAATTATCAAAATGAATTTTGTCCAATTTGCAAAAATAAATATCAACCAAAAGATAAAATCGTAACCTTAAACTGCAACAACGGAGATGTTTTTCATAAAGATTGCATTGATAAATGGTTAAATGCAGATCTCAAAAAAAGTTGCCCCACATGTAAACAGCAAAATGTTATTGTTGCAAAAATTGAAGACGTTCCATATAGAAAAATCTTATAAAAAATATTGCTTATAAAAATATCATGAAAAACAAACTGCTAATAATTTTAATAATTTCATTTATTTTTCATCTTGGACTCAAAGCCGAATTTGAAGCACCGCTTATTGATGCTGACGGAAGATTTCAAAATACAGCAACTGAATCAGCTTGGCATTATATTTTTGAATCAGCTACAACATTTGTTATAACAAAACTGTTTCAACCTTATTGCTTTGTTAATTTAACAACAATTAATGAATGGACACAAAAAGATCCAATAGCAGAAAAATCCGAAATTCTTAAAATATATTGGTTAGGTCATGCAACATTTCTTATTCAAATTAATAATATAAACATATTAACAGATCCAATTTTTTATGATCTGGAAGTGGTTTTTTATCCAAGAAAAACACCGATTGGAATTGATTCTGACACTATACCAAAAATAGATATAATTCTAATTTCTCATAATCATAGAGATCACATGGATGAAAATAGTTTAAAATTTCTGCAAAAAAAATTTGATCCATTATGCTTAGTTCCTCTAGGAAATAAACCAACAATGAAAAGTTTTGGCTTTCAAGATACAAAATTAATTGAATTTACTTGGTGGGAAAACCATCCAATTTTAAAAGAAGATTTATCACCATTAAATTTAGCTTTCACCTTCTTACCTGCAATTCACTGGAGCAACAGAACTCCGTGGGATATAAATAAAACCCTCTGGGGAAGTTGGATGATTACATCACTTCAAAAAAATATTTATTTTGCAGGGGATTCTGCTTATGGAAATCATTTTAAAAAAATAGCTGAAGTTTATCCGCAAATAGATATCGCAATGCTTCCAATTGGACCAAACGAACCTAGGAAGCAAATGGTAGCATCTCACATGAGCGCAGAAGAATCAGTTCAAGCATTTAAAGATCTTAATGCACATAATTTTATTCCAATGCACTGGGGAACGTTTGCGCTAGGAACAGATAGCTTTGAAACTCCCATTGAAAAATTAACTGAAGAATGGAGAACACATTCAGAATCTTTAACAAACAAAGAACTAGGATTATTAAAATTTGGACAACAATTTAGTTAGTAAAATTTATATAAAAGCAGAAAGGTTTTTTATGAAAACAATGAGTTTTATAGTATGGAAAGAGAATAGCGAATTCGTCTCACAATGCTTAAATGTTGACGTCTCATCACATGGAAATACTTTTGACGATGCCGTTAAAAATTTAAAGGAAGCTGTCGAGCTTTATTTTGAAGGTGAAAAAAACTGTATTATGCCTGAAGTGGAATCAATATATCTAGGCAAAGAGACAATTGATGTCTAAATTATATTCTTCTAATCACATACAAAAAATTCTTGAAAAACTTGGTTTTATTTTTGTTTCCCAAAAAGGTTCTCATGGTAAATTAAAAAAAGCGAATAAAACAGTTATTCTTCCGATGAATAAAAAAGAAATTCCGCTTGGAACTTTAAGAAGTATTTTACGACAAGCAGGAATAAATATGGATTTTTTTAAAAATTTATGATTAAAAAATTACATAATCCACATGCTGGTGAAATATTAAAAACAGAATTTTTAGAAGAAATAGAGATTAGCCAAAACGCATTAGCTATCGCAATTGATGTTCCTTCCAGTCGAATTTATGATGTTGTTCGGGGTCGTAGAAATATAAACGCAGATACTGATTTAAGATTGTGCAAATTTTTTGGATTATCCGAGGGTTATTTTTTACGCTTACAAATTAATTATGATCTTCTAGAAGCTAAGCGAAGTATTAGTAAAAAAATTGAAAAAATAAAACCCTATTCAGAAAAAACATATCCAATAAAAACTGTACGAGGAAAAAAGTTTAATTAGCAGGATCATATTCATTTAAAGCCCAATTTCTGCCTTGCCAATTTTTAACAAAAATATCCATTGCTGAATTTTTATACTTTCTATGACCATATTGTATTGATAAATACTTTAAGGCTTCTTGATTAGTTTTATCTTGCATTAACATCATATAAATTGCTGTTGCCAAACCCGTTCGATCAGCCCCACCTTGGCAATGAAGATAAATTGGACCTTTAACATTTTCAAAAATATTTATTAATTCTTTTATCTCTTCTTTACTTGGAAGTCTACATGCACTCATGGGAATATTATAAAAGGAAACATTTTTATTTTCACAAAGAGCTTTTTCATCTCTCCACCACTTTTTATCTGAATTTACGCCCCTAAGATTAATTACTGCTGCAAAATGATGGTTATCAATATATTTACCTAAAGTTTTACCATCTAATTGTTTAGAACGATAAAGCTTCTTTGGGACAACTTCATAAAAATTATCGAAAAACTGTGAAACTTTAGTCCAAATAGATACAGAAAAAACACTATTATCAAAACACAAGCTAAATAAAAGCAGCAAAAAAATTTTATGTTTTTTTAAGATTTTAAACATTACCATCATCCCCCCCGAATGAATTACTCCCTAAATACGCTTCCCTAAAGCGTATCATAACCCCTAATATTATTAGTATTTTGGATTTATAGCTTAATTATCTTTTTAAAATTTAAAACCTAATGATACAAGCCATAAGTATGTTATCACCTCATTAATAATTATATTATTTTAAGGTTGCGTGTATCAAGCCAAAAGAATAAATCTTGAAAATCAATTTTTTGAATTTGATATGTTATTGAATTAAGAAGGGCACAGCTATAAAGGCTGTGCCCTATATTTTTTAGGCAAATTTAGAAGTAAAATAAGAAGAAAAGCCTTCTTCTTTTGCATTGTCATATTCTTGTGTAATTTTTGGCCAAAATGGTCCGTATTTATTCATCGCATGATTTGCACCATACCAAGCAACAGATGAACCAACAAAACCACCAACAGAAATAACAACAGTATCAACAATTCTTGAAACAATCTGATCAATAATAAGTTCAACTTTTTTATCGTCGAATTTACCTTCATCCATTTCTTTTTCAAGTTTTGCGACATCAAGCTGACTCATAAATCCAAGATTAACAACAAAAGTAAAGAACATTTGTCTTGCCATAATAAAAAGAGGATCATCTGGATCTTGCAATAAAGAAGCCAAAAGTGCTTTCATGTCGTTTTTCATGTTTTCAAAATCATCAAGACTTTCTTTAGATAAAAAGCCAAACTTAGTTAAAACTTTTGCAGCGCCCTGACAAGTTTTAGATAAAATGGATTTTATAGGTCTTTTGTTTCTTGATGTAAACACTTTTCCAAAATGATTTCCGACAGCAACAGATGCATAACCAAGAATTCTACCTTCTAAGAATTGCGCATCTGATATGTTTTTAAAATCTTTATTTCCAACATAATTCCAATCAAAAATATCAGACAAGTTTTTAAACTCTTTTTTAAAAATATCTTTTCGCTTAAGATCAGCTACATTTTCTTTAAATTTGTTAACTACATCAAGATTTAATAGTTCATTACTGGCCAATAAAGGCATTCCCGTATTAAATGCAAAACTAATAAGACCAGGTTTTACTAAACCTAATGTACTATCTTCTAATTTCTTTAAAGTTTCGCCGCTCACATTTTTGTATATTTCGGATTCTAAAACATTTGCACCAGAGCGATATCCATCTTTTAACGAAAACCACAATGCTCTTTTTAAATTAACATTTTCTGGATCCCAAATTTTAGCTACAAACTGTTTATTATTCCAATATTCTTTTATATGATAATAAGCAAAAGCAGGAACAAATCTATTTACAGAGCGCATAGCCCAATTTGAGTTATTCATAAAAAAGTTCGGATCTGCAACAACACCCCAAAATTCAAACATCAACTGAGTTAATAATGCCTGTTGACCCAAAGCACCAATTCCAGATTTACTAATCTCAGACATACGCTTTAAAAAATAAACTGGCAGCATCGAAAATCTTAAAGCTCCATCGGCAACCTGATAAAGTAAACCATCGAATTTTCCACCATGATCTGCTTTATATAATTCTGTAAATTTTCTGTAACAAGAATAACCAGTCAAAAGAACTGGGCTTGCAGTAGTTGCAACATTTACAAAATTTAATTTAAAATTTCCATACCCTTTTTGTTTAACTCCAGCAAGAGCCTTTAATGGTTCGAGCTCGCCCAAAGTTTCTTGCCAAAAGCTAATCGCCTTTTTTAATTTTTGATCATCGCTATCGCTATATTTAGATTCTTCAGCCAAATTATCCAAAACCACTTGGGTTAAAATTAATTCATCAACAACAGCTTTCAAGTCGTTTTGAATATATTTTTGTTTGTAAACAGCCAACACAGGCATATTGCTTTCATTTAAAGCCTTTAAAGATTTCAAAATAACTTGCAAATCCTCTTTCAGGATGTTTTTTTCTTC
>DAOVNS010000041.1 GCA_030630075.1 bacterium | reverse complement strand
TTTATTTTTTTGTAATCAACTCATTACTGCTCCTGCGAAATATGAGGTTTATGATGAGCAAGATTTTGAAGATATTACATTTGGCTGCAGAAACATGAGAAGGTCAGATTTAAGATATGCTCCATTAGGTAATATAAAATTTCCAAATGGATTAAATTTAGAAAATAGCTGGTTAACTGGTACGTCATTTAAAGCGTCTCGCTTAAGAAATGCAATCTTAAAAAAAGTTAATGCCGTATGGGCAAGTTTTAGAAAAGCAGATCTTGAAGGTGCTGACTTATCACATGGTAATTTTACGGGAGCATTATTTTGGGATGCCAATTTAAAAGATATAAAAGCAGAGGGATCTATTTTTTATAGAGCTAAAGGTTTAACGAATGAACAAAAACAATATCTTCGTGATCATGGTGCATTAAAAGTTCCCTTGGATATTGTTTATGAATTAGAAGATTATGATAAAGAAGTTTTTGATCCAAACACGCTTACTTTTAAAGAGAAACTCAAACGATATTTCACAAAAAAATTCAAATGGCGTTTTAGATCTAAAAACCAAGGTACTCAGAAGTTCGAAGAAGACTTTGAAGAATTCTTAAAAGATATTTCCCATCCTGATAAAAATTTAAGCTTAAAAGAAAAAATCAAAAGATTTTTTTTCAGAAAATTTAAAATGAAAAGCCAGGAAACTCAGACAGAAGAAATAGCTATTCAAACAGATTGATTTTTAGAGGGGTATTTTGAACTTAATCAAGCCCCTTTTTTGCTTCTTAAAAAAGATTTTTTTTAGTAAAAATTAATATCAATTCCTAATTCCGAAAATGCCGTCTGAATATGGGATAAGGAAAAATCAAAACATACTTCTCCACGCCTGAACGTGTCAATCAAGTATCCCATAGATTTATATAATAAAGTTCATGAAAATAAAAAATCAAGTCTTATTTTTTAAAAAAATAAGTAGTATATTCGACAAAGCATTGTTACTTTTTTTTATTTTTACCCAAGGAGTTTTTAAGTGTTTTCGTCTATATATTCTTATTTTGTAAAAGACAATCATTACGTGAGTTTGATTGGAATTATTGTTTTTCTTTTAGTTGCATTTATTTTTTCTAACAATAAAAAAAAGATAAATCCTCGCAGAGTGTTCGGAGCACTTTCTCTTCAGTTTATTTTGGCCTTTTTTGTTTTAAGAACAGATATTGGCCATCGTTTTTTTGAAATGCTTTCTCGTGGTTTTGAAGTTTTATACAGTTTTTCTGATGCTGGAATTAAATTCATGTTTGGAAACATGATAGATCCTGCCGGACCATGGGGATTCCTGTTTATTGTAAAAGTTGTACCAATCATAATA
The DNA here is from genome assembly GCA_030630075.1 of bacterium. Next base: position 8,973 of record DAOVNS010000041.1, on the reverse strand, counting down.
TTTTTTGGTGCATTAATGTCACTTCTTTTCCATCTTGGTGTTATTCAATTTTTTGTAAAAATTCTTTCTTTTGTAATCAGACCAGTTTTGGGAACATCGGGTGCAGAAAGTTTATGCGCAGTTGCAAACAGTATGCTCGGACCCACGGAAGCTCCTTTGCTTGTAAAAAAATATTTAAAGGGAATGACCGATTCAGAAATTTTGGTTGTTATGATTAGTGGAATGTCGACTTTGCAAGCAAGTGTTATTGCTGTTTATAGTTCAATGGGTGTTTCTATGATTCATCTTTTAACTGCATCTGTTATGTCTATTCCTGGAGCATTACTTGTTTCAAAAATTTTAATTCCAGAAACAAAAATTCCAGAAACTTCTGCCGGTAATTCTTTTGAAATGAAAAAAGATACAACAAATATTCTTGATGCAATTGCAATAGGAACGGGTGATGGTTTGCGTTTGGCTGCAAATGTTGCTGCAATGCTTATTGCATTTATCAGTTTAATGGCAATGGTTGATTATGTTTTATTTCATTCAATCGGTTTTAGTTTAAACGATATCTTTAGCAAACTTTTTGCAAACGTAACTTTTTTACTTGGTATTTCACCAGAAGATAAAGGTGTTGCCGGAATTCTTTTAGGACAAAAATTAGTTATTAATGAATTTGTTGCATATGCAAGTTTTGTAAAAGCTACGCTTACTGTTAGAACTCAAGCAATTTTAACTTACGCGTTATGTGGTTTTTCTAATTTTTCCGTTATTGGAATTATGATTGGTGGTATTTCTGCTCTTGCACCAAATAAAAGAACAACTCTTACCAAATTAGGATTAAGAGCTTTGCTTGGTGGAACAATTGTTAATTTAATAAATGCTGCGATTGCAGGTTTATTGATTCCGTAAAAATTAGTTTAAAAAAATATAAGAAGAGATTTATTCAAAAACATGAGTGAATCTCTTCTTATATTTTTTTATATATTTTTTATAGTTTGACCTATTGCTTCAGCGTTTATTAAATTGTTTTTGTAAGAAATTAATGCATGCTCCGGTCCATTTTAAACCTTCAATTAAAGTGGCGGCTAATAAAAACCCATCGTCAATATTTTCTAAAACTGCTTGGTTATATTCTTCTTGAGTTTCTGTTGTCAAATGAGGTGCTATTTTATTTCTTACGGCTAGATGAATTAGAGATCTAACTTTTATTGCATGTTTTTTATGATAAAAATCACGACCGAAATGATCTGTTAAACTATACTTTGGATTAAATATGATTAAATATATATTAGGTATTTCTGAATAATTTTGAGTTTTAATTATTGATTTAATATTTTGATATATATTTTTTAAAAAATTTATTTTTGCTAGGGGTATGTTAAATAAAAGTGAAGTGATTTAACAATGATTTTGTTTGTTGGTAAGAGTATCACTCTGTGGTGATGTTGTGCGTATTTATTGATAGCAGCGATCTTCTGATAAGTAATTTTTTATAAAATGTTGCTTTTTAGACGAAAAATCAATGTTTTTTGATACTTTCGCTTTTTATTGGTTGTAATCCTTTGTAAATGATAAAATTAATTTATGAAAATAGCTGTTTTATTATCCGGTGGTGTTGATAGTTCTGTCGCTTTAAATCTACTTAAAGATGAAGGACATGATATTACCGCTTTTTACCTAAAAATCTGGCTCGAAGATGAATTATCTTTTCTTGGCGAATGCCCATGGGAAGAAGATTTAAATTATGCGCAGGCTGTTTGTAAAAAAGCCGGTGTTTCTTTGCGTGTTGTTAATATGCAAAAAGAATATCATAGCCAAGTTGTTTCTTATGCAATTTCTGAAATTAAATCGGGTAGAACTCCAAGCCCGGATATTTTTTGTAACAAATTAATTAAGTTTGGTTGCTTTCTAGAAATGTTTGGCGATCAGTTTGATAAAATTGCAACGGGACATTATGCAACTGTTGAAAATTTAAATAATATTTTTCTATTAAAAAGAGCCGTTGACCTAATCAAAGATCAAACATATTTTTTATCACATTTAGATCAAAAACAATTATCCAAAATATTATTTCCTCTTGGTATTTTTAAAAAAAGCGAAGTGCGGGATTTAGCAAAAAAATATGATTTACCAAATAAAGATCGCAAAGATAGCCAAGGAATTTGTTTTCTAGGAAAAATTGAATTCAGAGATTTTATTAAACATCATGTTGGAACAAAAAAGGGTGATCTAATTGAATTTGAAACTGGAAAAAAAGTTGGAACGCACGAAGGTTTTTGGTTTTATACAATTGGCCAACGAAAAGGAATTGGCCTTTCTGCTGGTCCATGGTTTGTTATAAAAAAAGATACCAAAAATAATATTGTTTATATTTCTAATCAATATCATTCTGAAGATAAAAAGAGAGATACTTTTGAAGTTTCTGATTTTAATTGGATTAGTGGAGAAAAACCAAGTAAAACAAATCTTCAAACTAAAATTCGTCATGGCGAAAAACTTTATAATTGTGAATTAAGGTTTCTAAATGATAATTCTGCGGTTGTTAAACTTGATGAACAAGATCAAGGTTTGGCGTCAGGACAATTTGCAGTTTTTTATGATGGGGATATTTGTTTGGGATGTGGAAAAATTAATTAAAGTTTGATTTGAATTTTTATTTACTTTAAATATACTTTTTTTCTTATTGTTCTATATGTTTTTATCTGTTTTAGCGAAGGTTTTTTATGAAAAAGATTTCAGGCTTATTTTTTGTAGCAATGATTTTAGTTTCATCAAATGTTTTTGGAATGAGGGAAAGTACTCAAATTGTTTCATGGGAGGAATGTCCAAAGGTTGAAGATTTTTTCGGTAAATATATTAAGGATAAGGATGGATGGTGTGATTGGTTTAAAACGATAATTCCTGCAATTTTGGATGGTCAAGTAGACCCAAACATTGTTGATGAACATGGTCATACAGCTTTACACAAATTATGTATGTCAGATTTATTTAATGTTAATCTAGTTAAGGATTTGCCCGTAGAAACATCAATTACTAAACTTTTGAAGATGAAGGATGTAAATCCAAATATTTTAGATAAGGTTGGAATGCTTCCTTTGGGATATTTAGTTCTCAATTTTGCAGGGCCTAAGGGTGTAATTGGAAGACGTTTTGGTGAGGAAGAAAGTTGTGAATATTTAGGTGACTATGACAATGCAATAGTAAGATTGTTGAAATTATTTGTTGAAAACAATGCAAATTTGATGCATCGAAATAGATCTGGCGAAAATATATTGCATTTGTTCTGTATGATGCCACTAGCCAAACAAGAATCTTTAAAGTATTTATTTAAAGTATTAAGTGATGATCAAAAAATAATCTTATTTAAGAGTGAAAATTCTGATTCTTTAGATCCTGTAGAGTATGCAGAAAAGAAATATAATGAGCTGAATGCAAAAGAGGGAAGATTTTCTGCTTTTGTATTCAGCTCATTAATAGAGATTATAGAAATATTAAAATCTGAAGAAATTAAATTCCAAAAGTTGTTGATATGTGATTGTCTTGCTAGGAGATGTGCTGGTCGTACGATAGAAGAGGCTGATCTTGTATATGTTGCAAAAAGATTTAGGTTGATTAAATAAAAAAATATAAATTTTAAACCAAGCAGTTTGTGTTATGAAAAAACAATTTTTTAAAAAAAATTATCTTTATTCAAAAGAAGATTTAACTCCCTTTAAAAGAGTTAAAGAATTTACACATACTGCTTGGACAATAAAAAAAGAGTGGCTGCTTTATAAAAATGCAAAAAGATATTTTGGTGATATAAATCCAAAAGATTGGATTACAGAATTTAAATCAATTGAATCTCAACCAAATCATAACCAAAATATTTCAATAACTTGGATTGGACATACAACTTTTTTGATTCAAGTTGGAAAAACGAATATTTTAACGGATCCAAATTTTTCTGATTCTATTTTAATGTGTCCTCGTAACTTTAGACCAGGAATAGAGCTTTATAATTTGCCAAAAATTGATCACGTAATTCTTTCGCATAATCATGCTGATCATTGTGATTTTAAAAGTTTTTTATCTTTAAAAAAACATGAACCAAAAATTTTTGTACCACTTGGCGATAAAAGACATTTTACAAAATTAAATTTGCATAAAGTTTCCGAAAATGATTGGTGGCAAGAAAATATCATTAGTGACGATTTAAAAATTACATTTTTGCCTGCAATTCATTGGTCGGGAAGAAGTCTTTTGGATATTAACCAATCTTTGTGGGGAAGTTGGTTAATTGAATACAATAATCAAAAAATTTATTTTGCTGGTGATACTGCATATGCAGGTCATTTTTTAGATATTGCAAAAAAATATAATTCAATTGATGTTGCTCTTTTGCCAATTGCGCCCGAAGAACCAAGAAGATGTATTGATGATTCGCACATGGGTTGTGAGCAAGCCGTTAAAGCTTTTTTAGACTTAGGTGCAAAACATTTTATTCCTACTCACTGGGGAACTTTTAGGTCGAGTGCAGATAACTTTTATGGTCCCATAATTAAATTAAAAGAATCGTGGGAAGAGCGAATTCAAAATTTATCAGAAAAAAATCTTTATATTCCAAAAATCGGTGAATTAATTTCTTTATAAAAAAATAATTTAAACAAACTTGTTTTTTTTTTAATTATATTTTACTACTCGTAAGTTACATTTTTTACTTTTTAATTGGGGATTTATTTATGAAAAAGATTAAAGCAATTTTTTTGATGACATTATTTTTAATTACATCAAATCTTTTTGGGATGGAGAAAAATTATCCTTGTGAAGAATTACTTCTTGCTGGTTTAGAAACAGTTATACAAGATTGTTTGGATGAAATTGCTCATAGAAGATTGTATAAAACAGGAAAAAATGAAGATTATATAATTCCTGATATCCAAGGAGATTATCCAAATACATATAGAGATTATCCAATTGCAAAAATTCATAAAGAAAAAGATGTTTTTAATTGGGGATATGGATGTTCTGTGTGGACAAAAGAAAATGTATCAGATCTTTTAGCTCGAAGAGAAAATCCTAATCAATGTTGTTTTGGGGGAAGAACTCCATTACATTTTGTTTCAACGTGGGGAGAGGAAGGAAAAGATTTGGCAAGAAGACTTTTAGCCGCTGGAGCCAATCCAAATATTTTTGATGCACATGGTAACACTTGTTTGCATGATGCTATTTTTAATGGAAATGATGATGTTGAGTGGATAGATATTTTGGTAGAGGGTGGAGCCTTAATTCATTTAAAAAATAGATTTGGGGAAAATATTTTACACATTGCTATTCAATTATATAAACCTTGTATTGTTAACCATCTTTTATGTAATTATGGTTATGAAATATTTAATTATAAGAAATTTTTTGGACATAATTTATTAGGAGAAACTCCTTTAGAATATGCCAAAAGTGAGTTTTTAAAAACCTCTTTTAACCAGTTATCTAAAAGGCGTCGGTTAGAGCTTATTTACAATATGCTTTTTGAAGCAAGCAGTTTACTGGGGAACTTTTAGGTCGAGTGCAGATAATTTTTATGGACCAATTCTTAAATTAAAAAAATCTTGGGAAGAGCGAATTCAAAATTTATCAGAAAAAAATCTTTATATTCCAAAAATCGGTGAATTAACCAATTTTAATTCTTAAAATTATCTTCAAGCCAAGCAACAGTATTGTTGTGAATAACATCAAGACCTGCTGCTTGGTATTCAAGCATTTTGGTTGGGCGAGAGACCCAATTAATAATATCTTTATCTCTAAACAATAATCCTGCATCGCACGCAGACAAATATTCATGCAATTTTTCTGGTTTAGCATTAAGCAAAATAAAGTTTTTTGTATCGATTTTATTTTGCTTAATTATTTTTTCTATATGTTTTTGATCTTGAGATAAAATTACCAAAAAATTATTTGGATTATTTACTAATTTTTTAGAAAAAAATTCAATTGCTTTATCTACGCATTGCCATGGCTTTGCAGAGCCGCTATAGCAATAAACAAAACTATCTTTTGGAATATTTAATTGTTCTCGTATTATTTTTTTAAAACTTTCTCGATCTTCTAGTTTTATTATTTCTGGTAGGTCTTGTTTTGCAATACTTATTTGATTTTTATTAGTTTTAAAATTGTTTATTAAATATTGTTTAAGGGCTGGGCTGACCGATTCAAATTTAATATTTCTGTTTTTGTTAGAATAAGTTTCGTGTTCTATTTGATTTAGCTTTTCATAAATTAATCTGCGTAAAAATTTCTTGATAAAATTTTCTTTTAAATCCTGAAACGCAAAGCGATATTCTTGCGCACAAAGACCGCGAGCTTGAATTTTTACTAGAACATTTTCTTTTTTAATTTTGGACAATGTTTTTGTTACAATCCATCCGGCCAATGGGCCTCGTGCTACAATTTGATCGAAAGTTAAATCTTTGAGCAATTTTTTTAGTTGGTAACTTGCAAATTTCAGACTAAACTTTGTTGGAAGTGGCATTTTGCGTAGGATTATGAATTTAATTTTGGTGTTGTTCGATTTTAATGTTTTTAAAATGTTTCGAGCAACTTTTTTCTTTTCAAGCGATATTATTGTAATTTCTACTTTATTGTCTTTATTTATGAGCTTTTGCAAAGGTTGGATTACTTGACTGGAAAAAACGGAATTTTGTATTCCATCGTATACAACAAAAAGTATTTTTTTACACACAATGTTCCTTTTTGTTTTTAATAATAGTATGTAGAATTACTTTTTTCTAGATTTTTAAATAGATAATTAAAAAAATGGGATTAAGATAGGTAAGGAAAAATAATCATGACAGGAATTAGAAGAAAAAAATTACCCGTTGGGATAAGTGATTTTGAAACAATAATGACTCAAGATTATTACTTTGTGGATAAAAGTTTATTAATTAAAGAAATACTTGATAGTGGTGCTGCTGTTACTCTTATTCCCAGACCAAGACGTTTTGGAAAAACATTAAATTTTTCAATGATAAAATGTTTTTTTGAAAAAACAAAAAAATCAAAATTACATCTCTTTGATAATCTGAAAATTTCAAAAGAACCTGAATATATAAAACATCAGGGCCAATACCCAGTAATTTACTTGACTTTTAAAGATGTAAAAGATCTTAATTGGACCAATTGTTATAATAATATGAAGGATCTTGTTTCAAAGGAGTTCCAACGGTGCGATTATTTGCTACAAGGTGATCTTTTAAGTGCTAGAGAAAAAAAAGATTTCACTGAAATACTTTCTCGTCAGGCAAATCAATCAGTTTTTGGAAATGCATTAAAAAATCTTTCGTCTTATCTTCATCGTTATTACAAAAAAAAGCCGATTATATTGATTGATGAATACGATGCCCCAATTCATTCTGGATTTTTAAACAAATATTACGATGAAGTTATTAACTTTATGCGAATATTTTTAAGTGCCGGTGTTAAAGATAATTCGGACCTTAGTTTTAGTCTTTTTACAGGAATTTTGCGTGTAGCAAAAGAAAGTATTTTTAGTGGATTAAATAATTTGGAAGTCTGTTCTCTATTGAGCAATCTTTATGCCGATAAATTTGGATTAACAGAATCTGAAGTGCAACAAATACTTTCTGATTATTCTATCCAGAACAAAAATGAAAATATTAAAAGTTGGTATAACGGGTATAAAGTTGGAAATAAAACAATTTATAATCCATGGTCAATTATTAATTTAGTTAAAAACGATGGAGCTACTCAGCCGTATTGGATTAATACAAGCAATAACGACATTATAAAAGAACTTTTTTTTAAAGGTGATCTTAATTTAAAAAATGATATTGAAACATTATTAGGTAGAATTGATATTAAAAAAACAATTAAAGAAAGTATTTCGTTTCAGCAGGTATTTTCTGGAGGAGATATTGTTTGGAGTTTTATGCTTTTTAGTGGCTACTTAACTTTTACGAATTGTTTTTTTGAAGATGGTTTGCAATATTGCAACTTAAAAATTCCAAATACAGAAGTTTATTCTTTTTTTAAGGAAATAGTTTTTGAGTGGTTAAAAACTGGCCTTGATTTCAATTTATATCAAAAGATGCTCAAAAGTTTAATTGATGGTGATCTTGATATATTTCAAGAAATATTTTCAAGCTTTGTTCCAAAAAGTTTAAGTGTGTTTGATGTTGGAGGTGATGAACCAGAAAAGTTTTATCATGCATTTGTTTTGGGAATGTTGGTTACTTTGCAGGGAACTCATCATATTAAATCCAATCGCGAAAGTGGCTTTGGTCGATATGATGTTATGATTATTCCAAAAGATAAAAATCAGTATGGAATTATTATTGAGTTTAAAAAGGTAAGTCATTTTAGAAAAGAAACTTTAGAAACTGCTGTACAAAATGCTCTTAAACAAATCGAAGAAAAACAATACGAACAAGAACTTTTAGATCTTGGAATTAAAAAAATTATAAAGCTAGCAATTGTTTTTGATGGAAAAAAGACTTTGATAAAAGAAGGAAGCGAAAGTTTCTAATGATTGAGACAATTGCATTATAAAGGAAAAATAATTATGACTTCTGATCAACATTTTGAATATATTAAAAAGCTTGAAGATTTAAATATTAAAGATATTCCATCAGTTGGAGGAAAGAATGCATCGTTGGGTGAGATGATACAAAAGTTAACTCCAAAGGGTGTCCTTATTCCTTCAGGTTTTGCTGTAACTGCAGATGCATATAGATATCATCTAAAAGAAAATAATCTTGAAAAAAAGATAGAAGATTTACTTTCAAAAATTAATAGAAAAAATTTACAAACTTTTGCCAAGATCGGAAAATCTATTCGATCTTTAATTGAAAAAGCTACTTTGCCTAAAGATTTACAAGAAGAAATCGTTCAGGCTTATAAAGAAATGGAAAAACTATATGGTAAAAATTGTGATGTTGCGGTTCGTTCTTCTGCAACGGCCGAAGATTTACCAGAAGCATCTTTTGCCGGACA
>DAOVNS010000058.1 GCA_030630075.1 bacterium | reverse complement strand
TTGCTCTGTATAAAATATTATTTAAATTTGTAGGAATAAAAATTTGCAACAAAACGTCGCTTTTATTAATTTCATTTTGTGCCAGTAAGTTAATCAAATCACTTATTTCATTTTTATATTTATTAAATGCTGACGAAAGTCTAAAAAGAGGAAAGATGTTTTCGCAAAGATTTATTAAATTTGGGTTGGTTATGTTTGATGATCTTGCAAAATATTTAAAAGTACATTCAGAATTATATTTGTTTACAGAAGATAAACTGTTTCCAAAAATGGATGCATTTGTAGATAATATATGTTTGTTTACTTTAATATTGTTATCAAAAACATTAAAAGGATAAGAGCTGTTGGCAATTTGCGCTTTGTGAGAATAGATAAAGTCATCACAATCTTGAAATTTGAAATCTGAACCTGGAAGTCTTAAGAATTCAAAGTCATTCAGTTTTGTTTTATTTAATGTTTCATAAAGTTTTTTATAGATATCTTGTAGAACAATTAATTCTCTTTTGTGTGCATGATATAAAACAACATATTCCTCCGGGTTGTTTTGTAGTATTTCTATTTCTTTTTCGATTGCTTCATTTGTAATTGATTCAATTTTATTTGTTCCGATTTTTAAAACATTATCTTTAATATTTTGATTATTGTTTTGCAATGCATATCTATTCAATTCTGGAATCTTTAAGTACGCCAGTGTTGGAGATAAAGAATAATAGTTATAAAAATTATCGTTTAGATTAAAATAAATCTCATTGTTTTGTTGTTCTATTGTTACATAGTTAAAGCTAAGAAGACTGCTAAAACAAAATAAACTTGCTTGTTTTAGCAGCAACAAAAATAATATTTTTTTTAACAAGATTTTATTTTGTTTCATTTATTTCTTTTGCCATTTTTTTAAATAACTTAGATACAGCTTCTTTATATTTTTCAGTATTCGAAGTTTTGTTATAATATCGTTTCATCATTATATTTTCTTGTGAGAATAAGTTTGGATTTAAAAATAATCTAAATTGCTGATTTAAAATTGTTGGATCGTTTTTAGAAGCTTCTAATTCTTCTGTTGCTTTAGTTGGAGCATAGTGATTAAAAGGTGTTCCTCCTGGATAAGATTTATAACTTATTTCATCAGCCAATGTTTTTGGAACAAAAATTTGTACAAGTAGTCCTGTTTTTTCTTGATGGTATTCAGCTAAATAATTTTGTATTTCTATGATTTCTTCTTTATATTTTTCGAATAAATCTAAAACTTTAAAAAAATCAAAAGCTTTTTGTATTAGATACATCCTGTCTATATGAAAAGCGCTCCGTGAATCTAAAAAATAGGACATATTTACACCAAAAAATGTTGGTGTAACAGACAGCAATAATTTTCGTGCCGGATCTTGTGAATCGTCAATCAAGTTATTAAAATCTGATAAAAATGCATGAACATTTGGATAATTTGTTAAATCATTGGTTGGAAGTCTAAGTGTTATGAATCTTTTTAATGCTTTTTGAGTTAATGTTTTGTGCAAGAAATTAAAAATATCTTGGAATAGTAAAAACTCTAGTGGTTGTCCGTGGTAAAAAACATAGTGAGAATCTTGTTTTTTGATTTCTTCAGATAAGGCTCTATTTGTTATTTTTTCTATTTTTGACTTGCCTATATTTTTAACTGTGTTTTGAAGGTAATAAAAAGCATAAGGATGGTTATCGTTATCTATTTTTTTTAAATGTGTAAGTGATTGGCATGGTGAGTTACGGTGCAGAGAATTAATATTAAAATTGTAATCATCATTATCGTAATAATAATTGTAGCCGTAGTAATTCTTGTTAAGTAGATTTTTTATTAGAGATACTATTTTATAGTCTTTAGGTCCACCTGCAATAGATACAATTTGAGAGTTGGCTTGTTTAGCAGATAAATTTATAGAATTTACAAAAACTAAAGCTAGAAGAGAAATACCAAGTAAAAATTTCTTAAGTTTGCTTGTGAATAACATTATAAAGCTCCCATTTAAAGCTTATTGAAATATAACAACCATTTAATAGTTTAATTTTAGATCTTATGTATGAATGTGCAAACGGGTAGGCTTATTTGATGGATTTAAATTATGGTAGAAAAGATATTGGATGGAGGCTTTTTAGATGTTTTCAGTTGGTGTGGGTTGTGCTTCGTAATGAGCTATTTTAGGTATTTTTGAGTTTGTATTGTTACAAATAGAAGCAGGGAAAGAGAGCTGTGTTTTCATATTTTAACGCGAATTCGATAATTAATTATTCTTGTATCCATGCATCTAATCAAAACATAGCCACTTTGTCATCCTGAACTTGTTTCAGGATCTATTATTATTTTTTTCAATCTACCACAAACAATATAACAAGCTTCTTCTAATAGATCCTGAAACAAGTTCAGGATGACAAAAAACTTCAAAACAAGCATCCTGTAACGCCCATCGTCTTTCTCGTAATTATCGAATTCGCCTTATTTTATGAATTTTTACCGAAGAAATCATGGTCAAAATATTTTAAGATTTTTAGCCATAAGTTTAGACAGAACGAAGCATAGCAATCCAAAAACTTTATACAACAAGTTGAGTTTTCATCTTGTCTTTCGTCATCATCTAACTTTATTTCAACCATCACTTCTCTAAGCTTTAATCTTTCACCGCGTTCGATTATTGCGATAATAACTTGTTCCATTAGTAGATTATTAAGTCTGGATGATAAATCTTTTAGTGAATTTAGATAGTTTATTTGTTCATCTATTGTTGTAATATCTGAAATTAGAATTGGTAATAAGTTGTTAATTAGAGTTGGGTCATCTTGTTCCAACAAAAGTTCTACAGGTACTTCAATGATGCTTTTAGTGATAGTGAAATAAAAGAATAAGTTTAATAACAAAAAATAAAAAGTTATTAAATATTTCATTAAGTATAAAAAAGCCTACCTGAAGTAATTCAAGTAGGCTTTCTCCTGAAAATTATTTATTTATAAGAATAATATCTTCCAAAAGATTTTTTAAATCATCTTCGTGTTCAACTTCATCTGCAAGAATTTCTGATGCAAGTTTATAAGTTACAAAATCTTTATCTTTTACCATTTTAATAAGTTCGTTATATCCTCTAATTGCGCATTGTTCGCCTTTGATGTTTTGTTGCAATAAAATTTTTACATGAGGATCTTTTGGATCTAAATATCCACAACCTGTAATTTTATACCATTCTTGTGGATTGATTGGAGGAGTTTCGCCAAGTTGAATTATTCTTTCTGCAAGCATTTGTGCATGTCTTAATTCATCTAATGCGTGTTCTTCTAATTCTGCAACTACAGAATTTTTCATTGGACCTTTTGCAAGTTTTGCGCCAAGCCAATATTGATAGTAAGCAAGCCATTCATCTGCAAAGTTTTTACTTAATTCTGCTATAAGTTTTGAAACGTCCAGATCTACGATTTCAATTGCTTGTTTTGCCATAGTATTGGTCCTATCTTTATTATTAACATTTATTTTACCAAGAGGCATCAAGCAAAGTGGTTCTTCATTATTTTGTGCTTTAATAATTTGTTTGACCTCGTTATCGTCAAATGCACCAACAAAAACTGTTCCGATATTTAGTGATTGAGATTGCAAATAAACATTTTCTGCAACAGCTCCAGCTTCCATGTGAACGTAGCGTTTGCCGCGGTCGCCGTATTTTTGAGTTGTTTTTTTATAGTCGGCGCAAATTATAATAACTGCGCAAGCCTCTTTTATCCATTCTTGTCCTAATGAAGAATTACATAATTCTTGTCTTTTGTCATCGGACGTAATTTTATTGATTTCATTTTTTATAGGATTATATTTGTATATTCCAGGTTCAAGATTTTTTACATTTCCTGCTGCAACATAAATTTCTAGAGGATAGGTTGCTCCTGCAGATGGAGCAGATCTTAATTTGTTTTTTTCATTAGTTATTCCTTGTGCTGCAAAAAGTAATTTGAAAATTTCTTTTTTAGTTATTTGAGCTTTTTCGTAAGTTCTTATCGAACGTCTATTTTTTATTGCTTGTTCAACCGAGAGGCAACCATAATGTTTTTGGTTATTAAAAGAATCTTTTGTGTATTCTTTTGAATGAAATTTTTTAGACATATAAATTGCTCCGATAATTATAAAAACAATAAATGATAAAAAAATTAATGCTTTAAAATGTTTTTTATTTTCCATAATTTCCTCTTGATCCTTGTTTTTTAAATAAAAACGTTATATTTTTGAACACTTCTTTTCTCAAAGTGTGTTAGCGCAAAGTGATAATTTCCGGTAGTTGCGCAAAGTAAAAAGTTCCGGTTTTTGTTAAATTAAGATTTTGATACCAACAAAAATCATAGTCTAACAAAGGGACCGGAAACAACTATGGAAAATATTACTATGAGTACAAAAGAAATCAACCAGCTTAAGATATTTGAAAAACTAAAAAACAAAGAAATCAGTCAGATAGCGGTGGCTAAAATGCTTGGATTAACTGATCGGCATGTTAGAAATAAACTTAAACGTTATATTTTGAATGGAGCAAAAGGCTTAATACACAAAAATCGCGGTCGTCGAAGCAATCGCAAATGGTGCAAAAATGAAAGAGAAAATGCCATAAATCTTTTAAAAGGAGATTTTAAGGATTTTGGCCCAACGTTTGCATCAGAGAAGCTTTACGAGATTTATAATATAAAAGTAAGCAATGAAACGCTTAGAAAAGAAATGATAAAAGAGGGTTTATGGATTCGAAGAAAACGTAAAATTAAACATCGCCAATGGAGGGCAAGAAAGAAATTCTTTGGGGAAATGATTCAGCTTGATGGTTCAATTCATGATTGGTTTGAGGGACGTGCTTCAAAATGCACATTGCTAGTATTTATTGATGATGCCACAAGTCAGATAGTTTGGCTTGAGTTTGCAAAAAGTGAGTCCAACGAAAGCTTGATGTGTTCAACAAAAAACTATATTTCTAGCTTTGGTAGACCAAGCTCTTTTTACACTGATTATGGAAGCGTATTTCATGTAAATCTGAATAACGCTGATCATGAAAAAACAACTCAATTTGAGCGGGCGCTTGATGAATTAGATATTGAAATAATTCATGCCCGCAGCCCTCAAGCAAAAGGTCGCGTTGAACGAGCCAACGCAACACTTCAAGATCGACTAGTTAAAGAATTTAGACTTGCAGGCATTTCTTCAATCGCAGATGCCAATAAGTTTGTGCAACATAAATATGTTGCTCTTCACAACAAAAAATTTGCAGTAATAGCTGCTTCTAAACATGATGTGCATCGCTCTTACAAAAGCTTTGATCTTGACAATATCTTTTGCATTAAGGAAGAAAGGATTCTTCAAAATGATTTTGTTGTTCGCTATAAAAAAAGAATGTTTCAATTAAATAGCCAGCAAAAAACAATTATTAAACCCAAAGATAAAATTACAATTAGTGAGCAACCGAGAGGAGCTGTTTCTCTTTCGATAAGGAAAGTAAGGCTAAGCTTTGCTGAGATTAGAACTCGCCCAATCAAATCTCCTAATAGAGATATAGATCGACCCGTCAAGTTGTGGCGGCCAGCAAAAGATCATCCCTGGAGAAGAAAGCTAAGTCCTTCCCTTTTTGGATAAAAGTATATGTAAACCGGAAATTATTACTTTGGTCAAAACCGGAACTTTTCACTTTGGTTTGACA
>DAOVNS010000018.1 GCA_030630075.1 bacterium | reverse complement strand
ATAGAAAAAGAAAATAACATAGTCAACAAAAGAAAAATTCATAGTAAAAAAAGTCTTGAAGATAAATTTAATATAAATCTTGATAATAAAAAAATACCAACCATATCTATTTGTTGTAGCGGTGGTGGATTCCGGTCAATGCTCGCAACCGCTGGTTTTCTATGCGGTGCACAAAAAATAGGCTTACTCGATTTAACAAGTCACATAACAACTCTTTCTGGTTCAACATGGTTTGTAATCCCTTGGATTCTTAGTCAAAAAGACGCAAAGACATTCACAAAAGAATTAACATTAAGATTAGATCACTTTAATAATCTAAAAAAAATTACTCACATCAACATGAGTAATCTAAAAGAGATTAAAAACTTTGTAACTGATGCGTATTGTGAATTTTTTAAAATCAAGCAAATCAAACAAAAATACAATCAAAAAACATCTGTGGTCGATTTGTATGGAATATTTTTAGCAAATCTTCTTTTAGATGAATTTAAGCAAGAAAAATTCAATTTAAAACTTTCTGATCTTGAACAAAAAATTGACGCTGGAAATTATCCATATCCTATATTCACGGCTGTTAGTCAGTTTGATAAATATCAATATCAATGGTTAGAATTTACTCCAAATTATGTTGCATCGCCATATCTTGATAGTTCAATAAATGTTCAGGCATTTGGAAAAAAGTTTTATGACGGGAAATCTAATATTCCATCGCAAGAAGAATCTCTAGGTTTTTTAATGGGAATATTTGGTTCTGCATTTAGCACAAGTTTTAAAGATAGCATCGGACGAATTGCAGAAATGATTAATCAACCCGAAATACAAAAATTGTTTAAAACGGCTGAAGAAAAAATTGAAACTAATTTTTGGGCAAATAAAAAAATATTTCCAGCACAAATTGCTAACTTCACCCATGGAATGGAAAATTCACCAATAAAAACAGAAAGCGATTTTTCTGTGGTAGATGGTGGATATTATTGTAATCTTCCCGTTGATTCGCTACTGCAAGAAAAAAGACAATCGGATATTATTATAATTATAGATAATACTTCAGATAGATTTTCTGCTCCAAATTTTTGGTTAAGACAAGCAGAAATACAAGCGAGACAAAAGAATCAAAAATTTCCGCCAATCGATTATAAAATTGCAAAAAATAAAACCTTTGCTGTATTTAAAGATGAAAATGATTCAACAATCCCAACAATAATTTATATTCAATTAAAAAAAGACTTAAGTTATTCAAAAACTTTTGATCCCCAAAAAGCACTATTTTGTAAGGCGCCAAACTTTTTTTATTCAAAACAACAATCCAAATTACTTTCTGGATTAACAAAACATGTTGTTGAACAACACAAAAATGAAATTTTTGATGTGATAAAAAGTTTAATTGTTTAGAAAATCAGAAGAAAATATTCTTCCATACGTCAAACCACATAAAATATATCGCACCATCATCATCTTACTTACTTCCCAAAATTTTTTTTTAGACTTGTTTAACTTTTTAAATCTATCTAGAATTATCTTTTAAGGAAATCTTTTTAAATAAATTTAATTCTCAAACTTAGGTGAAATAGTACAATGTTTGTTCAGAATTATTCATATGCAATAAAAAAAGAAAATAACATACTTAAGAAAAGAAAAATTTATATTAAAAAAAATCTTGAAGATAAATTTAATATAAGTATTGATACAAAAAAAATACCAACCATATCTATTTGTTGTAGTGGTGGTGGATTCCGATCAATGCTCGCAACCGCTGGTTTTCTATGCGGTGCACAAAAAATAGGTTTACTCGATTTAACCAGTCACATAACAACTCTTTCTGGTTCAACATGGTTTGTAATCCCTTGGATTCTTAGTCAAAAAAACGCAAAAACATTCACAAAAGAATTAATATTAAAATTAGATCACTTTAATAATTTAAGAAAAATAACTCATATTAATATCAGTAACCTAAAAGAGATTAAAAACTTTATAACTGATGCGTATTCTGAATTTTTTAAAATCAAGCAAACTAAACAAAAATACAATCAAAAAACATCTGTAGTCGATTTGTATGGAGTATTTTTAGCAAATCTTCTTTTAGATGAATTTAAACAAGAGAAATTCAATTTAAAACTTTCTGATCTTGAACAAAAAATTGACGCTGGAAATTATCCATATCCAATATTTACAGCGGTGAGTCAGTTTGATAAACATCGATATCAATGGTTAGAATTTACACCAAATTATGTTGCATCTCCATATCTTGATAGTTCGATTAACATTAAAGCATTTGGAAAAAAGTTTTATAATGGAAAATCTAATATTCCATCACAAGAAAAATCTCTAGGTTTTTTAATGGGAATATTTGGTTCTGCATTTAGCGCAAGCTTTAAAGATAGCATCAGACGAATTGCTGTAACGCTTAACCAACAAGAAATACAAGAGATTCTTAAAACTACTGAAGAAAAAATAGGAAATAACTTCTGGGTAAATAAAAAAATATTTCCAGCACAAATTGCAAACTTTACTTATGGAATGCAATATTCACCAATAAAAAACTTAAGTCATTTTTCTGTTGTAGATGGTGGATATTATTGTAATCTTCCAGTTGATTCGCTACTGCAAAAAAAAAGACATTCGGATATTATTATAATTGTAGATAATACTTCAGAAAGATTTTCTGCTTCAAATTTTTGGTTAAAAGAATCAGAGAAACAAGCAAAACAAAAGAATCAAAAATTTCCGCCAATCGATTATAAAATCGCAAAAAACAAAAACTTTGCAGTATTCAAAGATGAAAACGATTCAACAGTCCCAACAATAATTTATATTCAATTAAAAAAAGACTTAAGTTATTCAAAAACGTTTGATCCACAAAAAGCACTATTTTGTAAGGCGCCAAACTTTTTTTATTCAAAACAACAATCCAAATTACTTTCTGGATTAACAAAACATATTGTTGAACAACATGAAAATGAAATTTTTGATGTGATTAGGAAAAAAATTATTTAATCTCTTTTTTGATATTCCATAAAAAGTCGAATGCATCTTTGGGCGAAAAATCATCCAAATCAACATCTTGAATTTTTTTGAGAACTTCCTCTTTTTTGAAAAGTTCTTGTTCTAAAATTTCAACTTTTTGATTTAACGCATCTTGATCGTGATTAAATAAGTTTTTTTGAGCATCAGAAAAACTTGTATTCGAATTTTGCTGATTATTTAGCACATTAGATTTGTTTTGCATTTTTTTAAGAATATCATCAGCTCTTTTAATAATTTCTTGAGGCAATTGTGCAAGTTTTGCAACTTCCAATCCAAAACTGCCTTGCGCAATGCCTTTTGCGATTTTGTGCAAAAAGATTAATTGATTTCCAGATTTGCGGCTCATCATGTAATAATTTTTAATTCCATCGAATTTTTCTTGCAAACATGTTAACTCATGATAATGAGTTGCAAACAAACATTTTGCACCAACTTTGCAAAAAATATATTCAATAATAGATTGCGCAAGAGCAATGCCATCAAAAGTACTTGTTCCTCTTCCAACTTCGTCTAAAATTACAAAACTATTTTTTGTAGCCTGACTGCAAATTGTTGCGGTTTCTTCCATTTCGACCAAAAATGTACTTTTCCCTTCAACCAAATTATCGCCCGAACCAATTCGAGTAAAAATACGATCCAAAATCGGCAAACTTACACTTTTAGCTGGAACACAACTGCCACATTGCGCCATAATGCAAATAAGCGCGACTTGGCGCAAATATGTTGATTTACCACCCATGTTTGGTCCAGTTATCAACCACAAAGATTCTGCATCAATTAAATTTGTATCATTTGGTTCAAAATTGTTTTCTAATTTTTGTTCAACAACCGAATGTCTTCCTGAATTTATTATAATTTCATGTTTATCATTAAAAATTGGTTGAACATAATTATTTTCGTAAGCAATAACGGCAAAACTATATAACGCATCCATGTACGATAGTGATTGTGCAACTTGTCGCAAGTTTGACAAATAGCGCTCAACTTCGTTTTTAACTTTGTCGTAAACTTTTTGTTCAACAACTTCTATTTCATTTTGCGCTTTAAATATTTCGCGCTCCAGTTCTTTTAATTCTTGAGTTACAAATCTTTTTCGATTCACTAATTTTTGTTGCTCAATATAATTTTCTGGAACAAGATTTAAATTTGGATTTGTAACCTCAATGTAATAACCGCTCACATGGTTGTATCTAATTTTAAGACTAGAAATTCCAGTTTTTTCTACCTCTTTTTGTTCAAGCTTCAATACTTCTTGTTGCGCGTTTGAAACCAAATTACGTAACCGATCAAGTTCTAAATCAAAACCATTTTTTATAAAATATTTATGGATATTATCATCATTTAAACTGCAATCAAGAAATTGAACTAAAAGAGAAAAATCTAAAAACTTTTCGCTAATTAGATTAGTTAAAAATAAATCAAAATTTTTCTGCAAAATATTTTTTAATTGGGGCAATATTTTTAACGAATCTTTTAATGCTAAATAATCTTGCAATGTTGCACGACGCAAAGCAATTCTACCAATGATTCGTTCAAGATCATTGATTTGACTTAATTCTTGTTCGAGTTGTTGCATAACATCAATTTTTTTGCTTAGGGCAACAACAACTTCTTGTCGTTGTAAAATTTTGCTTTGTTCAACTAGTGGTCTTGCTAACCATTTTTTGATTGTTCTACTTCCCATTGATGTTTTTGATTTATCCATCACAAAAAGTAATGTATTTTTTCTGGTTGAATCTTGATTATTTTTTGCAATTTCAAGATTTTTTTGTGTTGAAGGATCAAGAATTAAATAATCGTCGGGATTATAAAACTGAACATTTTTAAATTGATCTAATGCTTTTTCTTGGTTTTTCTTTAAATAAAAATAAAGAGCTTGCAGTGTATGATTTATTGCAGGTTGGTTTTGCAAAATATTTAAAATTTTTGAATTAAATTGTTTTTCAATCCAAGCTGTTGCAATTGCAGGACCAACAAAATCATCATTTGGATTTTGCTCATAATCAGCAAAACTTGTTGAATATCCAAGTTGGCTAAAATAAGAATTAAAAGATTTAAAACCTTTTACGTTTGGTAAAATAATTTCATCAGGAAAAAAGCGTGATAATTCAGATTCAAGAATTTTATAAGAACCTGCAGGAACTTGCGTTGCAAAAAGTTGTGCAGTTAAAAGTTCTGTAAAAACTAATCCCCAACTATCTTTTGTAGGAAAAAAAGAAAAAAGATAACTTGCCGACTTTTCGTCAAGCATCAAACTATCTGTTAAAGTTCCGGGTGTAAAAACTTGTGTTACTCCGCGTTCAACAACTGTTCCGGGTTGAGGTTTTGTAAGTTGATCACAAATTGCAACTTTAAAACCACCCTTTATAAGTTTTGTTAAATAATGATTTAGTGCATGAATGGGAACTCCGCAAAGCGGAATATCTTTACCGTTATTTTTTCCTCTTTTTGTAAGAGCAATTGCTAAAAAAGCAGAAACAACTTTTGCATCTTCAAAAAATAATTCGTAAAAATCACCTACCTGAAAAAACAAAACAACATCCGGATATTGCGAACGAATATCAAAATATTGTTTCATCAAAGGTGTTATTTTCTCAATTGCCATAAATTCCTACAAAAATTTATTAAAATTAACTTTAGAAGATATAATTTAACAGGAATACAAAAAATCTTAAGTAAACAGGAAAAACAAATGAAAAAACTTTTATTGATTGCAATATTATTTTTAATTCAATTAACTAGTCCAAATGTTTTAAAAGCAAATGAATGGCACAATATACTTGGTATTGAAGAAGATGCATCAGGGAAAGAAATTGATGATAAATATAAGGAATTAAAACAAGATCTGGAAGAAAAAATTGAAAATCTAGGAGAGAGAATTCATCGAATAACGGATTATCTAGAAGATATCAAGGTTGAAATAAATAAGTTAGAAAATATGAATAACATAGCTCAACTGTTAGCAGCACAAAAAAATAAAAAGGTGGAATTCAGCTCAAACATGTACAGGTTAAACTTTTTAGAGCAACAATTAGATACTATTTTTGATGCATATAAAGAACTAACAAAAGACGATCAAGAAGAAATGTTTGAAATGGAATAAATTCTTGAAAACAAATTATATTCACAAATATAAAAAAACCCGCTGACTTCACATCAGCGGGTTTTTTTATTAACTAAAAATTGGTATTTACAAATTCTTCAATTTTTTCTTTTGATAAAAAAACTTCATATTTTAATAAATTTAAAACTTCACGTTCTTTGCTTTTCCAATTAAAACCATCTACAAGTAATAATTCTTTAATAGATAATGTTTCAGAAGCCGATGCATCATCTATTAAAAATTTAAACGATATAAAAGTTATAATTGCAAGATATTCTTGAAAATCCATTACATCCGTAATTTTAAACTTATTACCTTCAAGCAATAATAAATTATTAAACAAATTTAAAGAATAAAGAGCCAAGGGTCTAAAATTATCTGTAAAAGATTCAAATAGTTGAGTATAAAAACCACACAACATCGCTCCAAACTCTTCGTAAGCTCGCCCATCACTAACATCAAGATTACTTTTAATGTCATTAATAATTGCATTCAAAAAATGAGGTTTAGTGCTCAAAGTTTTGGCCAAAGCTCTAACTGAAAAATGAATAAACTCTTCAGTTGAAACATAATCATGCGAAAAAAGTTTTTCCAATTTAGAAACTTCTGTTTTTTTCACTAAACGTTGTTCCATTGCAAAAGACGAGCTAACAAAATTAAATGATAAAATTAAGCTAAAAAGCAAAAATAATTTTTTATTTATTTTCATGATATAACCCCACAAAATAATTAAGAATAAATTCTTCATTTGTTTTATCAAATATAAGTTCTTTTAATTTTGGTGAAATATCTACAGCTTCTTTTATAAAAGCATCTTGCAACTTTTGTTCTGATCTTTCTTCTTCCTGTTGCAATTCAGCCCTTGCTTCTTCAATAGCTAAAACAAAAGCTTCCGAATTAATAGTTGATTTTATTCTAGGTCTTGTTTCTGCATTTTGTATTTTTGCATTTTGTATTGCTATCTCACGTTCTCTCTGTACTCTTTCTAAAAAACTATTACCAATATCAGAAACAGATCTAACAAAACTATCAGGCCTAAACCTTTTGCTGCCATCTAAAGCAACGGTTTGTTTTTCTTCAGCGGAACGCTTACCATTTTCATTCACCATGCACAAAGCATTGCTAAATAAAACGCACAAAAACGTGCTCAAAGTTAATAATATTTTTTTACTTTTTTTCATGAAAACCTTCATTTTCAAACTAAAAATCTATTTTTTTGAATAATTTAATCAAACCTTACCGGCCCAATTTACAAACTGAATTATATATTCATAATTATACATACAACTAAGCAATTTTCAAACGGATACGTTTTTACTATCATTCATTAAAGCCCTAACTTGAAAAAATATGAATTTTGGGGGTTTTTAATTAAAAAACAAGGAAATATTATGAAAAAGTATATTTTATTATCTTTATTAACGATTGGAATAATGTTGAATTTTTCTATATCAAAGGGTATGGAATTTTATATTCCGGCACAATACGCAGCAATGTTAGGAATCAACAGAGACAAAGAGGCCACGATAACAAGAAAAAATCTTGAGAGATTTGCCCTTTTCTCAGAAAAAACAATGGGTTTAATTCAACCTTTAGATAAACAACTTTGTGAAAAATCTGCAAAAATGCAACAAAAAACAATTGGTCAAAAGGGTTACAATAAAAATTATCATGTTTCACAAATGCTACCAAAAATGATAGTTCTTACTGGAATATCGGATTTTTTTGAAAAATACATACCAATATTGAAATACAAAAGTCAATTTGTAAGCAACCAAGATGCGTTTGAGCGTTCATTTAGAATATTGTTTCGAAACTTAAATAGAGCCGAAACTAATGAATATTTTCCTGAAATTTATTCATTATTAACTCAAATTCACGATTTATTTTCAGAATATATTTCAGAAGCAAGCGAAGAGGAAGAAGATTTATTTGATGCAAATTCATTCTCTTCGGAATATTCAAGATCATCAACTCCTCCTATTAATATTATTTATCCTCCAATAACATTTGTAAAAGAAACAAAAGCTACTCCAGGTCATGATAATTTTGAACAATATTTAAAAAGAGAAAAAACATCCGAATCAAGATAAAACAGATTCGATGTATTCATAATTATCGAATAAATTATCTTCAAAAAGAATTCCGAAATATTTTGGCAGCGTTAATTTTTCAATAGTTTTTAACGCTGCCTTAAAATCATCTTTATTCTCGGTTCGCAAACCAATATCAGAATCAGGATCTTTTATAATTAATTCTAGCGATGCTAAAAGTTTAACAACTAATTTTGCAGCAGAAATATCTTGATCTGAACCTAAATAAACCTTGATCTTCTTCTTTTGATTCATAGAAAAATAATCAAACGCGCTCTCTTTTTTATTCCTGTCCGCCATAGCCTTGGCGACGGCGGATTCTTCATCTTCTGATTCTTTTCTATTTTTATAATCTCCATTTTTGCGAGCTTCAGTTAACATATTCTCACTATCTCTTTTCCATCTAAAACTATTTTTTAGTTTTTCGTAAAATTCTTCTGTTGGCATTACCAAGAGTTGATCCATTTCTTTTTGATAGTTTTGAACAATAACCGTTGTTTCTGTTTTATTCCAGTAATATTCTTGATTAGTTGAGTTATCAAAATCAAATGCAAAAATTTTAGAGTTGGTCCCTAAACTTTTCCAATCCAAACAATAAGCATTATCTTTAAATTCACCCCATTGAGCATTTTTCACATTTAAAAGATTAAATTCTTTTTCAATTTTATTTGCATCCTTTGGAACGTCTTCAGTCCATGGCTTAAATAAATGTTGAATTAAATAAACTTTATTATTTGCGCCTTTTTTTAAAAATACAGGAGGAACAAAATATTTTTCTTTCTCCAACGTAAATTCATCCACTCCAAATTCTTTTGCATCAATTAAATTAGAAATTGCAGCGTACCAAATACAACGCAACGTTCTTAGAAGTGGTGCTAACATATGTTCATCTTTACATTCCAAATCAAAACGATATAAAGCACGAACATCAATTCCATTATTTGTAGTCATAACTTTATCAATTTCGCCATCATCCATACTTAAATCATCATCAAGAATTGTGCCGGGATCTTGCCAAAGCTCACTAAGAGTTTCGTTAAAAACATTTTTCACAAAAAAATTGCTCAAATAATCAGAAAAAGCAATTGCTTGAGTAAATGAAAATTGCTGAATATTTATAAAATTTTTTGTTAATCCATAAATTTTTTCAAGATTAAAAGTTTCTGATTTAAGTTTTGTATAAGTTAAATCATCAAG
The DNA here is from genome assembly GCA_030630075.1 of bacterium. The sequence continues at coordinate 9,434 of DAOVNS010000018.1, read as the reverse complement.
TAATTTTTTTTCAGCCTGCAGAATTTGACTAATCTGCAAATTAATAAGATCTGTTAATTTTGACAAAGAAAAACCTTCAAGATCGCCGTATTCTCTTTCTACAATAATTTTAAATAATGCAAGACGACTTAAAGTTTCTAAACGATAAGAATTTAATATTTTTTGATAAGAACTATCACTTTTTAATATAGAAAATAATTCTGCTTCATTTACAAAATCTCTATATAAACTAAATTTTGGATCAAAATTATTATCCAAAAAAGACATTTGTTGCAGTAAATAATTAACTCTAATATTTTCTCGCGAAGAACGAGGATACATGCTGACGAAATCAACAAAAACAACATCTTCTATGCCGTTGTCTTTTAATTTTTTTACAAGATCAGAAATAAAGTATCCATACGGAAAAGGCAAACGAACACCTTCAAAAAACAACATTTGTTCTGTTTCTATATTTTTCAAACCTTCAGATTGTGCAAAACCTAGAGGAGTTAAAACTCTTACCTGATAAGGTTCATAATAATTAAAAACATAACTTTTATTTTTATAATCAAATGGAATCCATCTATTTGTTCGTTCTTTTTTTGTTAAAAAAACATTCTTGAGAAAAGTTTTTTCAGGGAAATTTCGATCATTTAACTTTTCAGAAAAATAACCTTCTTTATCTATAATATTTTTTACTTCTATAAATAAATTATCATACTCTGATTTGAATTTTTCTTTATTTTGGCGCACAAAACCTTGAACTTCTTCTATTAATTCCTGGGGTATTTCTCTTCCAACCCCAACATAAACAAGGCCATCCGGTTTATATGTAAAATGACTAACTTGCGCCGGTAAATCCGCAACGAAAATATTTTCCCTTAATTTAAAAACTTCTGCTAGCTGCGAAGATGAATTATCAACGCGTTCATAATTTTCTACATCCGAACCAAATTTTAAATTATTTTTAATATTTCCGAGCATTGTACTTTTTCCAACACCATCAACAAAACTACAAAAAATGTATGCCGTAGATTTTTTATGTTCCAACAATAAATTTTCGGACATTTTTTTCACAAAACTTTGTGCATGCAAAGTTGCATCTTTCGCTTGAACAGCAGAAATCTCAATTGGATAAGTTATATCGGGGCCAACGTAAAACTTAAAAAGGGGCAAATTGGATCTTACAAGATGTTTTGCATATTCTATAGAAAATAAAATATCTTGCGTTCCTGCAATTTGTTTATTTCCAACCTTTACTCCACCTTTATATAGACAATGCCAAAACTTAATTAGTTCCTGAAAAATTCCTCTATAATTTTGCTGCTTAAATTGTTTTGCAACATTAACTTGAGCCTGAAAAATTAAAGGCAAAGCCTCTCCAAAAGCATGTTCTTGGAAAATAGTTGCTTTATCATTAAAAATTTCAATATCTTCTGAATCGATATGTTCAAAAATATTATTTTTTCCTGCAAACCAATGTTGCGCATAATAATCAAAATCTTTGAACAAAAAACCTGTCATAAAACCAAAACGGTTGTGTAACCTAAGCGACCAGCCTGCATTATTTTTTGAACTTGCTTCATCATCAATTTCTGAACGTCTAAAATCAGGATAATAAGAAGGGACGCCATGTTCTTCATAACCGCAAATAATAATGCGTCCCGCTAAATTTAAATCGCTTTTTGAAATTTCACTTTCTAATTCATCTAAACTTTTTGCTGTTCTATCCAAAAGTGCTGGATGATATTCATGAGCGTATCGCCCTTCTGCGTTAAATTCGTAATGCTGAATAAAACTTTCAATAAAATCTTTATAAGTTATTTCAGAATTTAATGGAAAATTTAAAGTAGAAAAAAATATAAAAACAAACAAAAATATCTTTTTAAAATTGCAGCTCATGCTCCCTCCCATTACGCGAATCGGTCAAAAAGACATCTGACCCCTTTTGTTTTAATTTTTCTAAAAGTTCTTTATAGGTCTTTAAATACTCTTTATATTTCGCCTCGTAACAAGAACCACTACAATCACTTATAAGTTTTCTTAAATCATTAAAAAACCTATTCGACATTGTTAAATCTTTATTCAAAATTCCTTCTAAAAATAATTTGGCAAAATAATCAAAAGTAAATACATAAAGTTGCTCGTGTACTGTAATGCCATTTTTAACCCAATTATCTTTTAATTTTTCAGATTTAACTTTTTGTTTTTGAGTGGATGGTCTATAAAACAATTCCAAATCTTGCCAAAAATCTTTTTCTAAAAAAACTCTTCCGGTTTCTTTATCAATTCTAGCTTTATCTATAAATTCACAATAAAAACTAAGCTGATCTGCAATATATTCATAATAACCGCCACCAGATTTCAACCATTTTTTTATTTCTTTGTCTTTAAAGAAATCTATTAAAAACTGATTATTGTATCCGTCTTTTTTCCATTCTTCTTTTAAATTATTTTTCTTTAAAATCTTATCTAATGGCCTAAAGATATATTCAACATACAACCAAGACTTATCGTGCAACATATCAACAATTTGCTGTAAAGCCGCTGCTATATCTTTAGGCGTCATATTTTCCAAAAATCTTTCTCGCATCAAAAAAACTTTTGGAAAATATTTTGATAAATGATCTTCAAATTTTTTAAAAACAAAATCTGATTGCTTTTGAACTACTTCAAAGTTTTTATTATTTTCATAATTCTTACTATTTTCAAGATCTAAATCGTCATCATCAGTTAAATTATTTGTATCGTTATTCATATTTTGCATAAATTGAGAAAAAAGCTGCTCAAAATCAAAATCATCAGCAACGAGCTTGCTCGAAAAAGTAAATAAACAAAAATAAGAAATTAAAAAAAGTTTAATTATTTTCATAAAAAACAGAAAAACATAAGTTTGAAAAACGTATAAGTTGATTATTCAATTGCTTGAATGGTTCCCACAATGCATTTGCCTGCTCAACCCCAAAAAACTTATCCGACTTGTTTAAAACATCCTGAAATTCACAAGAAAAATTGTTCATTTTTGATATTAAATTTACCTGAGAATTAAAAATAGCAACCAAAGAAGAATTTTGCTGATCATTTTGTGCAAGTTCTAACTTTACTAAAACAAAAGCGATCAAAGTTTCTACAGAATCAATAAATACAGAATAATTATCACTAATTTCACTTTTATCACAAAGAATATCTTTATCATTAAAAAACAAATGTAATAAATCTACATTCGTTCCCAAATGTCTTTGTATTAATAAAAAGCGTTCTTTTTCATTTCCGTTCCATAATTGCATAAATTGATCTGATAAAGATCCCCAAAATTTTGACTGCATCAAAAATATTGGAGAAATTAGCGCAGCAGCAAGAGCAACACCCATTCCTTTATTAAACTCGTGATGCATGAAACCCCAAAAACCATCTTTTCTTAAAATATAATCTCTCTTATTCAATTTATGTTTTAAATAAGTATCAAAAAAATTTTCTTTATTAATACTCGGAGCATCACCACTAGTCACATTTTTTGCAATACCTTCATCTAAAGAAGATTTAGAAGAATCGCTTTTACTAAAATATCTGTATCCGCAATAAGCACCCGCACCAACAACAGAAGCTGCACCTGCAACATAAACTGTTTTTCTAAATTTCCTGCTTTTTTCAAAAATTTCTTTGAAAAATTCTTTTTTGGCTTCTATTCTTTCTGGTGAAAGTTTTGCAACATTTAATGCTTCAGTTAATGTTGCAATGTTTTGCGTCTCAAAAGAAAACACAAAACTTGAAAAACAATTAATAAAAAATAAATTTAAAAATAATATTCTAAATACCATAAATTAATAATCTGCCGATCTTGAATATGGATATGCACTACCAGAATATGAGCTAGAATCATTGTATCTATTATCACTGCTATAATTACTACCCGATCCGGTTACAGGACTTTTTTTATCACTTAAAGGCTTAATTAGATCACCCAAATTATCAAAATAGTTATCAAAAGATTTTTGCATTGTTGGAACAATTGACTTCGATTCTGGTAAGTTTGCTAAATCTTTCAACGACTTAACGCTTAAGAATATATCTTTTGTTTTTAACAATTTATTCTGTAAACGATTTGCACAATTTACAATTCCATAACCATTATTATTTTTTCTATAATAATTTTTTCTAATTTCAATTTCTTCAGCCAATTCTTCGTACGTAATTGCTAAATCTTCTATAAAATCTTGCCACAAATTAATAACATGTTTTTCACTCTCTTCTTCTTCATATTCACGCAAAATTTCAGACCTTCCACGAGAATCAAATTTTTCTGCATTTTTAATCATTAATTCAATTTGCCGCAAATCGCTCCCAATAAGTTTTTTCCAGGCAATTATTTCCTGAGAAACAAATGGTGTTAAACCTTTATGGAAAATTAATCGATAAATAAAAGATACAAACTCTTCAACTTTACCAAACGTGCCATCAAAAAAACGATTAACATAAGTCTCCATAGTGCGACCCAACGCTTTTTGAACAGGAACAAGACCACTATAAGCAATACCTTTATACAAACCTTCAAGGGGTGTTTTAAAATGAGATTTATCAATCAATTTTGAATTACTTCCTACAAACGCAGAAAAGAATATTTTACCCCAAGAGTCATCTATCAAATATGCCTCCACCCAATCTAATTCTTGTTGTTTATCTTTTATTTCTTCTATTGTTTTTTGTATTTTACTTTCTAGTTCTACTTGATCTACATCAGCTTTATTTCGTTGCTGCTCTAATTCTGCCAAGCTCTTTTGATACGCAACACTCTCCTTCATGAGTTCTTCTTTATCTCTTTTTAAATCTTTTCTATATTCTCGTTCCGCATTTAATTCTGCTGCTGGATTTCTAAAACCTGAAAAAACAGAATGACCATATTTATCTTTTTTGTTTTGCAATGAAGCAGCTATTTCAGTAGGATCAACAGAAAATAAAAAACTTGAAAAATTAATACCGATTAAATTGAGAATAAAAATCTTTTTTAGCAGTGAATTTGAAGATGACATATTAAACTTTCTTTAATTTTTACAATAAACCCCAAACAAAAAAGTGAACTCGAATTATAACAAGCAATACGTTTTTTTCAAGAAAACATTGTTTCTGCACAAAAAAACACCCATAATTTTTTCTAATTTCGGCCTTTTTTACTTACATATTGAAAAAAAACGTTCAATTTATAAAATGAATTAAAAGACAGATAAAGAATAAATTTTTGCGGGGGCATTAAATATCATGACAAAAGATACCATTAAAATTTTCGGAGCAAAAGAACATAATTTAAAATCGGTCAACGTAGAAATACCAAAAAACCAATTTGTAGTTATTACCGGACCATCAGGATCTGGTAAAAGTTCACTTGCTTTGGATACAATCTACGCAGAAGGAAAAAGACGTTACGTTGAATCTCTTTCTTCTTATGCACGTCAATTTTTAGGAATATCAAAACGTCCAAATGTAGAAAAAATCGATGGACTTTGTCCCGCAATTGCGATTGAACAAAAAACTGTCGGATACAATCCTCGTTCTACCGTCGGAACCATTACAGAAATTTATGATTATCTTCGCGTTTTATTTGCAAGAGTTGGAACTCCACATTGTCCTTCTTGTAAATCAACAATTAATTCCGAATCTCCCGAAAAAATAACCCAAACAATCTTGCGACAATTTTTAAATCGAACCATTACAATCGCAGCTCCGATAGCAGTAGAAAAAAAAGGTGAATTCAAAAAAGAACTCAATAGTTTTTTTGAACAAGGTTTTTATAGATTCTTAATAGATAAAAAGAAATACCGCTTTACCGATGAAAAAGAAATCGAAGATTTAAAATTAGAAAAAACATATAAACACAATATAAGTATTTTAATTGATAACATTGAAGTTACAAAAGATGATGAACAAAGATTGCAAGAAGCAATAGAAAAAGCATTTAAAGCAAATGGCGGTATTTGTAGCGTCATAGATGAACACAATGAAGTTCAAACTTATTCATCGCATAGAATTTGTCTAAAATGTGTAAAATCATTTCCCGAACTTGAACCACGTTTTTTTTCTTTTAATTCACCAATCGGTGCATGTACAAATTGTCACGGTTTAGGTTTTACTCAAGAATGGCCATGGGATGAAGATGACGATAATCATTGGAAATCAAGATATCCCGATCACTTTGGAAAATATGCAAAAGAAAAACTTTGCACCTATTGCAATGGACAAAAACTAAAAGATGAAGTGCTTGCCGTAACAATTGATAATAAAAACATTCATTATATTTCGCAGCTCTCAATCCAAAATACTTTAGTCTTTTTTGAAAACTTAAAATTAAATGATGAAAAACAAGAAATCGCAAAACCATTATTAAGAGAAATTGTAAACCGATTAACATTTCTTAATAATGTAGGACTTTCTTATTTAACGTTATCAAGAACAGCCCGAACACTTTCTGGTGGAGAAGGTCAAAGAATAAGACTTGCAACACAAATAGGTTCTGCATTAAGTGGTGTTATTTATATTTTAGATGAACCAAGTATTGGTTTACATCAACGCGACAATAATCGTTTAATAAAAACTTTAAAATTACTGCGAGATCAAGGAAATACGGTTCTTGTTGTAGAACATGATATTGACACAATAAAATCTGCTGACTATTTAATTGATGTTGGACCACAAGCAGGAATTTTAGGAGGAGAAATAACAGCAGTTGGAACACCTCAAGAATTAGGGAATAATCCAAATTCTTTAACTGGTTCTTATATTTCTGAAAAAAGAAAAATTGAAACTCCAAAACAAAGAAGAAAACCTATAGGTTTTTTGAAAATAAAAAACGCAAATGCAAATAACTTAAAAAATGTTGATGCAGAAATTCCGCTTGGTGTTTTTGTTGCCGTTTCTGGGGTTTCTGGATCAGGAAAAAGTAGCCTGATTGTTCAAACACTTTCTCCTGCCTTACAAAATTACTTTGCACGCGGATACGCACTTGCACCACACCTCGATGAACTCGAAGGTGTTAAACAGTTATCAAATGTTGTAATGGTTGATCAAAGTCCAATTGGAAGAACTCCTCGATCTAACCCTGCAACATACCTTGGAATATTTGATGAAATTAGAAATCTTTATTCAAGTTTGCCAGAAAGCAATCTTCGTGGTTACAAACCTGGAAGATTTAGTTTTAACGTTTCTGATGGAAGATGTTTTGAATGCAATGGTGACGGAACAATAAAAGTTTCTATGCATTTTTTAGAAGATGTTATTGTTCAATGTAAAACCTGCAAAGGCCAACGTTACAATCAACAAACATTAGAAATTAAATATAAAGATAAAAATATTTCAGAAATTTTAGATATGTCCGTTCTGCAAGCTTTAGACTTTTTTAAAACATTTCCAAAAATACATAAGCGTTTACAGTTACTAAAAGAAGTTGGACTTGATTATATAAAACTTGGTCAACCTTCAACTACACTTTCTGGTGGTGAAGCACAAAGAATAAAACTCGTAAGCGAACTTGCAAAACGCGGTAAAAATACAATGTACATTCTTGATGAACCAACAACCGGTTTACACAATTGCGATATCGAAAAACTTTTAGATGTTTTAAACAGATTAGTAGATCGCGGAAATACTGTTTTAACGATTGAACATAATCTTGATGTATTAAAATCAGCCGATCATGTTATTGATATTGGGCCCGAAGGCGGTGACGATGGTGGATACATTATTGGTTTTGGAACGCCAGAAGAAATATGCGAAAACGAAAAAAGTATTACTGGCAAATTTTTGAAAAAATTTTTGAAGTAATTTCATATTAAAACTCAACGGCAATGCTACCAAAAATTTCTAAATTCTGAGCAACATTTCGTCCTGCAAAAACCCAGTCCAAACCTAATTTAAATCTAGTATTTGAATCAAACTGATAACTAAATTCACCACCAATTTTATGTTCAAGTTGATAAGTATTATCTTTTAGTAAATCAACAGCCCAAATATCTCGGACAAGATTACCTCCAATATAATCTTTCCATTTTGCCCTAAAGTTATAATAAAGATCTAAAAATGCATTGCGAAAAATAAAACCTTCAAACATGTTACCCAATTGCATTTCCACCTGCGCACCAGGCTGAATTCTTACATCTTTTACGTTATCTGCAAATGCAGGAAGTTGAGTATCATATTCTGTGTATGCAAGAGCTTGCGTATATTCAATTGCTTGTGCAAAAGAAACACTTTCATTTTCTAAAAACTTATTAACCTCTGTTAATACACCATCAACATTTACTGATTTATAATAATTAATTCCACCAATTACTGTTACATTCTGAGTATCAACATTTCCATCAAATTTTATTATTTTAGGAACACGTGTTTTTTTATGTCCAGGACTATTCCAAGTTGCTTGCAAAAACATATGCGGATTAAAATATTTATTTTGTCCATTAAAAAGCATTGATGTATAAAAAGAAAATGCAGTAAAACCACTACCAAGTTGTGGTGCCCAAACTTTGTGAGTGGCGGCTTCGTTTGCCGTCGGCCAAGAAATTTTTGCACCAACTAAAAATCTTTCTAGTGTTTTTGTTTTGATATAACAATTTAAAAAAGTTACAACATCACCAATTCCAATAACGCTCATTTTTGGCAAATAGCTCAAACCTTTTGGGGCTAAAAGATAATTTAAAGTTTCAGACATCATATTATGTTCTAAAACACTTATCGCGGCTCCATATGCAGCAGCATCTCTTGCCGTAGTTCCTACATTTAAATTTATCGTTTTTTTCAGTGCCTCATAAGAATCAATTGGAGAATCTAATTTTAGTTTATGAACTTTATATGCAAAAGGAACCTGAAAACCTAAAGCCAGACTTTTTCCAATTAAATATCTAAAAAAATTTATCGATGTACCAAGCTCTTGGACATTTCCCAAGAATTGTAACTGTTTATCTGCAAGCTCATCTTTTATTAAATTCCAAGCAACTTTTGAAGGAACTCCCGCATTTGCTATTTCTAGAGCAACCTTAGGGTCAGGATCCAATGCTTTATAAGATTTCAAGATACCTTTTTTATCTAACCGTAAAGTCATTAAAAGATCTTGCCATTGAATTTCTTTTTCACCAAACGCTAAAGATGTAATATCTTTTGATGCACCCGTCGAATCATAAGCATTTGTTGCATAATCATATTTTAAATCAACTCTAAATAAACTTTTATTATCATTTTGAGTATAAAGCATATAGAAAGGCCAAGCAGGAACTTTATAACGCTCAAGAGAATCTTGTTTATCATAAAAAGATTTTACATATTTTTTTGTATCAGTTTTCTTTTCTCTAGAAAGACTGGATTCACGAACGTGTAATTTTTCGATATCTTCATTAATTCTTTGCCATTCAGCGTCTCTTAATGTTTGTTCTCCTGCCTCTGACAAATTTTCTTCTATTTCTTTTTTATTT
>DAOVNS010000010.1 GCA_030630075.1 bacterium | reverse complement strand
AATTTTTTCTTCTATCTGATTAATATCCATATTCCAAGTAATTGGATCACTATCAACTAAAACAGGAATTGCACCAACTCTTACTACTGCAGCTGCGCAAGAAATAATTGTAAAGGTTGGCATTATTACTTCGTCACCCTTTTTTATACCGAGAGCGTTAACTGCTACATCTAAAGCAACCGAACCGTTACAAACTGCTATTCCAAATTTTCTATCAACATACGAAGAAAAATTTTCTTCAAACTTTGTTACAAAAGGACCTTCGGAGGATATCCAACCTGTATCGATACATTCATTTAGATACTTTTTTTCATTACCATTTAAAAATGGAGTATTAACCGGAATAAATGAGTTAACGATTTTTTTAAAATTTTTATTTTTTTCTAATAAAAGTTCATTCATACAAAGCTACTTCATCAATATTTTTGATTGTTCTATTTCCTGAAAACGAGTCTTATCTTTATCTCCTGCGTATGGTCCCTGCTTTACTTCAAACATTTCAAGATCTTCTAAAACCTCAAAACCATGTCCTCCCGAAGCTAACAAAATTACATCACCTGGATTCAAAATTGTACTTTGGAAATATTTTTTTTGATCATCGTAAAAATCTACTCGCAATTTCCCCTTTCTTATAAACAATACTTCTTGCGTAAATAAAACTTCTCGCGAAACAGGATTATGAATATGAGGTTGAATCACCTTCCCTTTTTTGTGATTCATAAAAGCAAGTTGTTGAGAAAAATCATTAGGAGTAAAAAATGATATTCCATCATCTTTAAAGTTATTTCTCACAATAATCGCAATTAGCTCTTCTTTAACAAAAATTTTTTCAATCATTATAAAATCACACTCATAGCTTTCCTATCTAATTGTTTCAACAATAAAGCTTGTCATTTCTTTTGAAAAATTGTCCCTAGAAAATTTTTGTAATGCGTATTTTTGACATTCAGATATTTGGTCTTCAATATCTTTTCTGGGCATGGCATACGCGTCTGATACTACTTTTTCTATTTCATCAATCGAACAATTTTCTAAATAAATTCCATTCTCTCTAGGAAGATCAACTCCCGTATTCCTACTTATAATCGGGAATAAACCTAGCTGCAAACAAGTAGCAACAGAAGGAGAAATGCCTTCACTACATGATGGGGCAATAAAACAAAATACCTTTTTTATTATTGTTTCAAATTCAATGCTGCTTGGATGCAAATGTCCATGATAAAAAATATTCGGAGTATCTGTTAATTCTTTTTCGAAAACTTGCCAAAAATCTTTCTCACTTTTTACATTTCCTACAATGTTTAACTTCAAATCCTTGTTCTTGAGAAACACATCTAAAACCAAATCCAGACCTTTATGAACCGCTCCTCCGCCAAAATACCACAAAAACTCTCTCTCATTCGAAACATAAGTTCTCGATTCTTTTACAAAATTTAATTTGGATGCCGAAACAGGAACTTTTACCATTTTATCTTTAATATTTTTAGGAAACGTATTAAGTACAAAATCATTGCCCAGCAATGAAATTTTATCTGAAAAATTCAATGATCTATCAACAAGCTCCAAAAAACTATCTAATCTTTTGGGTGTATAAAAAACATTTTTACGTCTCTCAAGATCTTGCACTCGTTTCATTTCAGCTTGGTTCTGAAATCTAGAATAACTTCCCGTCATATGCAAAATCTTAATGCAATCTTTTTTAAGAAAAGGCATAAGCCTCTGCAAATTTATATCAATATCAAAAACAATATCATAATCTTGAACGGGCAAAAAAGAATGATTTCCATAAGATATAGCATCTACAACATAACCCAATCTTGTAAAAACTCTTGCAATCTCTCTACTTTCCCACACATTGCTGTGACTATTGAAAATGGGATCTTCGTCTTTTACTAACAGCGCGAATGGTAAATAACTAAATAAAACCCTGCCTCTTATATTGTTAGTTTTAGGATAAATAGTAACGACATCATTATTTTGAGAATGATTTAAGAATCTTTTTACTATTTTTTTTACAACATTCATCTTTTCCACCAACTAATTATGATATTCTTCATACACAATATTAAATTTTATAGAAAAAACATATTTGAAATAAAACAAAAAGCATTCTAATGTTTTTATAAAAATGAAACACTTTTCTTAGTTTACTCATAATAAACATTTTATATTTGTATCCATATGACTTCAAAACGCCCAGATTTTTGTACTCCAATTCACTTAAATAAACATTTAGATCCAATGTTTTTGGTTTTTTGATTTTTGTTAAATCTATCTCTTTAGTAGGAATATTTAAAACAGATGATGCCCCATTAGCATGAGCTCCAATAAAACCAATGTTTGAAACCAGATTAACTATAGGAGTAACACTCACCCCTTCATTAAAAATACAATTGTAACACCATTGGTAATCCCAAGTATCTACCCTATTGTTAATAACACTATCAAAACACTCGGTCCAATATTTAACTAAGTCATAATTTTTAAATATTTTTCGTAAAACAGCTATTCTATTTTCTCTAAAATTTTTCCAATCATTAATCTGATAATCATAAGAATTCCAAGCTCTTCTCCAAGTTGCCCAACCCCATATACTATAAGAATTTGAAAAAAAATAGTCTTCACTATATTTAAACCCATCGAATAAAAAGCTATTGCCGCTTATCATCATTATGTGTTTTTTATATCTATATTTCTCTAAACAAAAAGAACAAAATTTAAAAAATGACAAATTGGGAACACAGTCATCTTCTAAAATAATACCTTCTTCAACATTGTTAAAAAACCATTTTATAGCTCTACTAACGGCCAAACCACAACCAAGATTTTTATCTTGAAATAGTGTTTGAACCTGACAATCCCAATCTATTTTTTCCAAAATTTTTCTAGTCTCTAAACATTTTTGTAAATCTTCTTCAACATTCTTCCTTGGACCATCAGCAGCTACAAATAGTTTAGACGGCTTTATTTTTCGAATTTGATTAAAAACAATATTAGCATTATTAGGTCTATTAAAAATAAGAAACAATATCGGAGTTTCAAATAAAACCTCATCATTTTTCATATTAACAACCCTTTTTTAAACTATTAAGTTTCAGACAAATTCTATTCCAAAAAGAAAGTTGCCATTTAATTTCTTCTCCTAAAAACTTACCTTTAAAAATACCTTCGGGCTTAAAATACTTAAATATAACCCCCCTGCTTGCTGCCCAATAAGAATATTTCAATGCTCCACTTTTATTCTTTGGTGCTAAGTCAGAATCAATCATACTAACAACTGACTCATGATTTTTAGGCAAATAACAACAATTTAAATCTTCATACAAAGCTCTTCCCAAGACAATTGATGGTTTATTCCGAAAACAAGCCTCCACCCCAATTGTAGATAAAAAAACCAATACCATATTACATGCATCAACTAATGCATAGCTATCAATTAATTCTTCTGGCCAAATAATTTTTAAATTTTTATATCCTAATGAATTTAATTTTTTTAAATCTTTAATTTGAGAATTATTCAATCCCTTCAAATTCGGATGCACTCTTAAATAAAATTTAATATCATCTCTATGCTTAAAAGACTCCATTATTTTGGAACACGCATCCAATTCATCGTTGTAAATTAAAGAATTCCATTCAGGAAAAGACTCATACTCATCAGCAGAAGAATTAAAAAAAACTATATTCTTTTTTAATTTATTAAAACCTGCAGGTAATGTTTTTTTTCCCTGATCAGTGACATATGAAAACCATCCCTGCTCTACACCCTGCTTTCGATCGGCAAACCACTTTTCGCCAATCTTTAGTTTTTCATCTTTAGCCAAACAAGAGTTATCCCACAAATAATTAATCTCTTTTTTCATATTCTCTCGGCTATGGGGAAAATGATTTTTAAAAAGAGAAAATCGGTCAATATCCCCACCTCTCTCATGGGTATAAAAAGTAATACCTAATTTTTGGCTAATCCTCACGGCCGGCTTAGTCTCTGAAAACCTTCCATTAAAAATATAAAAAACATCAGGAGTATAATGCCGTAAGGCATCCAAAACGGATTCATAAATCAACAATGCTGATTTCAAACTTTTATAAATTTTATCTTTATATGCCAAAGTATCAAATCTATGATCTCTCAATTCAGAAATCAAAGTTGATGCTACCGCTAATCCAAAATCTATTCCAAATAATTCAAATTTTTTTAATTCTTCAATATTTTTAAATTCAAAGGGCAAGCTGTCAATAACATTTCTACTAACTTTCCTTTTTAAATTTATTACATTACCTTTAGATAAACCAATCCTCTTCAAACCATTCCAAAATCTAGACCTACACTTCAAACAACCAAGTTTTGCCTTTTCAGGATTAGAGACACAAGAAAACAAGGATTTATTACAAGTCAAAACATAAACATCATCTCCTTTTTCAAGGTGATCAAGCATTAATTCCAATTCTGTTTCAAAATGTGGTTGCCATATATTATTTATAGATAAAAAAAGAACTCTCATAAATTTGATTTTACTGTTTTATAAATCTTACGCTTTATTCTTCCTAGCAAAAATCTTAATTTCAATGGAGATGTCTTCACGTCCCTTCCATACTCTATAGCTTTTACCACTAACCAATCCTTTAATTTCAAATTAGGAATTATTATTTTTGAAAAATATTTTTTTTCATCATGAAATTTCGACCTAGCTAAAGGGATTCCAGATGAAGCCTGCCAATATCCATAAATTATTGCTCTTTCTATATCCTTAGGCTTCAAATCGGACTCTATCATTTTTTTTACATCTTTATGAGAAGTGGGCTGATAGCAACATCCAAGATCTTCATAGCCAGCATGCCCTATCAAAACAGAAGGCTTACTCCAAAAAGCAGATTCCACACCCATAGTAGAACCAAAAGTAACAATTTTATCGCAAGACCGCATTAAGGCATAACTGTCTATTCTTTCTTCCGGCCAAATAATTTTAAGATTGTCAAACCTCATATTACTTAAATCTTTTAGTTCTCTAATTTGCGTATTATTCAATCCACTCAATCGAGGATGAACTCGAAAATAAAAAAATAGTTCTTCATTCTTACAAAATTCTTGTAAAATTTTTACCATAGCTTCCTTCTCGCTTCTATAAATAGAATTTTTCCACTCAGGAAAAAGTTCTAACTCATCTAAAGAGGAATTAAAGAAAACTACATTTTTCTTTCGAACATCAAAACCTTGCGGCAAACTATCTCTAACCTGACCATCTGTAAAGTAAAACCATGCGCCCTTTTTTTTTACTTTATTTTCAAACCACTCTCGTCCCTTAGCTTTTTTAAAAGCATCAGAATCATGACTATTTTCCCAGCAATCATTAATCAATTGTTTAATATTAGATAAATCATGCAATAAATTATTTTTAACAACTAAATAACTATTAATAGAAGCCGCTTTTTCATAAAGGGAAAAGTCTATTCCTAATTTTTTGCACGCTTGAACCACCGGATAAGTTGAAACACTTCGTCCATTACAGACATAACATAAATCAGGCTTTAATTTTTCCAAAACAGAATAAACATTATTATACATTATACAGGAAGTTCGCAGCATTCTATTAATAAGCTTTGAATGCTTAACCACGTCACAATCATGCTCCATAAGATATGAAATCAAAGAAGATGCAACGCCTCTACCAAAACCAATTCCACCAATACAAAAACTTCTCAACTCCTCAAAATTCTTGAATTTTTTTGGCAAATTAATATTAAAACTACCCACATAACTAGGATTCAAATATATTGCATCTTTTTCCGAAACGCCTATTCTTTTTATGCCTTGACGAAAGCATTCTTTACAAAGAATACACTTTCCAGCCCCCCCCGAAGCCTTGTGTATACAAAAATCAACTCCACCACGACAAGTTAAAATAGAAACATCATCTTTTAGTTTTTTATGCTTCCGTATCAAATCCAAGCCTATTTCCAAATAAGGCTCCGACACATTGTTTAGCAAAACTACCAAAACTTTCATCACTCCTCCAAAAGCTATTTAACTTTTTAATGCAAATAAATTCTAATATCCTTTAATTAGAAAATTTGCATTCTTAACGATTTCTCTTTTAGTTAAGCCAAAAGCATTTTCCACTTCAATCAAATTAATTTGGCCTCGACCCAAATTTGCAAGTTTTACAAAATTGCTATCTTGTGCCTTTTTCGCAAATTTAGAATAATCAGGAATATCGCCTAATTTATTTACATCTCGCGAAAAATGATAAAAGACTCGCTCTTCAGTTTCGCCATTTAAAATCACTTTACCACAAATAGGAATATCCCTTCGATAAGAAACACCTAATTCTCTTTCAACATAATGAATAAAAGTAGAAGCTGCATCAAAATTAAAATTACAAATCTTCCCCTTTTTTTTAAAAAATCTATCCCAAAAAGAATCCTTACCAAAAGAATATACAGAGAGATTACTTGTAAAAAATTCAGCTTTACCACCTATTGCTGCAACAGAAAAATTCGCATCTTCAGACCGTAAGGATTCTATGTCTTCCCTAACCATCTCTGAAAAGAAACCACACAAAGACGGTGTTTTATTGTAATCAAAAACTTCTTTTTTTAAAAATGAATAGGTGAAAGTTGGAACAACTAAAGTGCCTGCTTCACCTATAACTTCAAAAATTGCTTCCTTAAACAATTTGTAATAATCTTCTTTTTTTTCAGCATTTTTGGCCACACCAAAAAAACCTATATTACTGTGTACTAAAATACTGTCGCCTTGCTTAACCCCAACATTAAGTAAGGCTTTAACGATATCCTGCTTTGAATAATCATACTTATTCATTTTTGATTCTCAATTCGATTACTGATTATTTCAGTTAGTCCCTGAATGGTTGAAAATTTTCTATCTTGAAACTCATTATTCGAAAAACTGATATTAAAATTATTTTCAATATCCATAATAAAAGAGACAAACTTAAATGAATCAATCCATCCTTTTTCAAAATAATTAGATTCAAAAGAAACTAAAAGATCTTCTTTTTTAGAAGAAGTATTCTTTTCAAACCAATCAACAATCCATTTATTAATTTCCACGGCCCTAACTCCCTTCTTCTTTGTAAATAAAAACCCTTGCAGCAGAACCATCGCTTCCTTTCACCTTCATAGGAAGAGAAACAATCATCCAACCTTCATAGTCAGAAACCTGATCCAAATTGGCAACATATTCTAATAAAACTATATTATTTCTTAAAAAAATTTTATGTATAGGAGAATCTAACTCGCTACCCAAAACATCTCCCGTTAATAGAATTCTACTATCATCAGGAGATGGAGTATCCATTCCTATTAAATCTAAATTTAAACTAACCAAATACTCCGCAGCTTCTTTTGAAAAAAAGGGATATCCTTTATAAAACTTCTTAGTATCCCAATGCCTTCCCCAGCCAAAATTAAACAATACCTTTTTACATAAAGATAATGATTCCAACATTACCTTAGTAACAGATTCATCCTCTTGCATAAATGAAAAATCTAAGATTGAAACTTTTCCAAATAATTTATATAAAGATAGATTTTCTATAGTTTCGCCATCTTTAATAAAATGTGCAGGAGCATCTATGTGAGTGCCCGTGTGAGAACCTAAAGAGATTTTGCTTGTACATCTTCCTTCAAAATTCAATCTTCCAATTTTATTAACACTAACCAAAGGATGCCAATAGGAACTAAAAGTTGTCATCCCTTCTTTTATTTCATAAGTTAAATCAATAATTTTCATAATTTAAATAATCAAATTAATTTTTGCTTAAGATTAAAATTATCACCAAAAGACTTTATCACATAAACAGTTTTTATGCGGTCTACAAATTCAACAATCATTTGAGTTTCAACAGCCAAATTTATTCTTATGTATCCTTCAGCATTATTACCAAAAACTACTCCAGGCATAGCCGCAACTTTACACTTCTCAAGTAAGTCTAAACAAAACATCTTCGAATCATTACAAACCTTAGAAACGTTTATAAACATATAAAAGCTTCCTTTTGGTTGAATAAAATCAAAAACATCTAAATTATTTAATTCAGAAATCAAAAAGGCTCTATTTTGTTTATATAAAGTTAAAGCTTGTTTAAAAAACTCTACTTCCGAATCAAATGCCTCCAAAGCTCCAAATTGAGCAAAAGTATTAGGACAGGTTGCAGAATTTTGCTGCAATTTAAGCATTGAATCAATAATAAAATCTTGAGCAATTACATAGCCCAATCTCCAGCCGGTCATAGAATATGCCTTAGAAAAACCATTAAACAAAACACAATTTTTCAAATCTGGGCTAACTTGCGCTATCGAACAATTTTCAGAATCATCAAAAACAATTTCATCATAAATTTCATCGCTTAATAAAAATAAATTATTTTTAATACATAGATCATGCAGCTCTATTAGTTTATCTTTAGAGATTATTTGCCCTGTAGGATTATTAGGACTATTCAAAATAATAGCTCTAGTTTTAGAAGTTAAAGCAGATTTGATTGAATCAATATTAATTTCAAAGTGTTTATTCCCATTAGATTCAATTAAAACAGGAATACCTCCTGCAATTTTTACAATTTCTGCATAACTCATCCAACTGGGAACAGGAATTAATACTTCATCTCCAGGATTAATAAAGGCCAACATAAAATATAAAAGCGCTTGCTTAACACCCGGAGTAATTAAAATATTTTTATTAGAATCAAAATCAACATTGTATTTATCAAAATATCTTTTTAAAATTTTATTTCTTAATAATGGAATGCCTCTGCTGTGACTATAATAAATCTGATTATTATTCAATGCATCCACCGCAGCAAACTTTATATTATCAGGTGTTGTAAGACAAGATTGGCCGCCAGCCAATTGAATAACTTTATGACCTTGATTTTCCAGCTCTGTTACTTTTTCAGAAATTTCTATAGTTGCAGAAAAACTTAAACTTGCAATACGTTGAGCAACTTTCATCTTATTTTTAAATTCCTATATTTTTTGACATACAACAATATGCCAGTGCAAATTCAAACCAAACCAATCATCAGAAATAGAAGCAAAAACAAAATTCTTAAAATATTCCGAAAAAGAATCTTTAATTTCTTTCTCATCTTCAAAAACCCTTAACACCTCTCCACTTCTAACACCACGAGGATCTCGCTCAATAAGTCTATAACCATCTCGAACTTCCTTACTCTCAGAATAAATAAAGCAACTCTTTTTCGGAATAGAAAGCACCAAAGTTCCATCTTTTTTTATAACCCTTGCAAACTCTTTAACATAATCACTAAAACTTTTTTCACGGCCCATATAATAACAAGCATTCCAGCTCAGAATATAATCAAAATACTCATTTTCAAACGGCATACTTCTATTTGTTCCAACTCTAATATCAAAATTATCAATTTGAGCAACCTGCATATTTAATTTTATTTTATTTACAATCTCACTTGTTATCTCTATGCCATACACATCAAAGCCAAGACTTTTAAACAAAATTAAGTTTTTTCCATCCCCACAACCAATATCACAAATCTTTTTTCCATTAAAATTATCTTTATTTATATTTAAATTTGGATATTTTCCCTTAAAAATACGTATCACAGCTTCTGATGGCCACTCTATTTCCTTATTTAAAAAGTGGTTATTCCAAGCATTTTTAGCATTATAAAAACTTTCACACTGACTCATCGCAATCCCTTCTAAATCATTTAATTATTTACACCAATTACCTCTACTAGTTCTCCATTTGGACCATTCTGAAAAAAAAGCTCCAAACTTCTTTGCCCTAACATTAATGTTCGTGGTTGAGTTATTTCTATATCCGACTGCAAATGTAATGCCTTTATTTCTCTGTCAACAGAACTTGTAATAAAAGCTAAAGCATTAAAGCCTTGACTATCTAAAAAAACCTTTTTTAAAGATGATTTATCTTCTTTTAAATAAATAAAAAAATCAGACTTCTTAAAAAGAGACGTAAACTTCAAAATAACTAAATTATTGTTTTTCAAAACAACTTTAAATCCTAAAAGTTTCCAAAAAGATACGGCTCTACAAATATTTCCAACGGTTACAAGTAACTTATTAAAAACAAAATCTTCAGAACGAAAAGAAATATTATCATCCGATAGGCTTAAAAAATCCTGCGTAAACTCTTTATTTTCTATAGCAAAAAATGGCTCATAAAAAGAAATTTTAGATCCAATATTATCATAACTTACAAGCTCAATACTAAAGCTTCCACTTTTATCTAATAAAACTAAATCATGAGATGATGTAAATTTTTCCAACAACGTTTTCTTAATATCTAAATTTTTAATTTTTCTTTCAAAAAATCGAACTTCATAACCTAAACGCTTTAATACAGAAATATCATTATTTAAATTATTAGAAGTAAAAGTTACATGATCAATATCTAAAATCATTTATACTTGCTTATATTTATTTATTAAACATAATCTATCTATCTTGCCATTAACATTCTTAGGCAAACTATCTATTTCAAAAAAATTATCAATACAATAATCTCTTCCTAATTCATTATGAATTCTAGAGCTTAATTCTTTTTTAATATCTCTATTGGATTTTTCTTTGGGAACAAAAAAACAAGCAATTTTTTCACCTAAAATTTCATCTTTCAGTCCCAAAATCGCACATTCTCTACAAACATCTAAGGTTTCTATAAATTTTTCAATCCTTAAAGGGCTAATATTTACCCCGCCCCGAATAACCAAATTTTTTATTCTATCTTTTATAGCTAAAAAATTATCTGCATCAAGAAAACCTAAATCTCCTGACCTAAAAAAAGCATCTCGCTTCGAGCCTAAGTATCCTAAAAACATCCAATCAGTAGATATCAAAATTTCTTCATTTTTATCTAAAGATAATTTTACACCATCCAAGAGCTTCCCAACTATATTTTCCTTATCCCCAACCAAAGGAGAATTTGTTGAAACAAATAAAGTTTCAGACAGTCCATAGCTTTCGTATAACTTTATATTATATTTTTTTTCAAAAGCCTTCTTTAGTGTTCCAGACAAAGGAGCTGTCCCAACACATCCAATAGGCTGAACTTTATGAAAATAGTCAATCCCAGAACTACCTCTATCTAATCGCAATAACAAAGACAATACTGTCGGAATAAACCAAAATGTATTAACCGAATATTTTTTAGGAATATTCCAAAAATTTAGAACTTTAGAGAAATCAAAACGATGGCCAAGCACAATCTTACTTCCAGATAATAACGGCAAAATTATCAAATTCAAAATTCCAGCCATATAACACATAGGTAAATTGTGATAAAAAATATTTTCATCATTAAAGTTAAAAAACTTATTAAACGACAAAGCACTTTTACATAAATTATTAAAGGAATGCATCACACCTTTTGGTATTCCTGTAGATCCAGAAGTAAAAGTAATCAAATATAAAAAATCAAAATCTACATCATCTAAAACATCTAAACAATCAATTTCAACGCTTAACAATTCATTAAAGTTGATTTTCATATCTTCTAAATTTATTATTTCAACAGAAAAATTATATCTATCAGAATCACATACTACTTTTTTGCACCCAGAAAGCCCTACCATAGTTTCTATTTCTAACACTCCCCTCAAGGGATCAATAGGAACAACCGTCAAATTAAGTAATAATGAAGCGAAATAAATGGCTACAAATTCAAATGAATTACTCATTAACAAACAAATTCTATCACCTTTTTGTAATCCAAGATTTTTTAAATATTTTTGGTAATTTAAAACAACACTCCAAAAATCTTTATATGTAAAAGTTTTTTCGCACAGTCCGTCAATTATAAAATCTTTTTGCCAATTGGATATAAAAATATTTTTTAAAAAGCTATTCATAATAATATATAAATTTAAAAATTCTGGGTTTTAAGTTTGTATGCAATATCTTTTACCATACCATCACTTACGTTAACTTTATCTACCTTGCTAACTTCCATTATCAAAACAGCAGGATGAACATTATATTCCCTGGAATATTTCTCAACATATTTCATATAACTTGAATGGAATTCAGAAAAACCTGATATTACATCTAAAGAATCTCTACCCTTTTCCCTTATTAAGGGTCTTACAAAATCTTGCCCAATGGATAACGTTTTGAGTAAATCAATACCAAGATATTTTCCTTGTTTTAAAAAAGCCGCAACTAAATTTTCCGTTGATGCATTTCCAGAACTACGACCTAATCCTTGCAGAGAACTATCTACAAAATCAAATCCTAATTCAATAGCATACAAACTATTATAAACAGCTAAAGAAAGATTATCATGACCATGAAAACCTAGAGATATATTTGATACTTCTCGTATTGCTTCATAATATTTTTTAATATCTTCAGGAAACATGCCGCCCGCAGAATCAACCACGTAAACCATATCTGCCCCAAAGTCTTCTGTCTTTTTTACTCTTTTAGCAAATTCTTTTGGAGACATTGCATAAGACTTCATGAAATTGGCAGCAACAAACATTCCATGTTTTTTAGCCTTATTAATAAAACTTTCAGCCTCTTCAGACACTGTGACATCTGTACCTATTCTCACAAAACCCATACCATATGAAGCAGCTACATCAAGATCACATAGCCTTGCAATTCCAGGAATACAAAACATGCCAAATTTAGATTTATTCAATACGGTTGCCGCAGCTTTTAAATATTCTTCATCGCTTTGAGTAGCAATACCAAAACCAGAATTTGATGCATTCAAACCCACACCATGTCCTATTTCAATATATTCAAAACCTGCATCTTGTAAGGCAATGCAAATATCGGAAGTGTTTTTTGTAGTAAAAGAAAAATCTATTGCGTAACTTCCATCCCTCAAGGTTGTATCTAAAATATTAATTTTTTTCATTAAACTAAATCCCAGTTAACAGGGGTTCCTTTTTTTACATTCCTATTAATTTTTTTTCCAAGAAATTGTTCGAAATATCTCGGATGCAATCCATAACCAGGCCGAACAATCCTTAAATTATCTCTAGTTAAAAGACTTCCTTTTTCCATATCTTTTGAAATATAAAGCGATCGCCTATCCATTCGGGCTTTTTTTTCTCTACAACCAACAGAATAATTAACAGAACCAAGAGCCATCCAAGCTCTTTCAACCTCAACAACCAATGATTTAAATTCACTTTCGTCCAAAGAAAACGCAGCATCAACACCTCCCTGGCCCCTATCAAGAATAAAGTGCTTTTCAATAAAAACTGCACCCAAACTTACGGCTGCAACACTAACACCTATACCTAAAGTATGATCTGATAATCCCACATAACAATTAAAAAGCTTACTCATATGAGGAATAGTAAGCAGATTAGCCTCAGAAGGCTTCGCAGGATAAGCACTTGTGCATTTGAGCAAGACAAGGTCCTTGCATCCAGCACTTCTTGCAGTTGATACCATTTCATCAAGTTCCGCAACATTAGCCATACCGGTAGAAATAATAAGAGGTTTTCCTGTTGAAGCAACTTTTCGAATCAGAGGCAAATGAATATTTTCATATGAAGCAATTTTATAACATGGAACATTTAAGGATTCCAAAAAATCAACCGCAGTTTCATCAAAAGGACTACTAAACGCTATTAAACCTCTCTGACGACACCTCTCGAAAATTGCCTCATGCCACTCCCAAGGAGTATGAGCCTTTTCAAGTAACTGATAGCGAGAACTCCCTTTCCATAGATTTTCGGGATCATCAATAAAAAATTCGTTTGCATCTAAATCAAGAGTAACAGTATCTGCTGTAAATGTTTGAATTTTTAAGGCATCCGCCCCCGATTCAGCAGCCGCATCAACTATACGTAGAGCTTCATCTAAAGATTGATTATGATTTCCAGACATTTCGGCCACAACAAAAGGAGATTTTCCGAAACCAATTTTTTTGTTCCCTATTACAATATCCTTCACTACATCTCCTTTAGAATATATGTTTAAACTCACAAATATTTTAGCGAATCAAATTATTAAGTCAAAATACTAACCACTAAAAAAACTAGAATTTTCATAAAACCTTCGATAGACTTAATTTTAAAAAAAGGAATCATTAAATATGAAAAACAATGAAGAATACTCTAACTTCATAAACGGAGAACGTATTTATTTAAGGGAAGTTAGAATAAGTGATGTAAATGAAAATTATTATAACTGGATAAATAATACACTCATAAATCAATATCTAGAAAGTCGTTTTTATCCATCATCAATTGAATCTATCCAAAAATATGTACAAAAAATATCTAATAATAGCGACTTTATCTTTCTTGCTATAATTAACAAAAAAGACAATCACCATATTGGAAACATCAAACTTGGACCTATCAACTGGATCCATAGATTAGGAGAAATAGGAATAATAATAGGAGAAAAAAATTACTGGGGGAAGGGTTACGCAACAGAATCAATTAAAACATTAAGCAAACATGCATTCAATGTTTTAAACTTACACAAACTTACAGCAGGCTGCTATGAAACAAATCAAGGCTCATTAAAGGCATTTAAAAAAGCAAATTTCGAAATTGAAGGAATCAGAAGGCATCATAATTATTTCAATGGAAAATACATTGATTCAGTTCTCCTAGGATTAATTAATCCTAACCAAACCTGAAATAAAGCTATAAACAGTTCTTATTTTCAACTTTTTCAAACACATTTCAATGTTTAAATTATTTTGCAAAATTAAATAAACTAAAGTTGTCCCAACAGCAAATACCAATCTTTCAATTGCAACAACGGGAATCAAAGCCAACCATTCTTCACAGGATAAATTCAAAGTATAAAGCCAAATTATACTACCAACTGCATGAGACACAAAAGTACTTGTTAATGCCATGACAAAAACAAAGCTAATTTTTTTAAATTTTTGTAACAAATAAAACACCACAGGAATAAACCAATAAAAAGAATATATGAATGCACCACGTCCAACCGGATGCAAAATAAATAAAAAGACACAAAATAAAGGAAGAATAAATCTAAAAATAAAATTTAAAACTTCCAAATACATACTATTTCTATAATGAAAATTAATCATAAACTTCCAGGTTAATATAGAAATAAAAGTAGGCAATCCAAGTGTAATAGATTTATAAAAAGCAACTTTATAAAACAAAAAAACAAAACACCAAGAACAACTTGTTAATGAAGTAATAAAATTAAGTCCAGAAAAATAAAATTTCTGAGAACCCAAAACAAAACTAATTTTAAGCAAAGAGCTTAAATAAAGCATTATTCCACCAAAAGCAATTCCTTTAAATTTTTCAACCATATTTTTCATTATTATAAAAATCCTTAATTCCTAAGAGACCTAAGAAAAATCACATCTTCTTCAAAATCATTCAAACTAAACTTAGAAGATTTCGAAGTTTCAATTGAAATCATAAGATCTCTATCTAAAATATTTACAATCTCCTGCAACCTAAAACTCCCTTTTCCTAAGTTTTTATGCTGATCATATATTGTATCAGCATCTCCATCACTTAGATGATACATTTTAGGCATAAGTTTCATGAATTTTTTTAAATATAAAAAAACATCATTTTTTTGTGCATTGGCAGAACAAATAGCATGTCCAATATCCAAACAAAAATTAACTCCCGTATGCCTTAAAATAAACTCAATTTCTTCAGGCGAATTACCAACACAAATCAAATCATCTACTAAACCGTAATAAGGTTTATTTTCAATAACAATGCGATCATCATTTATCTTATTTAATTGTAAAACCGTTTGATTAATATCTCCAGACATCCCTGGGTGAAAAATCAAAACATCAGCCTTTAATTCATCTGCAAATCTTTTTGCTTCATCTGCTAATATTAAATTTGTATCAAACATTTCTTTTTTAGCTAAATTCAATCCTACGGCAGAATGAGCAGCATGGACAATATATGGAATAGCTAATTCTTTCCAAATAAATATGAAATCTCGATATGAATTTGGCACACAAAGTAATTCTATATAATCATAAACCCCTTTTTCATAGAGTCTTAATGCATCACTTACATAATCTTTATTTATAGACCAAAGCTTTAAACCTACTTTATTCATAATTATCTTACGCTAAAAAGCGGCTTCAAACTCTTACATCTTAACATACGCTCTAATGATTTAGTCTCGGAAGCTTCCTTTATAATTGGAAAAACTTCATCATAAACATTTATTAACAACATAATGTCAGAATCACTATGTGCATAATTTAAATTATGCGTTCCTAATGTCAAAATTCCTCGCACTAACATTTCCTGTAAAAATAATGTTTTCATCTCAAACGATGAATAAAAAGAACAATCCTTAATTGTTAAAAATATCCAAGAAGGATGCCCAGATAAGCTAAAGATATTATCTACTTTATGTTTAGTTATCAAATTTTGTAAAAGATTTAAAATTTTTTGGCCAATATTACCAATATGTTTTAAAACAGGCTGCTTTTGAATCTTATTCATAGTAGCTAAAGAAGCGGCCAAAGATAAAGTTTCTCCGCCAAAAGTAAAAGAGAAAAAAACATCTTCCATTAATTTCATAATTTTGCCTGAACCCGCAATAACGGAAAGAGGATATCCATTTGACATTCCTTTACCAAAAGTAGCAAGATCTGGCGTTACATCAAAAAACTCTTGAGCTCCTCCTTGAGCAAAGCGAAATCCTGTCACCATTTCATCAAAAACCAGTACTGCTCCATTTTTATGAGCAAGTTCTTTCACTTCTTTCAAAAAATCTTTTTTTGGATAAACAGCATTCATTGGCTCAAGTACTACCGCTGAAATCTGCCCAGGATAATCGCTGAAAATCTTATGCAACGATTCAATATTATTATATATGAAGGAATGAGAGAGCTTCTTAGTAGATTCCGGAACGCCCAAATCTCTTGATGTTGTTCCAATATACCAATCTTGCCAACCATGATACCCACAAACAGCTACGTGATCCCGGCTAGTATAAGCTCGAGCTAAACGAACAGCTGCAGCAGTTACATCCGATCCATTTTTACCAAACCTTACCATCTCTGCGCAAGGCACCATTTCTATAATTTTCTCTGCAACTTCTACCTCAAGTAAATTAGAAAGCGAAAATATAGTGCCTTCATCTAACTGCCTCCTAACAGCCAGTAAAACATCTGGATCATTGTATCCTAAAGTAATAGCTCCTAAAGCATTTACAAAATCAATATATTTATTTCCATCAATATCCCACACACAAGATCCTAAACCATTCTTAATAAAAAAAGGCGAACTGCCTAAAGGATATTGTGTTTTACTCTTACTAAAAGTTTGAGCTCCAAGAGGAATTACCCGCAAAGCTCTTTCAAGCATTTTTTCTGATTCATAATAACAACGACGCATAAAACTCTCCTATTTTTTAAAAATCTTTTTTTAAAGATTTCATATAACCTTCATTACGTTTATAATGTGTATTATAAGTCTTCAGTTCAGGATTCCGATCTAAAAAACACAAAACATTTTCCATAGAAAAAAAATCACTTATAGGATTAAGATTTTCATAAATTTTAACAATAAGATCAAAATCATCCAGCTCATCAACGGTCCATCGAAGATGGGATAAATCTATATTATTACGAAATAAACCAAGCTTAAATAATTCCTTATGTTTTGCAATAAAGGAAGTAACATGCTCTTTTTCTGATAAAAGCTGCGCCTTATACCAAGATTGTTCCAATGCCGAAAAAGAAAAAACTTCAACATCTAAGCCATCAGGAAAGGTTGGAATTGTAGCATTCGAAACATAATCAAAATCATCGGAAAGATAATAATTTATAACATTGTCAATTACAAATGGATCCGCAAGAGGACAATCTCCAGTCAAACGAACTACATGATTGGCATTATAGAAAGATGCAGCACGATAAAATCTATCCAAAACATTATCAAGGCTCCCCCTAAAACAATCAATCGTATTAGAAAAACATAAGTCATCTATTGGATCGTCTGTTAAATCGTTGCTTGTGGCAACAATTAATCTATCTATAAACTTTGCACGCTTAAGCCTCTCAATTTGCCAGAGAAGCATTGGTTTACCCAAAATTGGCATTAATACCTTGCCCGGTAAACGAGATGATGACACCCTGGCCTGTAAAATACCTACTATCATTTTAATTTCCACAAAGACGGGTTAACAATTTGTTCATCAAAACAAGCAAACTCCTTTAAATTACAACCTTTTACTAATTCAGTATTTGCTGAATTAATAATTTCATCTAATTGATTAAGAGAACACACTCCAACAATTAAATGATCTACTTCTTTTAAGTGGTTTACAAAACCAAGAGAAACGTCCAATGAAGAACTTTTTTTTGAATAAACATAATTTTGATATTTTTTTAAAATATCTTTTATTTTCATTAAGGGATAAGACAAATCTGCCAACTGGATCAAAAGCAATCCTTGTAAAAATATAGAACGGGCATGAACCTCTACTCCTCTTTCCTTCAATCGCTCCAACATTCTATCAGCTAAAAATCTTTGATCTAAAACATTAATGGGCAACTGAACTAAATCTATTGGAAATCTATTAAGTATACGATTAAGCTGATCTGGAGAGTAAACAGAAACCCCTATTTTTTTTACCAGCCCATATTCTTTCAATGATAACATCTCGTTCCATATTAAGTGAGCACAACTTCCAAGCAAATCATCCGCACTATGAACCAGCAATCCATAAATAGATTTCATCTTCAATCTGCTTAATGATTTATAAAATGTTTCTCTTAAAAATCTTACGTCGTTATCGCCAATAGCATTTGAAAACTTGGGTGTCTTTGTAATTAACTTGAAATTCTGACTTGGCTTAATACACTTCCCTAAAACATTCTCACTTAAACCATACAACGAAGCAGTATCCAACACTCTAATTCCAGATTCATATGCAAAATCTAAAATTTTACTAATCTCAAAAGAAGAAACAATCCCTTCCTTATTTGTCACTCCATAATCTAAGCCAAACTGAACAGTTCCTAAGCCCAATTTCATCATTTAACCAGTTCTTTAACAATTTTTACTATTTTTTTTAAATCTTTATTTTTTAAATTCATGTACAGGGGAAGAGAAATAGTTTTTTTATAATAATTTTCGGCAACAGGAAAATCTCCTGCATTAAAACCCATTTTTTGATAATAAGGTTGCAAGTGAACAGGAATATAATGAACTTGCAAATATAAGTCTTTTTCTTTTAATTTCTCAAATAAATCTTTTTTGTTAATTTTTACTTTTTCAAAATTTATTAAAAGAGGAAACAAATGAAAAGTGGCTTTTGAAAAATTTCTTTCTGCTAAAAATTCAAACCTTTCATCTCTGGCAAATTCTTTTTTATAAAACTCAACAATTTCTCTTCGTCTTTTTGCAAATTTTTCTAATTTTTTAAGTTGAGAAATTCCCAAAGCACAAGAAAAATCTGGAATTCTATAATTAAAACCTAAATCTTGTTGCTCATAATACCAAGGACCATCATTTTTATTTAATTTATCCAAATCTTTAGTAATTCCATGAGTTCTTAACATTAACAATTTTTCGTACAACTCTTTATTATTAGTTGTAATTGCGCCACCTTCACCTGTTGTTATATTTTTAACTGGATGAAAAGAAAAAGTAGTTAAATCAGAAAACTTACAACTTCCAACTTTAGTTTCTTCACATTCAGATCCCAAAGCTTGCGCAGCATCTTCGACTACAAACAAGTTATGTTTTTTTGCAATATCATAAATTTTTTGCATATTACAAGATTGTCCCGCAAAATGAACTGCTATAATTCCACGGGTATTTGAATTTATTTTTTTTTCAATCTCTTTTGGATCGATGTTTGCAGTATCTAATTCAATATCTGCAAATTTAACTTTTGCTCCTACATATAAAATAGAATTTGCAGATGCAATAAAAGTATTTGGTGAGGTTATAAATTCATCACCTTTTTTTATACCTAAACTTAACATTGCAAGATGCAACGCAGCAGTGCCATTTGCAACAGCAACACAATATTTAGCTCCGGTATAATCACAAATAGCTTTTTCAAATTCTTTTACTTTTGGACCTTGTGTTAACCAATCAGATCTTAATACTTTTATAACTTCCCAAATATCCCTTAAAGATACTGATTGCTTACCATAAGAATATTTAGACTTATTACAAAACATTTATTAGTTCTTTCATCTGATTAATAGTTAACCATTCTTTGTTATTTCCGCTATGGTATTCAAAGTCTTTATCAACACGTTTTCCATCTTTATAAAATTCATCCAAATAATTTAAACCCAAAGATGGTTTTACAACATAATATTTATCAAATTCCAAAGTATTTTTTGCATCTTCTTGCGTAATCATTACTTCATGAATTTTTTCACCTGGTCGAATACCAACTGAATTAAAAGTTAAAGTTGGAGCAATTGCTTTTGCTAATTCTGTAATTTTCATTGATGGTATTTTTTTTACAAATAACTCTCCGCCCTTCATAATATCAAGAGACATTAAAACCATATCAACGGCATCTTCAAGTTTTAACCAAAACCTTGTCATGCGCAAGTCTGTAATTGGAAGTTCGCTAGCTCCTGAATTAATTAAATCTTTAAAATATGGAATTACAGAACCGCGACTTCCTGCAACGTTCCCGTAACGCACAACGGAAAAACGAGTATCACTTACTCCCGAATAAACATTTCCAGCAACAAATAACTTGTCTGAACATAATTTAGTTGCACCATAAAGATTAACGGGTGCACAAGCTTTATCAGTACTTAATGCAACAACTTTTTTTACGTTTCTATCAATTGCGGCATCAATTATATTTTGCGCTCCAATTACATTTGTTTTTATTGCCTCAAAAGGATTATATTCACAAGATGGAACCTGCTTAAGTGCTGCTGCATGAATAACAATATCAACATTCTGGAACGCCCTATAAAGCCTATCTCTATCTCTTACATCTCCAATAAAAAATCGTATTTTTTTATTGCCCAGGAATTGAGGCAGATTAGACATTTGAAATTGCTTAAATTCGTCACGAGAAAAAACAATAATTTTTTCAATATCAGGAAATTTATTTAAAACAATTTCAATAAATTTTTTACCAAAAGATCCTGTCCCTCCAGTTACTAATATTGTTTTACCATTCAACATAATCTGATCCTTTAAATTACCGCTCTATTCTCATTTTTATTAGAAATAATAATTTGTTTGTCTAAACTTTGTAAATACCATTTATAAGTTTTCTGTATTCCAAATTCAAGATCCGTTTTAAAGTTCCAACCCAATTTTTTTAATCGAGAAACATCTAGTAATTTTTTAGGTGTTCCATCAGGCTTTGAACTATCAAATTCTACTTCACCCTCAAAACCAATAACATCTTTTATCAAAGCAACAAGATCTTTTATTTTAATATCAACTCCAGCTCCAATATTTATAATTTCTCCAATATCAGGATAATTATAATTTTTCATTAAAAATAAAACGGCATCGGCTAAATCATCAACAAATAAAAATTCTCTAAAAGGTTCTCCACTTCCCCATATTTTCACAGATTCGCGAGTTATTCCAATACTTTTTAAAACTTCTTTAATCTCGATCTTATTATTTAAATTTAAAGTTTTATTAATTTTATAACCGAGAGAATATTTTGAAATATCTTTTTTTAATAAATCAAAATTATTTTGTTGCAATAATTTAGATAAATGAAATTTTCTTAATAAAGCCGGCAAAACATGAGACGTTTCTAAATTAAAGTTATCTCCAGGACCATACAAGTTTGTTGGCATTACAGAAATAAAATTTGTTCCATATTGTTCGTTATAATATCTACAAAGCTTTATCGCTGTAATTTTTGCAATGGCATAAGGCTCATTTGTTTGTTCTAAATAATCAGAAAGCAAATATTCTTCTTTTAATGGTTGTGGAGCTAATTTTGGATAAATACAAGACGAACCTAAATTTAAAAGCTTTTTTACCTTATATTTAAATGAAGCATGAATAACATTTGCTGCAATCATTAAATTGTCATAAATAAATTCTGCTTTATAAGTATCATTTGCAAGAATTCCACCCACTTTTGCCGCAGCTAAAAAAACATATTCTGGTTGTTCTTGCTCAAAAAACTTTTCAACTTGATCTTGCCTTGTTAAATCAACTTCATTTAAATCTTTTGTAATTATATTTTTATAACCTTCTTGCTTCATTTTTTTAAAAATAGTTGAACCAACTAATCCTGTATGGCCAGCAAGATAAATTTTAGAATTTAAATTCATCATAACTTCTATCAATCAAAATTTGTCATCTTAACTTCAGTTTTACTTTTATACATATTACTTAAATCAGATACCAAACTTATACGTCCTTCATCAATTTTATACACACATTCACAGCGCTGCACAGTTGTTAATCTATGAGCAATAATAATTAAAGTCTTATCTTTATTTAAACTATAAACTTCATCCATAATTTTTGATTCAGTTTCGTGATCAAGTGCCGATGTCGCCTCATCTAGAATTAAAATTTCGGGGTCCGAATACAATGCCCTTGCTATTGCAATTCGCTGTTTTTGACCACCACTAAATTTAATTCCGCCCTCTCCAACCTTGGAATGTATTCCATCTTGGGTTTGCAAAAAGTTATAAATGTTTGCTTTTTCAAGAACTTTTATAATTTTTTCTTCATCATATTCTCGGTTAAATACAACATTCTCTGCAACGGTTCCATCGAACAAATAAATTTGCTGTGGAATATATCCAATACTTTTTCGCCAAGATTTTATATTCTCACTAGACAATTCATTTCCATCAATAAAAATATTACCTGTCGATGGCCTATAAAGCCCCATTAAAACATCGACAATTGTACTTTTACCCGCTCCGCTCTCACCAACAAAGGCTGTTCGTTGCCCTTTTTTTATAGATAAATTTATATTTTTAAGAATTTTATTTTTTTCATTATAATTAAAAGATAAACTTTTCAACTCTATTATTTTTTTAAATTCTATTTTTTTACTACCTAAATCTTCCAATCCATATTCTAAATAATTCTGGATATGATCCAATGCATGCTTAATAAATATAATTCTATTATATTCTGATAAAATTTTATTAACTGATGGCAAAAACCGATAAAAAGCAAATGCATACATCGAAACAACAGGAATTACATTTTTTGCATCGTTATACAAATAAAGAACATATATAATCACAGCTATTAATAATGAAAAGCCAATTGTCTCAAGAATTATACGAGGAGAACTCTGCAACATAACATTTAAAGTATTAGCCCCCATTAACCTAGCAGAAACATCGTTGAATTTTTTTAAAATAGATTGTTCATTAGATATAAGTTTAATTAACTTAAAATTTCCAGATGATTCACCAAAAATTCTAGCCATCTTAACATTTAACAAGTGAGAACGTTTGCCAGCATCAGAAAGTCGCCCTGAAAATGCTTTCACAATAAAAAAAATCATCATGCCCAAAAGAAGCGTCAAAACGCCTGTCATCTTCCAATTTACAAATAAAAGAGCTCCATAAATAAATAATACGGTTAAACCTTCAGCGCATATTGTTAACAATGCTAGAACAATTTGAGACACTTGCGCAGTGCTTCCAAAAATAACAGTACTGATCATTGATGAATTATTTGAAGTAATGTTTTGATATTTAAAATTTAAATATTTTTGAAAAAATTCATATGACAACCTCTTAAATCTACCCTGAGAAAATCGACTTATAGAATAATTAAAAAGTGAAATAACTATTCCTCTAAAAAAATAAAACGCTATAATCAAAATTCCAAAAATTATCACAAATTGAGCAGGCGAACTAAAGCCAAGGCCCGTATAAAAAGAACTAAAATATTTATTTTTAAAAATATATTCAAAATTTGTTGCAACAGTCGCAAAAAGCATTATTAAAGAAATACTAAAAGTTTCCAAAAATGAAACCAATATAGAAGCAATTAACAATAAAAAAACAATCTTCTTTTCTCTTTTGGAAAGTAGTTGTCTCAATTTTGAAATTAATGTCATAATCCTAACTTTCTTTTCTCGTAAATGTTTTCAATTTTTTTTACCTGATCTTTTATATCAAAATTTCGAATACAATATTTGTATGCATTTTCACCCATTTGTTTATTCAATTTTTGATTTATCAATAAAGCGTGTAATTTTTCTACCCATTTTTCATAATTTTCTGGTTCAACTAAAAAACCGGTTTCACAATCAACAACAAGCTCATCCATCGGCGCTAATTTTGAAACAACAACAGGTTTCGACATAAATCCAGCTTCAATTACAGGTCTTGCAAAATGACCAACCGTTGCAGGAAAAACAATAACATCACTTGCAGCCATTGCTTGCTCAACGTTTTCTATTGCACCTAAAAATACAACTGATTGTTTTATTTCTTGTAAAACTTTATTAACTTTTTTCTTGTAGCCTTGGGAGGGAAAATAACGTTTTAAATTTAATTTTCGATATAAACTTAAATCCACATTACCCGCAACTAAAAGTTGTATATTCGGTCTAAGTTTTAATAATCGCTCAAATGCTTCAAATATTATTAGTGTTCCTTTTTCTTTAGAAAGTCCGCCCAAAAATAAAATTCTAGGAGTATCTTTTAATAATTTATGTTTTAGTAAAAAATCATCTATTAAAATATTTCGAGCGAACTTTTTAGAATCTACAGCATTATAAACAATGTTAACTTTTGAATTTTTATACCAAGGTTTTGCATCGTTTTTGCAAATCGGCATAATTACGTTTGAGTATTTTTCAACAAATTTTGTAACTATTTTCCTTCTTAATCCTAAATATCCAGGCGATAAAGGTTCACGAACATGAAAAACAACTGGTATATTTTTTTTTCTAGCAACCTTCGCCCATGCACCCAAAGAACTAGTATTTAAATGAACTAAATCCGGTTTTATTTTTTCCAGCCAATAATCAGCAACCTCCGAAAAAGTTTTAAACGTATCTTTTAAAACTTTAAAAAATATATGTGGATGATACCAACGATACCAACAAATCTTGGTATGAGAAAAATCATATAAATTCAAGGGACCAAAAACTTCGATCCCTTTTGATTTATATAAATCTACAACTTGAGAATCTTGCAAAAACAAAACAAGCGGATGATATTTTTCTTTATCTAGGTTTTGAATTAAATAAAGCAAACTTAAGGGAGCTCCGCCCAATCCTTTACCGTGATGTATATATAAAATCTTCTTTTTGTTCACATTGCACCCCAGCCCCAAAGCTTACCAGCCGTCGCCAAGGCTTTGGCTGGCAGGCGCATTGGGCTACCACAATACCACCTCAAGAGGCTCTCAGTTAATTTAATTAAACAAACGTTGTAAATTTTAAACCACTCTGTTTTTTTTAATAAACAAACACACTCTTCCTCGAGTGAAATATGTTTATAACAGCTTTGTATTTTTCTTTCCATTTTATATTTTCTATTCGAGAGCCTCTTGAGGCGGTATTGTGGTAGCCCAATGCGCCTGCCAGCCAAAGCCTTGGCGACGGCTGGTAAGCTTTGGGGTAATTATTAAATACTAGAACAAGATTGCTTTGTATTTTTTATATTACTTTTTGCAGAATCAAAAATTTCTTTCTTTTGATTTTCATTATAATTATCCCTACCAATACTAAAATATTTTATACCATCACTTTGCATTACAAATGGATCAAAAACATTTCTACCATCAAAAATAGTTTTATCTTTAAGGACCGAAAACTCTTCTGTTTTATAAGTTAAGAATTCTTTCCACTCGGTTAAAACAACAAGACAATGTGATTTTTTCAAAACATCATTTGCAGTATTTGCAAACAAAATTTTATCTCCAAATATTTCTTTTATTTTTTCCCATGCAACAGGATCATAGGCAACAACTTTTGCTCCGCTTTCTAATAGTTTTTTTATTACATCAATTGATGGAGCACTACGAATATCATCAGTTTCTGGTTTAAATGATAAACCCCAAATACCAACAACTTTTTTTGAAATATTTTCACCATAATGATTTAATATTTTTCCAACAAACCAAGATCTTTGATCATCATTTATCTTGTCAACTTCGGCAACCAGGCTCATTTCTTGATTATTTTCTTTTCCTGTTTGAACAAGAGCTTTTACATCTTTTGGAAAACAACTACCACCATAACCAATTCCCGCATTTAAAAAACAAGGACCAATTCTTGTATCAAGAGCCATTCCCAATTTAATTTGTGAAATATCAGCACCAACTTTATCAGAAAGCAATGCCAACTGATTCATAAAACTAATACGTGTTGCAAGCATTGCATTGCTTGCATATTTTGTAAGTTCTGCAGATTCTAAATTCATTACAATAAATTGTTGATCTTGTTTGATAAATGGCTTATATAAATTATATAAAAGTTGTTTAGATTTCTCAGAATCAATACCAACAACAACTCGATCAGGTATTAAAAAATCATGCAGAGCATCGCCTTCTTTTAAAAATTCAGGATTAGACGCAACATCAAATTCAATATCTGATTTTCTTTTTTTTAATTCTTTTGAAATTATATCTTTTACTTTTTTAGCTGTACCAACAGGAACGGTTGATTTATTAATGAACAAACAATATTTTGTTATTTTTTTTCCAAATTCTTTTGCAACATTCCAGACGGCAGAAAGATCGGCACTTCCATCTTTCGCAGATGGAGTTCCAACGCAAGAGAAAAGCATTTCGGGGTGATGTTCCAATGCTTTTTCTATATTATCAACGAAAACAATTCTATTATTTATAATTGCATCAGTAACTAATTGATCTAAACCGGGTTCATAAAAAGGAACATCTCCTTTTAACAATTTCTCAATTTTAGAAGCATCTTTTTCTACAATGATTACATAATTATCTTTTTGAGCAAAACATGAACCAGAAACAAGTCCAACATACCCAGCACCAACTACCGCAATCTTTCTCATAATCATTCCTTTAATTTTTATAAACAGCTATTCCAAAAATCATAAGTTTTTTCTGCTATTATTTCGTAGGAATACTTTTCTTTAAACCTTTCATGCCCACAATTACTCATCTTTCTTCTAAGTTCCTCAGAAGAAAAAAAATCTTTTAGTTTTTCTAATAAATCATTTTCATTTTTTTGTTCAAAAATTAATCCTGAATCACCAATTACATTTGAAATATATCCACCAGTACTCCCTAAAACAGGAACATTGCATGCCATTGCTTCAATTAATACATGGCCAAATTGTTCTTTCCATTCAGGAGTATCATATGATGGTAAAATTAAACCATCCAAGCTATTT
>DAOVNS010000029.1 GCA_030630075.1 bacterium | reverse complement strand
TTCGAGATCTTAAAAAAGAGGGTGTTACTGTAATTTTAACAACTCACTATCTTGATGAAGCAGAAATACTTTCTGATAGAATATGCATTTTGGATAAAGGTAAAATTAAACTTATCGATACACCAGCAAATCTTAATTCTGTATATCAAAAAAGCAGGCTCGAAGATGTTTTCTTGCAGCTTATGCACGAGGAAACAGAGTAAAAAATAATTGGATTTGCTTATTGATGATAATATTCTTTACCGTTGCCTTAGGCTTGCTTGGAATAGTAAAACTAAAAAGACGACTTGATTATGTATAATTATTAAATATTTAATAGGAGAATTTTTATGTTTTCTTTAAAACGATATTATTTTTTACCATTTATATTATTGTTTTTTACTTCTTGTACATTTTGGACAACATCAAATATTAAAGAAATAAAAACTCTCCAGGAATCAAAAGATTTTTTTCAAGAAACAGCCGAAGATATTCTTGTGATTTTTGATATTGATCGAACACTCATTGTTCCAGTTGATAAAATTTTACGCATAAGATGGAATCCAGAAGTTTTTGATGAGTCAGATGTAGAATTTGCTCAAAAATTATTGTCTGACTTTCAAACTAAAATGAAAATTAAATCTCATTATGATCCTCATTACGAAGATCAAAGTTTAAGCGCAATAATGAGTAACGAGACTTATAAATGCATTGAATCATCAACTGCTTCGTTTATAAAAGACTTACAATTTAAAGGTATTAAGGTTATTGCCCTTACTTCAATTCAAACAGGAAAATTTGGACAAATTGCAAAAATGGGCGAATGGCGATATTCAACACTCAAAGAATATGGAATAGATTTTAGTTCCAATTTTGAATTTACAGAAATTGTATTCGATAAATTAAAACCTAATTTTGATAGCTATCCGGTTTTTTATAAAGGAATATTAATGACCGGAAAACAAAATCCCAAAGGTTTAGTTTTAAAAACTTTTTTTGATTCAATTAACTGGAAACCCAAAAAAATATATTTCTTCGATGATACAAAAAAACACTTAGAATCTGTTGCAACAGAACTAAAGCTAGAAGATATTCCATTTCAAGGCTTTTGGTACACGGCAACATTTGATATTCCAGTAAAATTAAAACTCGATCGCGATATAATCAAACTACAATACGATTATCTGGCGGAACATAATAAATATTTAAATGATGCGCAAGCGGAAGAAAAATTAAATAAATTGAATATAATAAATAAAAAAAATCTAACGAATATTATTGAACACTCCCAATAATAAATATTTAGAAAGTTAAAATGTTTAAAAATATAAAATCATATGCCAATATTTTTTGGCAAATGTTTAAAATGGATTTAATAGTTTTCAAAAAAAATGCTATCAGCGGAATTGTTGATACCATGATATGGGTTTCTGTAATTCTTGCGGTAGTTTCTTACATCTTCCCACTTTTAGGCATGACACAAAACTTTGGCGAAATGTGGTTAGTTGGAACAATTGTAAGTTGTTGTGTTTTCGAAATATGGGTATTTGCGGCAAGCTTTATTGCAGACAGAGAAGGAAACAATACAATCGCATATTTGCTTGCTCTACCAATTCCATCTTGGTTAGTTTTTTTAAAATTTGTTGCAAGCACAGCTTTTAAAACTTCTGTTTATACAATACTTGTAATACCCTTAGGCAAGTTAATAATTTGGAACAAAATGGACTTAAGTAACTTTGCACCAATAAAATTCTTCATTATGTTTTTAACGGTAAATATATTTTTTGGATTCTTTTCTCTACTAATGACCACAATTCCTGAAACATTTCCACAAATCCGAAAAGTTTGGACCCGTATAGTTTTTCCTTTATGGTTTTTAAGCGGTGTAGAATTTCCTTGGTATATTGTAAGGAAATTATCGCCAAATATTGCATATGCGTTTCTGGTAAATCCAATGATTTATGCAATGGAAGGAATTAGAGCAACTGTTTTAGGACAAGCAAATTATCTAAATTTCTGGATTTGTTTGCCTGTTTTGTGGTTGTTTGCAATATCGTTTTGTTTAATTGCAACATTTAGACTAAGACGAAAATTAGATTTGGTTTAATAATCCTACGCCAACCGACTTCGCCAAGGCTACGGTGCTCAAGAGTCTTCGGCTCATAAAGAAAAAAGGGAGCGAAAAGCTCCTTAAATTTTTATAAACGGGTTAATAGCATCTTAACTGTTCGAACACATCGCTTAACTCGTCTAATGCATCATCTACCTTGTTCAGCACCCTGTTTTTAGCACTAGTAGCTTTATTAATTACTTTATCCAGCAAACCTGCTTTTCGCCTTATGCCATTCTTTTTGCAAAACACATCAAAAATTGCATTTGCAATATCTGTTTTATGAGCTGCAACCATATAATTCATGCTATAACAAACTTCATTTGATCCTTGCTGAGTATAATTAAATTTAGAAGTAGATTCTTTTATAATATTCTGAAAATAAATAATTGTAGGAACTTGAGGATCATCACTTTCAAAAATTGCACCAAAATCACCAATTGGAATATAGGTATCTAAATCTGGAAATTTGTATCCTTTTGCGTCAGCATATGTTTTTGCACATTTCAATTCAAAAAAAGTAAGGTCCGGACAATTACCAGAAGCATCACAAACAACAATAATATCACTATGTCTTTTTAACAAAGGAGCGAATGGAAGGTTATAAGAAAATCCAGCATCTGCAAGTTCAATGTTAGAAGAAGAACCTAAAGGTAAATTTGGCATGTTGTATGTAAAATTACAATAATAAGATGCAAATACACGAGCCGGATCAACGTTATCTTTGTTTTGATAAAACCACCACATAAAATTCCTAACTAATTTTACTAATCCAGCACAACCCTTTTCTTCTAATTTTTGTACTAAATTTTCGCATTTATTTTCTAAAAAATCCCAAAGGCTAGAACTATATGCACTACCACAAAGTCCCATAAAAGACGCAATGCTTTCTTCTCGATCAGGACATTGAGAATAACCGTTATTAAAAGGACTATTAAAACTTTGTGTTGGAATATATCCTCCCAAAAAATCACTTCCCGAATAATATGGATTAATTTCTAACCATTCGTACGGTTTAACACAGGTTATAGAAGCTGTATAAATAGGAAATGGATAACAAGGATTATTAATTTCGCTACCAAACTCTAATTGCGCACAAGTTTCAGTCATGGTTATATATTGTTTATTAAAAACTTTTCCATCTATCATAACATCATCCATCAAACGATCGCACAAAATTGCTCCCCACAAATCTGCCATATCAAATCGTCCTGTTTCTTGATATTTAAAAATCAACTTTGTAGCAATTGCATCTAAATCTAAATTCCAAAAATAATAAAAATTCTGATTAACAAGTTTTGGCTGAATAATATTTTTGTACGACACAGGATCAATTCTACTTAACATCCACATTGCAACAAGCCAAACAGAACCAGAAAGAGCTGCAATTGATGTTGCGGTATCTAATAATTTTGTTTCTTGAGCACCCATCATAAAACCAAGCGACGAGAGCAAAGCTCTTGCGCCTCCACCACTAAAACAAAAATCAATTCGAGGTATTTTAGATTCACTTGAAAGTGATTTTAAAAAAAATTCTTTTTCTTTTTTAGGTAAATTTTGTTCAAGAAACTCTATTGTTTTGTTTTTTGCATATGGAATTCTACAAGAATTATATTTTTTTTCACCCTTACTTATATCTAAACTTGTATCAACTTGAACAGAAGAAAAAACGTTTACAAAAAAACATGCCAAAAAAACAAGATATCTCACGGGACAATTCATACAAATTTACCTTTTAAAATAAAAATCTAACCAATGTTTTTGAATACGATTTTTATAACAAGTTTCTTGTAAGAACACAATTTTAAAAAAAATGAGACACATTATTTTTAAATTAACAAATGTATCTCATTTTTAATTTAGTAGTTTAAAATAAAAGATCTCCAAAATTCGCACACACACCATTCATCATGCAAGTTTTTCTAACAATAGCACCTTCAATTTTTTTTAATGTTTCAGGATTAATTATTGAACGATAAATATCATTCCATAAGTTTTCATATTCCTCTGAATCATAATTAAATTTCAAAGTACTCAACGCCTTACTAATTTCAACATAAATAAATGTTGGAGTTGGATAATCTGGATCATTACTTTCAAATACAAGAACATTTTTTCCAATTTGCTTGGATTGTTTAAGTGATGGAAAATTATAACCAGCTCTTCTTGCATAATTTTCTGCTTTTTCAAGTTGAGGAAAATCTCCACCTGGTGCATCACCAGAAGCATCACAAATAATTATAACATCCATACCGCGCCTAAAAAGAGGTGCAAATGGTAAATTTAATAAATCATATGCAACACCACCATCTGTGAGCTCTAATTTTTTTAGATTCGATTTTGGCAAACCAGGAATTTCATATGTAAAATTATTAAAACGTGAAGATAAAATTGTTTGATCAAAAAATCTATGTAATTTTTCTAAAAAACTGCTGAGAAAACCTTTTCCATGATCTCCAAACAATTTCCTTCCAATACCCGAACAAGTATCTTGTAAAAATTGAATTCCATCTAAAGGACTAATGCTGTAAGCACTACCAAATAATCCCATCCATGTTGCTAAATCTTCTTCTAAAATTTTAAGTTCATCATCGGTGAAATTTTCTGCAAGTTTTCTATTTTCAAAACGTCTGCCAAAAAGATTTGTTTGTACATAACCGCCCAAAGGATTACACCCCGCAAAATAGGGTGTCACTTCCATTAATTCGTCATTTGGATCAAAATCTTTAATTGTTGTTGTAAAAATAGGAAATGGATATTGAGTTGATTGCTCTAGAAATGTTCTTAACTTTGCAAAAGTAAAACCATGAGGATCTTCTTCCCAAATATCACCCAAAAGATTGTTTGCAAATAAAGCGCCCCAAATATCAATTGGCTTAACACTTCTTTGGTTGCTTTTTTTAGCTTCAGACAATTCTTTTCTTATTGCATCTTTTGCTGCCAACTTCTTTTTGACTCCTTTGTGGGCCATGCCATAAAAACCAAGATCAACAACTCGGTGTTTTAAGATGTTTTTAAAATCAAGCAAAGATAAACCTGGATGTTGTTGAGCTCTTAAAAATAAAGCAATCGTTGCCCACGTAGAACCAGAAAGAATTGATTGGTGAGAAGTAATATTTAATAATCCGGATTCTTCTAAAGCCTCCAACAAAGCAGAGTAGGCGATCATAGCACGGTATCCACCACCGCTACCACAAATTCCAACTTTAGGTAATTGCATACCTTCTACATAATTTTGACCAAGCATTCTTACATAAGCAGGCTTTATAACATTAGTGTAACGATCCATATTGAACCATGTTTCTTGATGAGAAAGATCTAAATCTGTATCAATCACAAAACGACACATTTCTAATTCAGGGAAAGGGGTTCTTTTATAACAATCTAAAATTAAATCCTTTTTATCTGTAGACGATATTAAATTTGTATCAATATTTGTATCAACAATAGTTGTATCAAGAATACAAAAAGCGTTATTGAACACAACCAAAAACAAATTTAAAAAAATACTTACTCTCTTCATATTCTCTTCTCCTTTTTTAAATAAAAATTAACTAAACAATGTATTTAGTATTCTTAAATAATCTTTTTGCGCTTCGTAAACCATAGAAGAAATAAAGTTTATAAATAAAGTGTTATCCATTTTATTTGTTTGTGAATTTTTCAATGCATTTATGTAATCACTTCTAATTATTGGAGGAATCATTGTTACAACATAACCACTTTGCAACAAAATTAAATTCATCAACAATCTGGCACACCTTCCATTTCCATCAACAAAAGGGTGAATTGTTGCTAAATCTTTGTGAACGATAGCAGCACACTCAACCGGATGTAAATCTTTTTTTAATTTAGGAATATTTTGAATAAATTCATGCATTAAAAGTGGAACTTCTTTTGGGGCTGGAGGAATAAAGTCAGTCCCTGTAATAAAAACTTGCTCCTTTCTATATTTTCCCGCTTTTTTAACATCAATACGATAATAAAAAATCTTATGTAATTTTAAAATATCTTTTTCTGTTATTGTTTCTTTTTTTATTAGTTTATAAATAAAATCATAACCTTCTGCTGCACCAACGGCTTCATAATGCTCTCTAAGCGGTTTGCCGCCAATTGTGATTCCATCTTCTAGAACTATTTTTGTTTCAGTTTCTGTTAATGAATTTCCCTCAAGAGCATTACTTGTATAAGTAAGACCGATTTTATAATACTCTTTTAACTCATCTACAATTTTTTTCTTTAAGGGACGATATTGATTGATCTCTTTTTGTAGTGCGTCTATTTCCTTAATTCGATTGCTATACATACTTCAACTTTCTTTTTGTATCCTAACGCTCATCAGTCTTCGCCAAGGCTTCGACCGACAGGCTGCATTAGGCTAAATACTAAGTGTCGCATCTTTACGGAAGCTTAATTAAAATTTTATTATTTAAGCAATTATTATAACATTTCAAAATACAATTTCGTTTTTTACCAGAAGATATTACTTATAATAAATCTCAATAAAATTTAATATTAACTTATTTCTTCGCATTATTATGTAATAAGACAGTTACAAAAAAAATCTATCTAAATAAAGCTTCCGTAAGGATGCGACACTTAGTATTTAGCCTAATGCAGCCTGTCGGTCGAAGCCTTGGCGAAGACTGATGAGCGTTAGGTGATATTTTAAATAAAGCATCATTTCAATAATATATTTAATTTGATACTTTGATCCCAACATTTTCTATTAATTTTTTGAAGGGATTATAAGTAATGAAAAAAATAACTCCAATAATATTTTTGATATCAATATCGATAATCACAATTATTGCTCATCAATTAACTCAAAAACCAATTCAAAAGATTTCTATTACAAGAATTTGGGCAGACGAAAATGGTGAGTCTCATTTTGGAACAAAAGAAATAGAAATCCATGATTGCGGAAACATTGGTTCTGTTTCCAATTTAATTCCTGGAAAGGGTGTTATGTTTCGCAAAACTCCCGCAAACTATAATTACTCTTGGCACACTGCGCCACGTAAACAATTTATTGTAAATCTTGATGCCGCAGTAGAAATTAAAGTAAGTGATGGAGGAATTCAAACAATAAACCCCGGGGAAGTTTTTTTTGTTGAAGATACTTGGGGAAAAGGTCACTTCTCAAAATC
This sequence comes from bacterium, assembly GCA_030630075.1. The sequence continues at coordinate 6,988 of DAOVNS010000029.1, read as the reverse complement.
TGTTGAAGATAAAGAAAGAATGTCTTTATTCATTCCAACAGAAGACTAAAAAAATCAATTTCGTTGCAAGACGTAGAAACTTTTTGGTATTTTAAATTTGCAAAAGGGGATAAATTTTGAGGGGGGCGAATCAAAATGAAAAAAGTTTCTATTTTTCCGTTATTTTGTTTATTAATTTTTTCTTCGTTGCTTGCAGATTTGCAGGAATGTAAGAATGCAATCGTAATTGGCGCAAGCTCCGGGATTGGCAAATCTATTGCAAAAAAACTCGCACAAAATGGTTATGCTGTAGGCCTTGCATCAAGAAAAACTGAAAAGCTCAAAATAACAGCACAAGAAATTGAAGAAAACTTTATACAAGAAACAAATAAATTTTTACCACAAATAGATTTTACGCAAACCCAAACTCAACCAATACAACAACCAAAAACATATATAAAACAAATTGATGTTACAAAAACTCAAGACGCACGCGAAAAATTAGCTGAACTTGTTACAGAAATGAGTGGATTAGATTTAATTGTAATAAGCATTAGTTCTTTTGAAGAAATTTTCACAGGAAAAGCCAATAGAGAAAGTACAATCGATGTTGATCTTAAAGGTTTTTGGGCAATGGCAGATGTTGCAAGAGAATTTTTTGAAAAACAAAGGCATGGACACTTAGTTGGAATTTCTTCTATTGATGCAGCTCGAGGAAACGCTTTGTGTCCAGAATATTCTGGATCAAAAGCATTTATGTCTAAATATCTTGAAGGTGTAAGAAATTATTTTATTCAAAATAAAATTCCAGTTTATATTACAGAAATTATTCCAGGATGGATTGATGCCGATCATACTCAATTTAGTCAAATGCCAGACACTTATTGGGTTGCACCGCTAAAAAAAGCAACTGATCAAATTTATGAGGCAATCAAAAACAAGGAAAAAAAGGCTTATATCACAAAACGTTGGCAACTTGTTGCATTGCTTTTAGAATATCTACCAGATTGTATTTATAATGCTGACTGGTGGAGAATTAGATAAAATTTATTCCCAACCAAACTCACTGTAATAAATATTTTTTTCTAGTTTTTTTAGAACATGTTTTAAACATCCAACCATATTTTCTGGCATGTTGCTCAATTCAAACCATTCAAGATTTTCGCATTTGTGTGGTTCAGTATTTTCGGGAACACCTTCCCAATTTGATACATTTAAAAAGAAATCAATTGTTTCTTCGCCATCGATATTTCTTTTGTGCAAAACATGCACAACATCTAAATTATTTTGATTAATAATTAAACCCAATTCTTCTTTTGCTTCACGAATTGCTGCTCGAATTACCGTTTCATTTCCATCAAGCTTTCCAGCAGGAATAGAATAATTGCCATCCTCCCAACCAGTATTTTTTCTTTTTAAAAGTAATATTTTATCATCTTGATTAAATATTAGCCAAACCGCTGGAATTAACTTAAATCGTTCTTTTTGCACTTTTTATCTCCACAAGAATTTAAATAAAAAAAGATTGACAACTTACACACTGAAATCATAAATTTTTATAGCTAAAAAGCTTTTTAAATAAACTATATGAAAAACAAAAAGGAAACAAATGAAAAAGCCTGCAATTCGTAGTTTTTTACCATTTTTACCATTAACAATATTTATTATATCTCACAGATTTACTCAAAGTTGGAAAATGGCATTTATTATTGCAGGAACAATATCTGCAGCAAACGCTATCATTTCTTTTAAAAAAAATATTAAAACTGATCCATTTTTAATGGGAATAAACTATTTTTTAATTGGTGGATTGGTGATGAATGTTTTAAATATAAAGTTTTTACAATTTATATACGGCAAATTTGTTTATGCCACACTTTTTATATCTATTTTTCTTGTTGGATTATTTTTAACCTTTTATTCACCAGAAGGTTTTATCGGATCTGTTGTTGAAAATAAAAAAACAACCCGCAAATTATCTTTGATATTAGCCACGGTCAGTTTTATTTCTATAATTTTTTCCTGGTATTTTATTGGTGATTACTACAAAGCAGCATGGATTCCATTTGTCTCACTCTTATTCTTTAGAGACACATTAATATCTTTTTTTAAGGAAGAATATATAAAAAATTTTGCTATATTATTAGCCGAATTTTTCTTAATAATTAACTTATCATTTTTTGCTAGAGGAATGGGATGGACATTTTTTGCCGTACTTTTAATTCTGCGAAAAGTTGTGCGTCACTATGTTCTAGGTCTAAAAACAGAATAATTATGCCCATTTTTGTTTTTGAATTTCATTATACGTATATTCAAATAAAGCACAAAACAAACGAATGACAAGTCTTAGGGTAAAACTAAATGCTAAATGATAAATATAAGAAAATAATTTTAGAAATAATAAATAAATATATTCCGGAATGTAAAATCTATTTGTTTGGATCAAGAGCTAGAAAAACCCACTCTCCAGGATCAGATATAGATATCGCAATTAATTGCGAAAAAAAAATTCAAACAAGTAATCTTAGCCAAATTAAAGAGGATATAGAAGAATCAATAATTCCTTATTTTGTTGATGTTGTAGATATGCACGCAATAACTAACGAAATGAAAAAACAAATAAAAAACGATGGAATTCTATGGAAACATTAAAACTTAAATATGAGTCTACCAAACAAGCAATAACAAGCTTAAGAGAAGTGGTAAATTTAATAAATCAAAAAAACAAAATTTTAACTTTAGAATTTATTGATACTGAAACAGAACGTAAAATCATGAGGGATTCATTGATTCAAAGATTTGAATACTCCGTGGATACCCTTTGGAAATATTTAAAAGAGTACTTATTACAAATAAAAGGAATCACCCAAAACTCTCCAAAACCAATATTTAGAAGCTGTCTGCAAGCTAATCTAGTAAATACGCAAGAAACAGAAAAACTTATAGAAATGGTTGATGATCGCAATTTGACAACTCATACCTACAAAGAAGATCTTGCCAATACAATTTCAGAACACATACCCGCATATTTAAATTTGATGGAAAAATTACTTCAAGAATCTAAAAAAGATTTTTAATCAAACTCTAAATCATAAAATTATTGATTTTGCGTTATAGTAGTATTTTTAATATATACATTGGATTCTTTTAAAGAATTTAATTCACAAAAATTATAAATCTGCCCATCGATTTGCACAGGAGAAAGCATAGGCAAAACTTTTTGATTGAAAGAAAAAAGAGAAAAGGATACAAATAATATCCTCAAAAACATAACCATCCATTTACATAAAATAGTGTCAAAAAAGTTGTAAAACAGATTATGGCTATCAGCCAATTTCAGATATTTATCCTAATTAAAGATCTAAATCAAGTCGTCCTGAATTCTGATGCTCCCGACAACACTCACGAGGAGTAAACAACCAAACATCACTCCCTCGATATTCCATCTCTAAATAAGTAGGGTTGTAATTAATAAAAAACTCACCAACAATACAACCACTAATTAAAGTATGTACTGCAAAATTACTGCTCCAAACAGGATTCGTCCAATTGCATTGTAGAGTCTTACACCAAATAGAATAATTTCCAAAAAACATTAAACCAACTGCGGGAGTATAAAAAAGATAAGGAATCCTTGGAAGCCCCTGTTCTAACTGCAAAATATATTTTGGCAAGTAATGCTCATGTCCTCGAATAATTCCAACAAATTCGATATTTGCATCACTCATTTTATTAAAAAAATATTTAATAAAATTATAATGTATTCTTATTAAACCATCTCCGCGACCACTACTTTTTATCATATTATCAGCAAAATCTCCATCAAAACTAATATCATTCCACAAAAAACCAATTATAGGACAAACATTATTGAAATAAGCAATTACATCTTTTTGATCAAAAACAAGACTAGCTGAAAAATCATCAATTCCTTCATTTGAAATAGTTTTTAAATATTCGAATATCAATTTCTTAAATTCTGTTTTGGTAAAAAAATCATCTCTTGAAACTTCTTTTAACCAAACTCCATTTGCTTGATCATTGGGCGAAACTGCTGAAAATCTGCGATAATCTAATCTTATATCCGGACATCCATGCACAGATAATTGACATTTAAACTTATCATCTTCTGAATATCCAACTAATAATGCTGCAAGTAAAAATTCAAACGCTTTTGTTAAATTATTTAAAATACTAGTTCGCTTAAAATCATCTCGTTCTATATTTTCAATTTCCGTTTTAAATCCGTAAGAAGGAGTATTGTAAGAAACACAAATATCTTCGTGATTACCTCTTAACAAGAAAACTTTTCCCGGATTTTTTGCAGCAAGCAACATCGCTGTTGCAAAAACTTTTAAACTAAACCCACCGCGATCAATATAATCACCCAAAAAAACAATTCTATAATCTTTCGCTATGATCATATTTTCATTTATGAAATCATTGTTTTGCATATCAAGTAATATTTCTTTAATCGTATAGAAATCCCCATGAATATCACCAATAAAATCCACCTTACAACGTCCAGGCAAAATCCACTTTGCAATATAATTTAATAAATAATCAAATTCTAAAAAAGTTTTACCTCTTCTTCTCTCACAAGCTTCGCAAAAACTATAATTTCTAGAGATATAATTAACTTTATTATCTCTCGGAATTTCATTATTAATCCATAAAAAATCGTTGCCTGCCCATTCAGTCATCATATCAATAAATGCATGCGATATTTCTAAAAATTGATCTGTATTAATTTCGGCGTCATATGTCCACGAAGATAGCGTAACTTTATTAATAAAATCACCTGGAGATTTAGCTTCAAAACCAACCGAACCCATAAAAAATATTTTTGAAGAAAATATAAAAAAGAATAACAACAAAATTAAAAAACTTTTTTTAAGTTTACACATAGAAAAGACCTTTAATTTGTTCTATTTCTTCAAGTGAAACATACAAATAAAAATTCAATTCATTTAATACTTTTCTTTGTTCATCCCCAAATATACTTTCTCTTGTTTTGCACTCATCAAATTCATCCCGCAAAACCACAGACATATTTTCCCGAAGGAATACAAAATCTTTCATGAAATAAAATAACGAAAAATTACGTTTTCCGAAAAACAAATCCCTCTTGTACTTAGTCTCAAAAACAATATTTGATAAAAATAATTCTATTCTTTCAGGAGTAAAAGATAAAACAGAAAATTCTGAAATAAAATATTGCAAAATTAGATCTTTAAAATCATATCCCTGATTAAGTACAAAAATTCGATCATGAGTAAAAATATAATTAGCAAATGCTTTAAAATCAACACAACAATATTTATCAAAAAAATCCCAAAAAAGGTCTTTATTAAAATAAAAAACGTAATACAAGACAGTTGTAAAATAATAGCTCAAAATGCAAGGCTGATCTTGTAATAAATGTTCAGACAAAGACCATAAAATTATAAATTTCAAAATAAAATCTTTATTATCTAAAATAACACTCTCTTTTCCTAAGCGTAAGTTTTCAAATCTTACAATTTCATAAAATCTTTTTGATAGCGCAAAAAAATGAGCTAATCCATTTATATTATTTGTTTTGTCATCAACCTTAGTATCAAGAGATAAAACTTCAACAATTAATCTATATAATAATATTGAAAAATCTGACGAAACAGGCTGACTATTAATACCACAAATCTCTGCATAGACATTACAAGCTGTCTTAATAAATTCTTTGTCAATAACCTGAACATTTTCTTGATAAGTATCTTTACCAACTTGCATAGAAAAAACAGATTGAATACAAAAGAAAGAAAGTAAAAAACAAAATATCTTTTTTTTGATAATCATGCTCCTCCAATCAAAGAATAAAATTTTCAATGATATAAACAAAATATAAATGTATTTTACATAGGAAGAATACAAATAACAAAATAAGTACTAAAAAGCTAGTTTCAAAGCTAAGCAAGAATAAAAAAGGGCTCGTAAATTTTACGAGCCCTTTTACTAAAAACTAAATTTATTTTTAGTACATTCCTGGCATTCCACCCATGCCACCAGGCATGCCGCCCATTCCAGGCGCCGCAGGTGCAGCAGATTTTTCTTCTGGAATATCAGAAACCATTGCTTCTGTTGTTAGCAACAGTCCCGCGATAGAAGATGCATGCTGCAATGCAGATCTGGTAACTTTTGCAGGATCAACAATTCCTGATTTGATCATGTCTACATATTTTTCAGTTTTTGCATCAAAACCAAAATTCACTTCTTTTGAATTTTTAATTTTATCAATTACAACTGAAGCTTCTTGGCCTGCATTAGAAATAATAATTCTTGCAGGTTCTTCTAAAGAACGTTTAATAATTTGTGCACCAATTGCTTGGTCGCCGGAAAGCTTTAAATTGCCTAAAACTTTTTGTGCACGAAGAAGTGCAATTCCACCACCAGGAACAATTCCTTCTTCAACAGCAGCGCGAGTTGCATGCAGAGCATCATCAACTCTATCTTTTTTCTCTTTCATTTCTGTTTCCGTTGCAGCACCAATTTTTATTACAGCAACACCTTCAGAAAGTTTAGCCAAACGTTCTTGAAGTTTTTCTTTATCGTAATCGGATGTTGTTGCATTAATTTCTGCATTGATTTGTACAATTCTTGCTTGAATATCTTTTTGTTTACCTTTTCCATCAACAATTGTTGTATTGTCTTTTGATATTCTTATTTTTTTTGCAGAACCAAGATCACCTAAAGTAATGCTTTCGAGCTTTACTCCAAGATCATCAGAAACCATTTTTCCACCAGTTAAAATAGCAATATCTTCTAACATTGCTTTGCGACGATCACCAAAACCTGGAGCTTTAACAGCTACAACATTTAATGTTCCGCGCATTTTGTTAACTACTAATGTTGCAAGCGCTTCGCCTTCAATATCTTCTGCAATAATTAAAAGTGATGAACCTTGTTTTGCAACTTGTTCAAGAACAGGAAGAAGATCTTTCATTGTTGTGATTTTTTTATCACAAATTAAAAT
>DAOVNS010000039.1 GCA_030630075.1 bacterium | reverse complement strand
GTTCCTGCCGATGTTGCAGCACCGCCAGAACTTCCTGCACCTGCAGCGGCTGGTGGTGGAATGGGGATGGAAATTCCTGATAATGCAATGCTTGAAGGTGAATCCGCTGACGCCGAGGCTTCCGCCGACGCTAAAGCTATGGCGGATAAAATGACGGACATGGAAGTTGAAGAGATGGAAGTTATTGAAGAAGAAGTAGCGGATGATGTTGGTATGGGAATGGGAGAAGCCCCTGCACCAGCGGAAGGCATGGGGGCACCTGCAGCACCACCTGCAGCACCAACTGCGCCTGCGGCTCCACCACAACCGCCGGTTGAATTTGAACAGGCAAAATGGCCACAAACCGTTGAATTAAAAGAAGAAGGGCAAGCTTTACTTTCAGAAAAATTTAAAGGTGATATTTCTTTTTACATTGATCAAGCAAATGATATAAATGATGAAATAACTGAAGCTGTAAAAAAAATACAAGAATTAAAAAAAGAAATGTGGAAAAAGTTTAAAAGTCTTGATAAAAAATTAGATTTATTTTTTCAAGATGTTGGATTTTCAACAGGACAAAAAAGTAAAGAACGGTTGTTTTTTCAGGAAAAAAAATAATCGAATTAAAAATTAAAGGAGAGTTTAATGAGAAAAAATATTTTTAACCTTTTTATTTTAACTCAATTGTTTTTTGTTTTATCGAATTTTTCAGTTTTATTTTGTATGGGACCAGATTTGCCTGCTGAAATGCAAGAAGAACCTGTAGAAGTTTCTCAAGAGATGTTGCAAGCAGATCAGGTGGCCGATAAACAAGTTGGAGATCTTTCATTTGAAATTGAAGATATTGATAAGCAGGAGTCTGAATTATTAAATCAATTAAAACAAATGGATTCTGAATTAGATAAGGCGATTAACGAATCTGTTAGTGCACGAAAATTGAAAAGCGAAATGATAAATGTTGCAAGTGAAGGTGCGGCTAAGGAAGATCTAAAAAAACTAAAGGCAAGTTTAAGAAAAATAAAAGAGATACGAGATCAGGTAAGAATAGAATTTGCTAGAACTTTTGATATTGCTATAGCAAAAATCGATGTTTCGATGAAGCGTGTTAAAGAAAAAGTGGGAACTTTAGAGAAAAAAGGTTTAGCTACTAAAAAGATAGAATTACCAGAAGAAGAAGTTCTAGAAATTCAAGAAGTTGTAGAAGAGGAAGATGCGAAAAGCATTGAAGCGCAAGAATCATCTTTTTTTAATGGAGCAGTTAAGGTTGTTGCTTTTGTTATTGGAGGTGTACGCAATGTTGGAAATTGGTTTGCTCGTGTATTTAGTCAGGCTGCAGTAAAGAGCCGTGATAAAGTAATGGATGTAAATGTTATGCAATCAGCGCAAACTATGCAAAAAACTGGAATTACTGAACCTGTAAAGCCTTCAGTTCTGGAGACAGAAATTCTTGAACAAGATATGGAAATAGCTGTTCCTCTTGTTGCAACTCAAGCGTTACCAGTGGATCCTGTTTTACAAAAAGTAAAAGATGATATGACAGAATTGCAATCAAGTATTGATGAACTGGAATTGGAAAAACAAAAGATTTCTAAAAAACGTGAAAGTTTAGAAAAAATTAAAACAAAGCGACTTGAACAAATTCGAAAAAAAGTTGAATTAATGAGTGAGCTGGAATTAGAAATGGTATCAAAAGAAATAGAAGATGCAAAGCCTGCATGGAGAAAAGCTGCAGAATATGTTTTTGCAAAGATTTTAGATACGATTTCTTTTGTGTTTAAAAAAATTAAATTATATTCCATTCTTTTTTATCAAAACTTTTTAAAAACTAAAATTAGAAGATTTGTTACAGCTGTTCAAAATAGGGTTGAAGAAATAGAAAAGCCTGAAGAAGAAATAATTTTGGTTGAAGAAGAAATTGCAGAAGTTCCGGTAAGTTCTTCAATGGGAATGGGTGGAGTGGCTTCGCCGCAAGCTGGAATGGGAATGCAGAGTGGAATGCCAGCACCAGAAGAAATGCCGCCTCAACCTTCAGCAAAAGAAATGATGGGTCCTCCGCCAACAACTTCCGGAATGGGAATGTAAGCGTAAAAAAGTTTGCCAACAAACTAATAATCTGATAAATTTTGCATATCTTGTTATAAACCTTACGGTTTAATTTTGCTTGCCGAGGTGGTGAAACTGGTAGACACACTGTCTTAAGGGGGCAGCGGGAGAAATCCCATAGGGGTTCAAGTCCCCTCCTCGGCACCAAACAAGTTTTTTTTAATTATTCTTTGGTTATGCATAAATCTAAATAAAAGAAAGTTTAAGTAATGTTATTGTTTCAAGATTTGCAAGTTATTCAAGGAGAGTTTGATGCAGAGTAAAATTGCAAGATTTTTTTTATCCAAGTTGATGTTTTGGGTCGCTGTTTTGATTGTTGGTTTATATTTTTTATTATCAATAGATTTTAAGCGTTCTGAGCGAATAGAAAAAGAGACCGGAACTAAATTATCTTTTGTTCAAAAAGTTCTAGATTCAGTTAGAATGCCTCGTTTAAAATTAGGTATTGATTTACAAGGTGGAACATATCTTGTTGTTGGTGTTGAAGTTGATAAAGCTATTGAAAAGCGCTTACAAATTGAAAGTAAGAATTTAGATCAACTTTTTGATAAAAAAGATTTCAAAACCATTCCTTCCAAAAAGGAAGTTAAAAATCAATCGTTGATATTTAACTTTAACGACGAAGAAGCTGCAAAAATTTGTTACAACTTTATTAAAAGAGAAGATCTTTCATTGAAAGTTTCTTTAAAAGGTTCGGTTGTAACTTCAGTATTAACTCCCGCAGAAGAACAACGAATTCGTGTTGGTTCTGTAGAACAAGCAGTAAATGTTTTAAGCAATAGATTAGGCGGATTTGGTGTTGAAGGTATTGTTGTTCAGCAACACGGCGATCGCCAAATTGTAGTACAACTTCCTGGGGTTGAAGATCCAGAGAGAGTAAAATCTGTTATTACAAAAACAGCACATCTAGATTTTAAAATTGTTGAAAAAGTTGCTGCAAGTAAAACAGCTCTTTTAGATGATTTTGATGGTGATTTACCATCAGATAAAATGATCGTTCCTGGCAGAAGAGATAATCGTGGCGATGTCGAAGAAGATAGTGGTCAGGCTTACTTAGTTTCTGCTTTCCCTGATTTAACAGGTAATCACATTGTTGATGCAAAAGTTACTTATGGCGAATACAACAGGGTTGAAGTTGCATTCCAGCTTGATAGTTCCGGAGCAAGAGAGTTCCGCGAAATTACAGGAAACAATATTGGAAGACGTCTTGGTATTATAATTGATGATGTTATGTATACCGCCCCTTCAATTGAAAGTGCAATTGGTGGTTCCGGCAGAATTACAGGAATTGGATCTCCTGATGAAGCAAAAGATCTTGCTTTAGTTTTAAGATCTGGTGCATTAATGGCTCCGCTTAAATTTGAACAAGAAACAGTAGTTGGTGCGTCTTTAGGACAAGATTCAATTTATAAAGGTCTTATGTCTTGTTTGATTGCACTTTTATTACTCTTTGTTTTCAGTATTTTTTACTACAAAATTCCCGGATTATTCGCAATAATCGCCTTATTTTATAACTTGTTTTTGATTTTATTGTTCTTATCATATTTTGAATCAGCATTAACACTTTCTGGTATTGCAGGTATGATTCTTACAATTGGTATGGCGGTTGATGCTTCTATTTTGATCTATGAAAGAATTAAAGAAGAACTTGCAACAGGAACAACGTTCAGAAAAGCTATGAATGACGGATTTAAGGGTGCAATGGTTGTTATTTTAGATTCAAACATTACAACGTTTTTAACGGGATTTGTGCTATTTAAGTTTGGTGGACCAGCAATTAAGGGGTTTGCAGTTACTTTAATGGTTGGTATAATAGCTACAATACTATCAGGTGTTTATTTTCTTAGATCGATTTATGAATTCATTTTGGATAACACAGATATTAAGACATTTAAATTTTAATTATTGAAATTTTATTTTTGGCGATGTAGCTCAGCTGGTTAGAGCGGCGGAATCATAATCCGTAGGTCCGGGGTTCGAGTCCCTGCATCGCTACCATCCTTTGCCCTTCGTGGCTTCGGATGGCAGGCCAGTCTTCGTTGCTTCCGCTCATCCTGAGTAAGCGAGGTGAATCGAAGGATGCCTGGTTCAGCAAAAAGTTAATTAGCCGCTCGATAAAATATCGAGCGGCTTTTTTGTAAAAAAGAGAGAGTATTTTAATGATCACTTTTATTTTAATTATATTTTTATCTTTTGTTTTTTCTTATTTAATCGGTTCTATTCCTACCGGATTTTGGTTTGCAAAATATTTTTTTAATATTGATATTACGGAAAATGGTTCACAAAATATTGGTGCAACAAATGTTGCAAGAGTTCTTGGAAGCAAAAAGTATTTTTTTTTAATTTTTTTCTTGGATTTTATAAAAGCCTTTTTGTGCTTATTTTTAATGAAAAATATTTTAATTTACTTTTTACATACAAATATTGAAAATATTTTAATTTTTAACGCAATTGTTTTGCTTGTAGGGAATGCATATTCCGTTTTCCTAAGCTTTAAGGGCGGAAAGGGTGTTGCAACTACCTTAGGCATATTATTGTTTCTATTTCCCGTTAAATTGTTTGCAATCTTTATTTGTTGTTGGATATTGATTTTGTTACTTGCAAAACGTGTTGATCTTGCATCTTTATTTTCTACTTATTTGATTACAATTGTTTATTGGATTTTCTTATTTTATTTTTCTGATTCAACTAATTATTTGTTTTTTTTACTGTTTTTATGCTTTTGGATAACCTTTAGGCATAAAGAGAATATAAAAAGTTTTTTATTTAAATAAAAAAACGTATTTTACCCTTGTTTCTTTTGTTTCGTTTTGTATACTTTCTCTCTAGCCAAAAAAGTTTTATTTAGGTTTTCTTATTATTTAGGAGTTTTTTATGAATAAGATTTTAAATTCATTTTTTGCCATTTGTTTTTTTACAGTATTTTTTCGACCGAATATTTCTGCGGAAAAATTAAGTGTGTACTCCTTAACAAATGAAGAAGTATCTACCATTTTAAAACGATGTGGGGCTAGAGCTCCTAGCGTAATAGGAGATATTTTTGAAAGAAGTGGAATAAGAAAACTGAATTTAGATAAAAATCATGTTAACAAATTACTTGGAATATGGAATAATAGTTTAAATGGCATGTTAAGTTTTGCCATATTTACTGTGGGTAGAGGTATTAAATGGGATAACGTCAATTTATTTTCACTTTCTAAATCTCCTATGATGAAAGGTATTTTAGACGGTTATTTTGAGCAGTTTGCAATTTGGGGTGGTGAGGCCGTGGAAAACTTAAAAAAAAGGTCTCCATTTGAAGTGTATTTATATTTAAAGCAACTTGCTGATGTTGATTCTATACATCCAGGTGAAATTGCTTCAGTTGTTCGAGAATATTTAAAATCAATAGGTTTGTTGTTTTTGCCTATTCAAGACATGAAACAATAGTTTTTATTTTAAAATAGGTATTACACATTTAAATTAATTTAAGCTCTTGGTTGAAATTGTTTTTAACCAAGAGCTTTTTTTGTATTTTACCCTTGTTTCTTTTGTTTAGTTTTGTATACTTTCTCCCTAGCTAAAAATTATATTTATGTTTTTATTATTATTTAGGAGTTTTTTATGAATAAGATTTTAAAGAGATTTGGTATTTTACTTTTTGCTTTAGCTGCAAATTTTAATTTTTTAGAGTCTGTGCTTTCAGGAAAAGATTTTAATTCTTTTTACAAAGAAAATTCTTTAGTTGCAGTTTTGCCTGGCACAATAAAAACAGATACTACATCATTTGAGTATCAAGAGAGAAGATTGGGAGAAGGAGATTGGGGGATTTCAGAAGAAATTTTTTACGAAGGCCAAATTAACGCAAATAATGATCGTGTTTGCTTTAGTGTTAAAACTATTTTTTTAAAGAACTGCACAATGACAAGATTATTTTTGGTTAGAGTTTATAAACAAAATTCAGAGAAACCATACTTTTTTACTTCAGTTGCTTTAGAAAATAGAAATCCAAGTGTTGATTATTATCCAGGAATTTTTACTTCTTTGGATTCAGATGAAACCTTAGCATTTATAACAAATTTTTTTAGAAATGATTTTGTTGATCGAATTTCTAGATGTAGAGAATTGCCAATCGTTAAGACAGAAGAATAAAAGTTTAGCATGTTACATAATAATAAATTTTATTAAAAACTTAAGCTCTTGACTGGAGTAACTATGCAAAATACTCTAATCAAGAGCTTGTTTTTTTTGTATTTTCTTTTTTATTAGGAATAAATAAATGAAATTTATTGAAGTTGCAAAAGCGTTTGATGAAATAGAAAAAGAATCGTCGCGGTTAAAAATTACGCATCTTTTGGCCAATCTTTTAAAAAAGGCAACACCGCAGCAAGCGGCAATAATTTCTTATATGTCACTAGGTGAACTAAATCCTCCATACATTGGGACAAAATTTAATTTTGCCGAAAAAAGTATGTTAAAAGTTTTGGCAAAACTTTTGGATAAAAGTGAAAGTACAATAAAAACTCATGCATCAAAATTGGGCGATCTTGGTCTAGTTGCGCAAGAATCTGAAAAAACTGTTTCTAGTAAAGATGAACTTTCTGTAACTCAAGTAGCAAAAGAATTAAAAGAATTCGAAGAAATTTCTGGAGGAGGTTCAGTTGAGCAAAAAGAAAGAGCTTTTTTAAAATTATTAAAAAGTTTAAATGCAGAATCACAAAAATATGTTGTTAGAATTGTTTTAGGAAAACTTCGACTTGGTTTTTCTGATATGACACTTTTAGATGCTTTTTCTTGGATGGAAGTTGGAAACAAATCCATCAGAAAAGAATTAGAAGAAGCTTATAATGTTTGTGTTGATATTGGTTACATTATAAAAATTTTAAAAGAAGATGGAATTAAAGGAATAAAGAAAATAAACATTACTCCTGGAATTCCATTGCGTCCTGCAGCAGCAGAAAGATTATCGAATGCAAAAGCAATTGTAGAAAAACTGGGCGAATGCGTTGCGCAACCAAAATTAGATGGTTTTAGATTGCAAGTTCATTTGAACAAGAAAAAAACAAAACCTGAAGTGCATTTTTTTTCTCGCAACTTGCTAGATATGTCCGAAATGTTTCCTGATTTAAAAAAAGCAGTTTTAGATTTACCTGTGGAAACTTTAGTTTGTGAGGGTGAAGCAATTGCATATGAACCAGAAACCGAGACTTTTTTGCCTTTCCAAGAAACTGTAAAAAGAAAAAGAAAACATGAAATAGAAAAAACAGCAGAAGAGTTTCCATTAAAATTATATCTTTTTGATCTTTTATATTTAAATGGAAAATCTTTGTTAGAAGATACACATAAAAAACGCCGCAAAGAATTACTTACTCTTTTTAAAGATAAAAAAATACAAAAACAACAAGTTGTGTTACAACAAGTTGTGTTACAACAAGTTGTATTTCCGATTGATGAACTTAAAATTGAAACAGCAAAAGAACTAGAAAGTTATTTTAACGAAAATATTTCATCTGGACTGGAAGGTCTTGTTGTAAAAAAAACAGATGCAGTTTATAAAGCCGGAAAAAGAAATTTTAATTGGGTTAAATTAAAACGCCAAGAATCGGGTGAACTTCACGATACAATAGATTGTGTAATTTTGGGTTATTATGCCGGAAAAGGAAAACGTGCATCTTTTGGAATGGGTGCATTTTTGGCTGGCGTTTTTAATAAAAAAGAAGACAGGTTTGAAACTGTTGCAAAAATTGGTACCGGTTTAACCGATGCAGAATTAAAAGATCTTAAAAAAAGATGTGACAAAATAAAAGTTATAAATAAACCAAAAAATATTGATTGCGTAAAAAATCTTTATCCCGATGTTTGGGTATCTCCAGAAATTGTTTGTATGATTCGTGCCGATGAAATTACACTTTCTCCTATGCATACGGCAGGTGAAACAAAAGAAAATTATGGAATGGCTTTGCGTTTTCCACGTTTTATGGGATATCGTCCGGATAAATCGGCTGAAGAGACTACAACAATTAAAGAATTAGAAAAATTATATTCGTTGCAGTTTACGGATAAACACAAAAAGAAAACGAAAAAAAGAACTAAGAAAAAAAATAAAATGGACGGCTTGATAATGAGCATATTTTAATTAAAAAAAAGACCGCACAAATTGTGCGGTCTTTTTTTTAATTAAAATCTTTTTGAGATTTTTCCTTCTTTGGCATCTTTGTATCGTGCTTCGCAAATTTGCCAATCGATATTTTTAAAAAATGCGCTTATGTAATCAACGCGACCACCAGATTTATGATCAACCATATATGCATGTTCCCAAACATCCATTACAAGAATAGGAATAAATTGTGCAATTTGTCCAAGTTCGTGATCTTGAACAAAAACATTTATAAGTTGTCCCGTTCTTGGATCTGCATATAAAATTGCCCAACCAATTCCGCGTGTTTTTCCGGTATTGATAAAATCTTTTAACCAATCTTCGTAAGAACCCCAAGTTTGCATTATTTGTTTTTTAAGTTCGCTATCTTTAAGTTCGTATATTTTTGAAGTTAAATTTCCAAAATATAATTCGTGTAAAACCATTCCGTTATATTCAAATCCGTATCTTCTTCGTCTATCTGAATACATCAAAGAATTTGTTTGACCGTTTTTTGCAAGTTCAATTAATTCCTCGTTTAATTTATTAACTTGCGCAACGTAACCTTGATAAAGTTTCCAATGATCATCTATTTGATCATCAGAAATTCCAATTAATTTAGATGGTTTTAAAATATCTTGAATTTCGTATTTAAAAATATTTTTCATGTTTACCTTTCGATTATCAAATGTTGTTTGATAGTTGTTTGTTTTAATAAGTGATCGGTTTTTGAAAATTCTCCAAAAACTCCAAAGCATTATAATCGTAGTTGCTAAAATTAATAATAAAATAAATTTATTTTTGTACGACATCTATATGCCTTTTACTTTGAAATCAAGGATTTAAAATATTCGGCAGCTTTTTCAGGATCGTCAGATTTTGTTATTGCACTTCCTATTATTATTCCTTGTGGTTTTAGCGAAATTATTTTTTCAATATTATTTTTATTAATTCCGCCTGCAATAAAGATAGGCAAACTTGTGTTTCCTCTAACGTTTTGCCATTCATCTAGTAATTCGGTTAAAGATGTTGATTCGTGTGGTCCATGACAAATTATCATATCAATATCTAATGCTTTTGCATCCATAGCAGATTGTCCCATCGAATATGCATCAACAAGATCCATTGCAATTTTAATATTTCTTGCGTGTGCAAGTTGCGAAGCTTCTTGAATTATTGCATTACTTGTTCCTGCAAGAACAGTTACATAACTTACTCCTGCATCTGCATAACTATTAATTGTTCCATCGATTCGATCTACAAGTTTTATGTCTGCAAAAATTTCTTTATTAGGAAATTTATTTTTAAAAGCTTCTACCGCTTTTATTCCTTCTTTTAAAACAATAGATGATCCTACTTCCAGAATATCTGCGTATTGAGCTACTTTTTCTGCAATTTCTAGAGCCTTGGCTAAGTTTCCTTCGTCAAAAGATATTTGTAATTTCATTTTTTCTCCTAATTATTTTTTAAAAAAATAAATTTAACGTAATCTATTTTAGTTATTGACACATTTTATATGCAAGTCAAAATAAACTTTATTTTTGGTGGTTAGATGAAAAAAATAATTTTTAATAATTTAATTTAAAAAATGAGTAGAAAATGAAAAAAATAATTAATCAGATTAAAAGAGAATCATCAGAAAAACATGTAGTTGTTATTGGCGACATTATGTTAGATGAATATGTTTTTGGTGAAGTTACTCGTATTTCGCCAGAAGCTCCCGTTCCTGTTTTAAAAGAAACAAAAAAAGATTGGAGTCTTGGCGGTGCTGCAAATGTTGCTCTTAATTGCCGTCACATTGGATGTGATGTTGATTTGATTGGGATTGTTGGAGATTGTGATCACGCAGGTGAGAAAATCTCTTCTATGCTTAAACAGAATGGAATTAGCCGCAACGGCTTAATTAAAAGTAAACAACGAGTTACAACATGCAAGCAAAGAGCACTGGCAGGAGGGCACCAACTTTTAAGAATTGATTATGAAGATAATAAACAATTAACTAAAGAAGAATTTTCCGAAATTGTATCTAAAGTTGAAGATTTAGTTACAAGTGAAAGTATTATTTTGGTTTCGGATTATTTAAAAGGTGTTTTAACTCAACCGTTTTTAGAAAAAATAATAGAAATAGCAAAGAGCCGAAATTGTATTGTTATTGTTGATCCAAAAGGTAAAAGTTTTTACAAATACTTTGGTGCAAATTATATAAAACCTAATTACAAAGAATATTGTCAGATTTTATCGTTCTTTAATTTATCAGAAAAAGATTCAATAATTGAAAATGGCAAAAAGATTTGTAAGCTTTTGGAACTTGATGGTTTAATTGTGACGTTGGGAGAAAGAGGTATACAATTTGTTTCCGAAAAAGAAAATATTTTTGTTCCTGCGTGTGAAAAAGAGGTTTTTGATTTAACTGGTGCAGGAGATACCGTTTTAGCTTTTTTAGCATTGGGATTTTCAGTGGGACTTGTTTTGGAGCAATGTTTAAAACTTGCAAATCAGGCAGCTGCTGTTGCAGTTTCTCATCTTAAAACTTATGCCGTAAGCCTAGATGAATTAATTGATAAAAATATCGAACATTCAGAAAAGATTTTTGATAATTGGGCGATGTTAAAAATTGAACTTGATTGGTTGAAAACAGAAAATAAAAAAATTGTATTTACCAATGGTTGTTTTGATTTATTGCATTCGGGCCATATTCATATTTTAAGAGAGGCTAAAAAGAAGGGCGATATTCTTGTTGTTGCTCTTAATACAGATGATTCAGTAAAAAGATTTAAAGGCCCGCAAAGACCAATTAAAACTTTGTCAGAACGAGCACATGTTTTATCAGCGATAAATACGGTTGATTTTGTTGTAACTTTTGATGAAGATACACCAAAAGAATTGATAGAATATTTACAACCAAATGTTTTGGTTAAAGGTGGAGATTATCAAAAAGAAGAAGTTGCAGGTTACGATTTTATGATAAAATCTGGTGGCGAAGTTTGCATTGTTGAATTTAAAAAAGGTTTTGCAACAACTAATAT
>DAOVNS010000026.1 GCA_030630075.1 bacterium | reverse complement strand
TATCTTTGACGATAGCGTTGTTCAAGATCAACAAGACCATGATATTTATCAGGAAGAGCATGGAGACATTTACTTAAAAGACTTAATTCTTTTACTTTTAATGTAACTTCACCCATTTTTGTTTTAAAAACGGTTCCTTTTACCCAAATAATATCACCAAGATCTATCATGTCAGAAAAATACTGAAAACTTTCATCTCCAATATCATTTTTACGAATATAAAGTTGTATGTTTCCGGAACGATCTTGAATGTTTGCGAAAACTGTTTTTCCGTGTTCTCTTACAGACATTAATCTGCCAGCAAGTGTATATTCGTTTTCTCCAGATTTTTCGGCTTCAAAATCTTCTCTAGCATTTTCGCATGTATTTGATACAGGTTTATAGTATGGCCATGGATTTTGGCCATCCTTTATCATTTGTTTAACTTTTTGTAGACGAACCTGATCTTCGGTTAACGCGTTTGTTTGATTGTCCAACTCTTCTTTTGTTGCCATAAAAAAACCCTTCGAAAATACAAAAATACACGGAATTTACAGGTTTTTATTATATCAGTCATCCAAAAATAATGAAATTTTTAATACATAAAACTAATAAATTCGTAAATAAAACACCCTTTTTTGCAAAAAACGGGCTTATTTTATTCATCCAATGTTTACCATTTGACACAAAGCACTGGTTTTATAAGCTTAAAGTATAATAAATAGAATTAATTCGGGGTTATGGAGGTTATTTAAATGGATATCAAAAACAAGTTTTGCGAAAACAAGTTTTTCAAAAACAAATCTTTAACGAAATCTTTTATTTTTTTACTATTGCTAAGTTTCAGCCATTCAATAAAACCAATGGCCAAACCTTTAACGGTAGAAGAACAAATAAATACTTGCGCAGAAAAAACTTTTTCAACAGACAAAATGGTTGGTTCTTTTAAAAGTTTGCCTCAAGAAGAACGCTCTAAGCTTGCAAAACTTTTAAGATTAAGAGCAAAAATAGCTGAAACATACGTTGGAGAAAAGGTAGCTGCTAGATATGGAGAAGACTCCCCAATTTTTGATAACGTTTTCGACAAATTATTACCAAAAGAACGCTGCCTCTACTTTTCATTAAATATTCCAACTCTAGGTTTATTAGAAAATATAGAAACTATTCTTTCGGAAAATGAGACTTGTTTTAACTTCAACAATCTTCTTTTACTGTTTCAAGCACGAAAATCACTTGCAGATAAATTTAAACAACATGAACAAAATTTAAAACATTTTTTAACGCATACAAGATATTCAAAATCCAAAAAACCGCTCCAAATAGAACAACTTTGTACAACTATAAGTTTACAACCTATTTTTTTGCCCCAAAGCATCCCCTTGGAAGATATACAATACCTAGATACTAATATCATAAGTATAGACTCTATGGATATTATCAAAGATATTCAAAATCAAATTAATGCAATTATTACAAAAACAACAAAAAGACTTAGAATTTCCAGAAGTCAAAAAGAACAATTGCTTAAAACTCAAGAATCAGGAACTGATTTTATAAAAAACTTTGATAGGACAAAGCAAATACAACAAGAACTTCAATCAAACCTAGTTCAGACATTTGAACAATCTTTATTATTTCGACAAGCATATACCGTTGTTCACGATTTATTACTAAATTTTTCAGCTACTTCATCAAAAAAAATATTTACATTCAATAGCCTTGTACGTTGCAAACCCGATCGCACTTTGCTTGATCATATAAAAATCACATTAAAAGATATTATTTTTATATGTACTATTAATATTTTTCATAATTATGGAGCCAAAAACATCAGTGTAGCAATCAAAGAGATAGATAAATTTCAATTGCCAACAGATATAAAAAATGAAGCATTCAAAGATTTCTTAGAAGAACAACGACGATTAAAAAATCATGAACCTTTAATTAGACACCAGTTTCAGGGAGATCAAATCTATATATTAAAAAAATTTTTTCCAATATTTTTTACACTAGCTAAATACAAAAACAAAAGAGTCCAAAAAAAGCCTATTTCTCTTTCTTTTGAGATATCATCAATGACAATTGCAAATTACTATCTAACCCAAATAGAAACATTAGAAAAAGAATTAGACGCAACAGCAATAGATGATAGACAAAAAGAAGAAGAAAAAAGCAAACAAATAGAAGAACAACTAGTTCTTGTTAAAACAGTACAAAAAGCACCTGTGTGCAAAAAACGATATCAATTTAAAAGATTAACAAACGAATTATTTAGAACAATTTTTAGCTCAAATCGAATAATTAAAAAAACAAAAGATTATGCAATTATTTTGCAACCAGAAGAAGAAGTAACATCTCTTATATATTTAAATCCAGAAAAAAATGATTTAGATTTATCAAAATTTCAATTTAAAAAAATAGAAAAACCAGATAAATTCCACCAAGTTCCATTCGAAATTAAAAAATATTTAAATCATTCACATATCATAACAACAGAAAATATGGCTAATGCAGGTTTACACCAACACTTCTTCCATAAACTTAGATTAAATCCTAATCAATTTGCAATAGCCGTAGAAGCCAAAATACTTCCAAAATATTCGTACGATTATTATGCAAATCAATCAGAACAAACAATCAGGAATACAAGATTTAATTATTCACCTGGAATGTTTGCTGGCGCATGGGTATTTATTATTGATAAAAATACATTACAATGTACTCACCAATGTTTTCATGAATTTGCAGAAAGTCATGCGCTGAACCAAACCCATTAAAAAACCTATTTTAAAATATAAACTTTTTCATCAGCAAAACCCATCTGGAGCTCTTCACGTGCAACTTTTTCTAGTTCAAAATCACCACGTTGCCAATTATCTATTTTTTCTTGAAAATTTTTAATTTTATTCTCAACTTTTAAAATCTTATTTTTTTCAAAATTGATCTCATTTTTAAGTTCTAAGTATTTTTTCACACCCCTTTGCCCAAAGACAATTGTCTGAAAAAAATAAACAAAAAAACAAGCCAATATTATAAATCTCAAAATACTTTTTATATTCATTACTCTCCCACATTATCTAAAAAGCTACTCTCTTCCTAAATCACGATGATGCACTAAAAATTTTACATTATCCCAGTTTTGCAAACCTAATTTATGAGCAAATGCAACAGATCGGTGTTTTCCACCAGTACAACCAACAGCAATGTTTGCAAAAAAACGACCCTCCTTATAAAAATTTTGAACAGAATATTGTAAAAAATCATTTAACCTTTCCCAGTATTCATTTACTGAATCATGATCAAATAAATATTTTTGAATCTGATTGGTTCTTCCATCCAAAGATCTTAAATTTGGCTCAAAGTATGGATTTGGTAAAAAGCGTAAATCATAAACAAGATTACTTTCGATAGGAACACCAAACTTAAATCCAAAAGAAATAACTTTTACTAATATTTCTTGCACTGCATCTTTAAGAAATGTCATTCTTGCCCAATTTCGCAAACCGTGCACATTTAAAGCATCAGTATCAAGCACAATATCAGAAATACATTTGATTGGATCTAAAAGTAATTTTTCTTCTTTGATGATATCAGAAAGTCCCGTACCAGAAGCAGCCAACGGATGATTTCTGCGTGTTTCTTGAAATCTTTTAATAAGAGATCTTTGGTCTGCATTTAAAAAAACTATTTTAAAATCAAAATTACTACTTTTATGTTTTTTAATTTTTTCAATTTCCCACAAAAAATCATTTAAAAACTTTTGCCCTCTTGAATCTATGCCAAGAGCAACTTTGCCTAAATTTGTTTTTGTATGAAAAACCAAGTTTAAAAACTTGGCAAACAAAGGTAAAGGCAAATTATCAACGCAATAATAACCAAAATCTTCCAATGCCCTCATCAAAGTAGTTTTGCCAGCCCCAGAAAGACCTGTAACAATTACAACCTCTTTTTTTTGATGCAATTCTTTTTTTGAGTCAAGACTCTGAGAGTCTTGATTCTTAGAGCCTTGACTCGTCGAATCAATATTTTCTGCGTTCGAAATAAACATAAATTCACCATCCAAGCAAAATAGTTACAACAAAAATTCTCACAACTTTCTAAACCATAAAAGTTTCTGTAAACTTACGTTCAGGCTTATACATTATATATTTTGATGCAAAAAAGTCGCTAGATTTGATAAAAAAAGGAGTTGGAGTGAAGGATTCAATTAAAAAAAAAATATTTTTGATACTTTTTGCAATAATTTTTAATTTTTCTAATCAATTAAAAACAGAACACCCTCAAAAACAAAAAATTTTATTATCAAAAGCCAATCAAACCGTCACCAAGGAGATAGCGGACAAGGACGAAAAAAGCACAGATATAACATCAAAAGAAAACGGTTCTATCGACCCCGAAAAAGATATTTATCAGTGGTTAAGAACAGTTTCTGAAGTTGTAAGTTTAGTAGAAAAAAAAGCATTTAGACAAGTTGATTTTTCAGACTTTATTCAAGAATCCCTAAAAGCCGCAGTCCCTCACGTTGACGCGCATTCTGCATTTTTTTCACGATCAAGTTATAAAGACACAATCGAATCAACATCTGGAGAATTTTCTGGAATCGGCGTAAGCATTATAAGTAAAGCTCCAGAAGATGACACTTTAACTATCGTTGAAGTTATTCAAGGAGGTCCTGCAGAAAAAGCAGGATTAAAAGGTGGCGATAAAATTATAGAAGTTAATGGCGATAAACTACGAGGACTTGCGACAGACGAAGTTATTAACAAAATGAAGGGTAAAGTTAAAACAGATGTACGAGTAAAAATCATTCGCGACAAAAAGCCATTAGAATTCAAAGTTGTACGCGACATTATTAAAGATCAAAGTTCGCAATGCTATTACTTTAAAGATCAAAATATTTATTATATTTCACTTAAAATATTTGCAGAAAATTCTGCTAAACAAATTTCCGAACTCCTAAAAAAAGCAAACGAAGGAAAATGCAAAGGAATAATAATAGATTTAAGAAGAAATCCTGGTGGAATTTTGGATATTGCAGTAGAAATGGCAGGATTATTTTTACCTAAAAAATCATTGGTTGTTACAACAAAAGATCGCGATAAACATACCGTTGCCGAATACCACACAAAAAGAGATCCCGTTTTAAAAACAGATGTTCCTGTTTTTATCTTAATAGATAACTTTACAGCTTCTGCATCAGAAATTTTGGCGGGAGCTTTAAAATATTATTCTGAAGAAAATAATACAAAGAAAAATCAAAAGAAATTAATGGTATTTTTGGTTGGAACTCCAACTTTTGGAAAAGGATCTGTTCAAGAAGTTATTCCAATAAGTAACGGTTGTGCATTAAAACTTACAACAATGCTTTATTATCTTCCAAATCAACAATCGATTCAGGCAACAGGAATTAAACCAGACTTTTTAATAAAACCTAAAATCATTCCATCTGATGAAATTAAATGGATAAACGAACTTTATGGTAAAGAAACTTCTTTAAAACATCACATTACAGTCAAAGAAGTAGAAGAAAACAATGGAAAAAAAGTTAATAAAGATACAAAAAGAGAGACGGATAAAAAAGGCTCAAACGAAGAAGATGATAAAAACAATAAAAAATCTAACGATAAAGAAGAAAACGAAAAAAGTTGGGAAGAAAAACACAAAGAAGCAATCAATCAAGACCCTGCAATTCAAACAAGTATTAACATGATCAGTTTATTAAATTTAGCTAAAAAATGTGAACCTAAAAAAATTGAAACTCGTCAAAAAGCAATAGAGTTTTTAAAACAAAATTGTTTAACAGATGAGATGGTTGATATAGAAAAAGTTAGGTAAAATTTACCATAATTATAAAAAAATAAGCGGTTGGATAATTTTATCCAACCGCTTATTTTTTTAATTATCTAATTTATCGGCTAAGCCAATTTCCTATTTTTACTCTAAATTCTTTATGCTCAAAATCAGAATAAGAAGGAACATGCTCTAATTGTAAAACTGCATCATTTGAAATCTTTTTAAACCCTTTTCCTTTACCCCAAAGAGGTTTAATAATTCCGTTAGGGCCGGGATACCAAAGATTACTAGATTCAGCCGTTTGAACATTTACCAAAGTACACATAATATTTACTTCTTCTGAAGCATCAACATCATCTAACGTAATATTTCTTTCACCCTGATATTTTTCTAGCCATTTATGACCAACTCCAAGATTATTTATACTTTTCATACGAACTTTTGGATTATTGCTTGAATAATAAGAAAATAAAAGATTAGAAAACCTGAAAGAACGTCCCGGAAATCCGGCACCGTTTTTTATTTTAAATGTAAAATTACCAGCCCACAGACCACTAATTAAAAAAGTAAAAACAATTAAAAGATATAATATTTTTTTCATCCCTTTTCCCCCAAGAAAAACCCTACAACTTATTTTTTTCGAATACTTAAAGTATTAATTTATGCTTTCTTCAATTTCCCCTATTAGTAATATACAAAAAACAGCATACAAAAAGGAAGAAATTAATCATTCTAGATAAAATTGAAAACATAAAAAACAAGTAAAATTGGAAAAAACTGGCGATGCCAGACGTCCTTCGACAAGCTCAGGATGAGCGGAGCGAACTTTTAAGAAACTGGCCTGCCATCCGACCTGTCCTCCATAGCTTTAGCTACGGGGGAAGCCACGCAGGGCGAAAGCTGGTGTGCCCGACAGGACTTGAACCTGTGGCCTACGGATTAGAAATCCGTTGCTCTATCCAGCTGAGCTACGGGCACGAGAATTTGAAAGAATTGAATTTTTTAGTAGGAAAAAATGGTCGGGGCGGTCAGACTCGAACTGACGACCCCTCGCTCCCAAAGCGAGTGCGCTACCAGCTGCGCCACGCCCCGACATATCATTTGTAATAAAATACACTAAAAAATGTAAAAATCAAAGAAATTTTGGGGTGAGCGACGGGATTCGAACCCGCGACATCCAGAGCCACAGTCTGACGCTCTACCAACTGAGCTACGCCCACCATGAAATTAATCACGCTAATATTATAAGCTGTTTTGCATAAAAAACCAACAGAAAATTGTAGTTTTTTTGTATTTAACCAATTTCACCTATTTTCATAAGTTTCATTACATTTACAGATGGAAGAATTAACCCCAAATTTTGTAAACTAAATAAACAAAAAAAACTGTTAGCATAATTCCACCCTCAACACGTCCAAGTTTTTTTCTGTATAGCATGCTAAAAATAAGAACCGAGTAAGTAATCATTAAATACGGCAAAATTTTTATTAAAGGATTAATATTCAAGGTTTGTTCAGCAAAAAGTGCTAAAATCCCTAAATTAAAGGTAACAATTAGCAAAACCGATCCTATACAGGTTCCCAAAGCAAGATCAAACTGCTTGCGCCTTACAGAACACAATGCTAAAAAAATTTCCGGTATAGATGTCCCCACTGCAAAAATAGTTGCTCCGATTATTGCTGATGGTAAACGCAGTGCATGAGAAATATTTAATGCAGAGGTAACTGCAAAATCAGATGCTAGCAATATTATAATTATAGAAAGTGCTAGTTTTAAAATTACAAAAAACTTTCTACCCTTTACAGTCACTTTATTTTTTATTTTTTCAGCTTCTCGTTCTCCCTTTTCTGTTCTTGCTCTAATAATCCACCAAACAAATACTCCATAAGAAACAATTAAGAATAAACCATAAACCCGCTCCAAATATCCGCCGATAAAGGAGAGCCCCAAGGCTATTAAAATAAATAACAACGTAAAAGAAGTACGCCGTCTTTGTTTTAAATTAAGTTTAAAGGTTCCACCAACTAAAAGAGCAAGTCCCAACGCAAATCCTACATCTACTATACAAGTACCCATCAGGTCCCCAAGAGCAATATTTGGAACCCCTTTATATAAAGATATAAATGTTATTGCTAGCTCTGGAATTCCTGTTGCGACTGCAATCAACAAAAATCCAACAAAAAGAGTCGACCAATTAAACATCTTTGCTGTTTGCAAAGAATATTCAACGGCCCTATCTCCCGCAAACCATAAAACTAAAACTGAGATCACTAAAATTAAAAAATACACAGAAAGGTGTAACATACTTTTTCTCCTTAACAATTTTTAAAAGCTTGAACTCTTTCGCATCCGTCGACTCAACGGTATTATGATAAATATACTGACTTATAAGTCAGACAAAAGACAAAAAACAAATAATTTTGGGGAGAAAATGCTGGTTTTAAATATTTTTTTAATTTAGGATTTTTGAAAATAATCTCTTAAAAATTGCAATCAAACCGATAGTGTGATAGCTTTTCTTACGTTTTCGAAATTCAAACTATATTTTTAAATGAAATTAATATTTATAGAAAATTGATCGAAAGCATCCACCAAATTGTATGCCAAAAATTGTTATCAATCTATTCACAGTAAACTACGAAAATCTGGAGTTTTTCATGTTATATGTTAATTTTTTAAATCGTAAATTTTTCGCTCTTTGTTTTTTAATGTCACTTTTCTTTAAATTTAGTTATTCAACAGAAGGAGTAAATATTTATTCCATCAACGGTCAACAGGTTTTAATTTTACTAGCTAAAGAAGATAAGGGATGGTCCGATTTTACAGGAAATGCATCCGAAATTAATGATTTTGTTTATGCATCACAGCAAATAAATAAATATATCAACAAGTATAAAATCCTAGAAGAACTCAACAGCGGACCTAGAAGGCCATACATAACAACTTTATTAAGAACACCTTCTTTCGCTAAGCAACTATTTAAACATGCAGCAGCAAGAGAAGCCCATGAAGAAACTATCGGTATATTTTTAAATTCAGAAAGCTGTAATATTAATCCTGAACAAAGATCCAATGAGGGAACAAACCTCTTTCTAGACAAGTTTGACGATAATTATAAAATTAGTATTACAATTCCAACGCCAACACAAGGAAGAAATCGTCTTCATGGATCTTGGTTTGTAAAAGTTAACTTTATACCAGATAATATCTTAAATAAAAGATTAGAAGAACTAAAAAAAGCTCAGCCCCAACTCCCAGATTGCTTTTTTGAAAAACAAGAATATAAATGGGTTGACATTAGAGATATAATTAAAAGCGAAGGCGAACTCTTGCCTTGTTCACGCTACCTTAAATTAAATTCTCAATTTCAATACATGATCGAAACACAAGAAGCTCAAACTATGATTCAAAAAATAATAAACTCAATATATCCAAATAGCTAAACAAATTTGTGAGCTTGATAATCATCAAGCTCACTTTATTCCATCTTTAAGAAAAAAACTCTAATAAATCACTCACTACAAAGAACATCTACATCTACAACAAATAAGAATGTTGCATAATTTTTTATATAATTATCTTTAATAAATTTAATAATATCTTCACAAACTTTAAGATCACAGACTATTTCAACTTTGATACTAGAACTAGAACTCCACATCGCATTGCGAATCCCTTTTTCGCCCTTACCTTCAACCGAAGTTATTGTATAGCCCTTAACGCCTAAATTATTAATATCTTTAATTAAACGTTCTTCTAAATCCGATTCTGTTATTACAGTCAATAACTTTTCTTTTGCAAAATCCATCCCTTACCTTCCTAAAATTATAAAAACCCTTTGAGCTAAACTATAATAAATAGGAATTCCTACCAAAACATTAAAGGTGAACGTTATTCCAAGCGAAGACGCAATAGATAATGAAGGATTTGCTTCAGGAATAGAAATACGCATTGCAGCAGGAACAGCTATATATGAGGCACTAGCTGCAAGAGTGGCAAAAATTGTTACACCACCAACAGATAATCCCAACAAACTTCCGATTAAAATA
Organism: bacterium; assembly: GCA_030630075.1. Next base: position 5,734 of record DAOVNS010000026.1, on the reverse strand, counting down.
CCAATTAAGGAAGAAAAAATCGGCATCAAAATACCAAATCCAAACAAAAACAAACCATGTCGTTTTAAAGACTCAAGTTGTGAAGATGCAATAATTCCCATTTCAAAAAGGAACAATGCCAAAATACTTTTGAATAAATCAAAGAAAAGCGGTTTAATTGGCTCAACACCACTTGGTCCAATAATCCAACCAATTAATAAACCTCCAAGCATCAAAATAATACCCTTATCAAATAATGCTTCGCTAAAAACATCTTTCCATTTGGTGTCTGAACTAAATCCACGAGCCAATAAAATTCCCGATACGATTGCAGGAGATTCTAGCAAAACGAGAAATAAGGCCATGTATTTTTCGAAAGGTATATTTTTTGAAACAAGAAAAGAAGTTGCAACTGCAAATGTTCCAACACTAACCGAACCATAATGAGCGGCAATAGATGCTGCGTCAGGCAAATTTAAACGACCAATGTAACGCAATATAGGATAAGCAATAAACGGCAATAAAAATCCCATTGCGATTGCAGCAATAATTTGTGGAAATAAAAATCCTAACGATAGTCGCGCCATCTCAATGCCGCCTTTTAAACCTATCGATAGTAGTAACAAAATAGTCACAAAATCATATATTTGGCGAGGCAAACATAATTTTATACGCAACAATCCAACAACCACACCAAAGATAAAAAATAATATAATCGAATCAATAATACTCATAAATAATAAATCAACCTATGTTTTATAAACAACGCATACATAATAACTTATGCTTAAAATCATACCAAACATTCACATGGATAACAAAACTTCACTTTAATTTCGCTCATAAACTAACTACTCAACCTCACTTCTAAAATTCTTATTCTAATTCCTTAATCAATTTTTCAGCTCGTTTTAATTTTTCTTCTAAAATCACACGAAGACTTCGATTATCAATTGGTTCTCTATTCGCAATATCTTCAGGCAAATCTAAGTGATTGACCTTACTTACTAAACTTTCAAGATAAGGATAACGTTGCACTAAGTTATCAATTCGGGATGTAAGTACTCTTATTAATTCACAATTTGCAGAAGCACTTATCTGAGGTCTTACGGGGATAGGACTTCTAGAACCGGTTTCACAAACCATCGACTTGGGATGATAAGTTTTATTCAAATCTTTTTCTAAATTCTCTTCTGCTACTTTTTTGACAGGCTTAGTTTTTTCATCGTCTGCTTTTTCGTCATCAACGTGTTCATTATTGATAATTTCTTTGGGAATCTCTTCGGGAATCTCTTCGGCAACTTCTTTATCAATTTCCACAAGAATCTCTTCTGGTAAAACTTTTTCAAAATTATCTGCATTTGAAGCCAAATCAGAACTGTGCCAGAAATCTAAAAATGCGACTAATAAATTAACAACAAATAAAATATCAACGACATCTCGATTTGCTCTTAGATACACAGGCAAAAAGCGAACAAAAGAATAAATAGCTTGAACATTCTTTCTTGCCTTAATTGCATCAGGTGTTTCATCCGTATTTAAAGCCAAAAAAAGTGATGTTGCAGATTCTGCAATAGGAAGAATATACAAACAAAGCATTCTACCTATTCGTTCAAATTGAACCTCTTGTTCCTCTTGCGCAAAATCCGCATCTTGTTCACTTTTAGCATTATCATAAAAAGTTTTAATCATATGAAAAATATCATAAACACCCCACCCGGCACTATAATATGCTCCTTGCTTAAAACCTTCAGTTGAAAATTGATTTTTATTTACAAGAAACAAAAAAGAACTCGCAATACGTAATCCATCACCAAAAATAGTATCAGTTTTTCTACCTAAAGCAGACAACCGCAATATTGCAAAAATAGATTCTAGAATTTTGAATCCAAAAGATCTAAGTATTTGCTTAAAATCAGTGAACAAAAAAGTCCAAGAATTAAAATCTGGTCCTAACGATAACGATGTTGTTTTGTAGTAATGATACAATAAATAAAATATCCCAACGATAACTCCTAACGGAATTCCAACTTTCAATAAAAAATTACGACTTGTTACTTTTGCATCATCATTCTTTTTATCAAAAAGTTTTACCGTTCTTTTTTTTGAATAATGTTCAGTAAAAATGTCATGAACTTTTATTAATGCTTTTTTGATTTTATTTGAAGAAATATTAGAGATCGATTTTTCAAAAGATTTTGAGCGCAAAGATTTTTCCTGAAAAATATTTGCTGTTGCAAAAACAGATGCATTATTATTAAAAAAAATAAAATAACAACACACAAAAAAATAAATTTTTAACTTCATAAAATTTACCTTGCGGCTGCTATTAATTTGTCACGATCTTTTTTCCATAATGCCTCTTGTTGCAGATTATTTATTGCATCACTTAAAACTTTTTGCGCAATGCAATCAGTAAGCCATTTATATTCTTGATGTCTCGCATTAACAATCATCTCTTCCGCAACAAATTTTATTGCTCGAGGAGAAAAGCCTTCTAATTTTTTAGCATATGCAGGTAAATTTTCTTTTACTTTTGACTGTATAAAAACTTTTGCATCTTTGTTTTCGTCAGAAAACTTTTGCAGATATAAGGCAAGAATCATTTGACGTTCTTCTTCTTGCGGTAAAACAAATTCAATTTTGGGTCCAATGCGATCAAGAATAGCGTCATCCAATTTAACCGGGTTATTGGTTGCAAAAATAAACATTAATTTTTTATGAGATTTTTCTGGAACAAGTGCTAAAAAAGTGTTGATAAAATCTTGAGCAGCTTTCGATGTTTCAGGAAGTTTTCGATTGGCAAATAAAGACTCCGCTTCATCAATAAAAATAATTAGACCATTGCTATCATTTTTAGCCCAACTTAAAAGCTCTCGCAATTCATTATTGGCAATATTCAAATCCGTAATTTTTGCAAATTCTGAACCAGAGGTAAATGCATATTTAAGTCCAGAATCATATGCAAGCGCCTTAACAAATGCAGTTTTACCTGTTCCTGGTGCGCCATAAAAAAGAATATTGGGAAGATTTTCTTTATAACTTTTTGCAGTTTTTATACGTAAAGCAAGGTCTAATAGTTGCTTTTTTAAATCTGGAGAAAATATTAATTCCTTAAGACCTATTTCTGGTTGAGGCTTAAACCAATTGCTTGATGTCTCTGTTATAACACGTGGTTTTGTTAAATGGTTTATAAGCAAATATAAACTATTTTTGATTGTATAAATAATTAAAGCGGTTGAAGATATTGCAAGTACAACAGTTGATATACGCTTTGGATCATCAACTAAATTTTTAATTAATGTTTTAATTTTTGCTTCTTCAGCATCAATTGTTGCACGAGCTTTAATTTTAGCTTCTCTATCAAAAACACCTAGCTTCTCCATTTCTTCTATTTTTGCTATTTCCGCTTGAATAGCTGCATCAAGATTTTGTTCACGTTGTTCTTTTGATAAACTTTCAAAATCTTTTCGTATGCGATTATATGTTTCTTCTATGTTTACTTTAATATCATTTGCCACTTGTTGAACATTTTGAGCACCCAGTACAACCCGATCATGCAACTCCTGAATTTGCGTTATTGATTCTGATGACTCATTTGCACCACGTAATGCATTAGCAGATTGCTCCAAGGCCTGTTGCGATTTTTCAAGAGCTTCGCCTGATTTTTCTGCAGCCACTACTGCAACTGAAGCCACACGGTTAAATTGCAGCACCCCAGCATTTAATGTGCTCAAAACCTCATCTACTGCAACATTTAAGTCTTTACCTCGTCCTCCGGATTCTTGCATTAAATATAAATATGAAAAAGAAAACGCATGAATAAAACCTACAATTAATAGACCCCTATTTATTATCCCCATCAAACTCCCCCCAACTTCTTAGACTATAAAAAAATACCCTTACCCCAAAGAAATAAATCCAAACACCAAAAGCATTTGTTTGTATAAAATTTGAATAAAAAATTGTTATCCCATATAAAATATAAAATAACAACCATACAAAACTAAACAAAAAGGAATTTTTTTATGCAAAAAGAAATTTGCTACGTAACAAGCAATGATGGAAAATTTGAAGAGGTTTCAGGTTTTATAGAAAAAAATGAACCATCAATAAAAATCAAACAGTTCAAAACAGATATTGAAGAAATTCAAAGTTTAGATCAAAAAGAAATCGCCATAGATAAAGCACGCAAAGCCTTTGAATTAATAAAAAAACCATTACTCATAGATGACTCTGCAATTTATTTTGAAAAATACAATAACTTTCCAGGAACTTTATCAAAGTACATTTCACTCGGAATTGGGATTGAAGGAATAAAAAAATTAATAGACGAGAAAGACAAAGCATATTTTATGCTGCACATGATTTATATCGATGATCCAGAAAACATCACAATATTTGAAGGAAAATGCGAAGGAACATTAACAAAGCCAAAAGAACTTTCTGGATGCCCAACTTTACCGTACGATTGCATTTTTATTCCAAACGGAATCGATAAAACATATGCGCAAATAAGAAATACGCCAGAAGGTGATAAATATCTTTATCGATTACAGGCGTTACAAAAATTTTTGAAATGGTATAAAAAATAAAAAGTACAAAAAAAGGCTCCCGATTTTTTTTCGAGAGCCTTTTTTTTTGATCTATTAAATTAATTTATTATCTAATTAATTTACAAAAGGTCTACCCATGCTAATTGTAGAAGCAGGAACTGATGGTGTAGGAATATCTTTTGCAGGAGTGGTAACTCCAAGTACAAAATCTAAATCTTTCTCAGTTCTAGGTTTCGTACATTCTGGTTTAGCTGGCAATGATTTCATGATCATTGGAGGAAAACCAGCTTTTTCTGCTAAGTCTGTTTTTTCGGCTAAGTCTGTTTTTTTTCCGAAAACTTTATTCCAACCAGCCATTGTCAAAGAATCATCTTTACCATTTACTAACATATCGCCAGCAACAAATCCACCAAGACCAGCAACAACTATAACAGATGTTAACATTGCGATAGCTTTTTTAGGATTTGCTTTCATGTAAACTTTAATTTGTTCATATTTTTCTGCAGTTAAAATTCCAGCAGCATTTGCAGCTTCAAGAATTTTTTTGTCATGAGTAAGATCATAAGCAACAGCTCCACCAACAGCAACAACGGAAGCAGCACTAATACCGTAGGTCCATTTGTTGTTTTTAATATGAGTTGTTGTTTTGCCAAATAGATTCTCTACGGCTTCTTGACCCCAAACTTTAGCAGAAACATTAGATCCAGCTAACGCAGCTGAAAGTACGAGTCCTAAAACGACTTTTTTCATAATTCCCCCTCAAAAAGGTGTTAAATGAATAAAATAATACACAATACAAATACTTTGAAACTGAAAGTTGATTGAAACACTCAAACAAATCCCAGCCCAAACTAACTATTTAAGAATTAAACTTTAGCATAATTTATACACATGTCAATTTTCAATCCGCAAGAAACATGTTAACATTGTTTTATTAAGCGAGTTTTTTATTTTTCCCATAAAACTTCAGGTAGAAATAATAATATGATAAGCAAAAAAACGTTATATAATTTTTTTGCATTATGCCTTATATTAAGCACTGCATTTAATCACCAATTACAAAGCAATAAACCTTCAACAATAAATAATACAATGTTTGTTCAAAATTATTCATACGCAATAGAAAAAGAAAACAACATACTTAGCAAAAGAAAAATTTGTATTAAAAAAAATCTTGAAAATAAATTTAATATAAATCT
>DAOVNS010000070.1 GCA_030630075.1 bacterium | reverse complement strand
GGAAATAATTTTATTAGTTCATAGATATTTTGAAAACCAATAGTTTTACATTTTACAGTTTTGGTTTTTTGATTTTTAGAAACAAAGATTTGTTTTATTCCAAATTTTTCGGCTTCTTTTATTTGCATATCTATTTGATTAACTGGTTTTATTTGTCCTGTAAGACTTATTTCGGCAATAGAAATGGATTTGTCTGGTAACGGTTTTTGAAAATAACTAGAAAGTAGGGCAAGTGCTATTCCAAGGTCACTTGTTGTTGTTTTTATTTTAAATCCACCACTAACTTTAAAAAATATATCTTGAGAACTTAATTTTATGTGTAAATATTTTTCTAGTATTGCGGCAATTAAAACAACTCTTTTTGGATCTATTCCGGTAACAATTCTTTGAGGTATTCCAAACTTTGAATTTACGCACAATGCCTGTAGTTCCAATAAAATTGGACGAGATCCTTCTATTGAACTGATGAGTGCTGAACCAGGAGTTTGAGAGGTTTCGTCTAGCATTAATTGATTTATATCAAGAACTTGAGCGAGTCCTCCTTCTCCCATTTCAAAAAAACCTGTTTCTTGAATTGTTCCAAATCTATTTTTTACTGATCGCAAAATTCGTGTGTGCCATCTATCTTCTCCCTGAAGATAAAAAACTCCATCTACAATATGCTCTAGAACTTTTGGTCCTGCAATGTGTCCCTCTTTTGTGATGTGTCCTGTAACTAAAACAGCAATATTGTTTTCTTTGGCAAGTTTACATAGATGAAAACCGGCCTCTCTTAGTTGTCCTATTGTTCCTGGTATGGTTGATGAGTTATCTGATAAATGACAATTTTGTATTGAATCTAGAATTAAAATATCTGGTTTTTCTTGTATACCTATTTGAATTATATTTTCAAGATTTGCTTGGTCAGAAAATAATAAATTTGAATTTGGTGAAATTCCAAGTCTGTGTGCTCTATTTTTAACTTGGTGTAAAGATTCTTCAGACGAAAAATATATCACATTGTTATTTTTTGAAATATTATCAGCTATTTGTAGTAGTAAAGTTGATTTTCCGATACCCGGATCGCCTGTAAGAATTATAAAAGAGCCCGGTAAAATTCCTCCACCCATGACTCGGTCCCATTCTTGTATTCCAGAAAGCATTCTTTCTTGTGTTTCATTTTTTATTTCGTTTAATCGCCTTAATGGTATTTCTTTGTTGGTAGATGTTTTATTTCCAAAGACATTTATTTTTGGTTGCTCTTTTTCTTCTACTAACGAATTCCATTCTTGACAACTGGGACAGCAACCTACCCATTTTGGAGTAGTGTTGCTGCAGTTTGTACATTTAAAAAACGTTTTTATTTTAGACATTAAAGTTGAGCTTCTTTAGTTGTTTGTTCTTCTGTTATTAATCTTGGTTGTTTATCTATTTTAAAACAATCACGGCATCTGGCTTCGTAGCATTCTTTAGCCCCAACCATTATGATTGGATCATCATATTTTGCAGGTTTTCCGTTTATCATTCTTTGTGTATGGTGTGAATCTTTACCGCAAGAAACACAAATTGCTTTTAATTTTAAAACACTGTCTGCTATAGCCATTAATGTTGGGACGATACCAAAAGGTTCTCCTTTAAAATCTAGATCTAATCCAGCAACAATAACTCTTTTTCCTGATTCGATTAGAGTCGTAATTATTTCAATAATTTCTTTTGGGAAAAATTGTATTTCATCTATGCCAATAACCTGGATATTTTTGTTTGCGAGCTCTAATATTTTTTTAATATTTTCTTTGTTGTTATCAATATTAAATGCAAGTCTTTTACTTCCATCGTGAGTTGAGATTGTTGTCTGGCTACTTCTGTTATCGATCTTATGTTTTATTGTCAGTACGCTTTGTTTTGCATATTCTGCTCTGCGTAATCTTCTCATTAATTCTTCTGATTTTCCAGAAAACATTGATCCGCAAATAATTTCTAATTTTCCTTTTGATTGTTTATTCATGATTATAAAACTCCTAAGAAGGTTGTGGGATTTCAATTTTTTAAAGAATAACAAAAGTATTTTGTTTTTCTAGGTTTAATTTAATCTTTTTTATTTTGAGCGTATTTTTCAGCATTTTCTAAATGTTCTGTAGTATCAATTCCAATTACTTCTTGATCGGTCTCATGTAATTTTATTTTTAAACCGTAAAACAAAAATCGTAATTGTTCTAATTTTTCAGCATCTTCTAAATAACATTTTCCCATTTGTGCTATTTTTTGTAGAGCTTGCGTTGTGTATGCATAAATTCCAACATGTTTATAATAAATTTGTTCTATGTTTTCTTTATCTCTATAAAATGGAATTTGTGATCTAGAAAAATATAAAGCATGCTCATTTGAATCACAAACAACTTTAGCAAAATTTGGTGATAAAATTTCGTTCTCAGTTACGATTTTCTTTTTTAATGACCAAATGTCACTGTCTTCTTTATCGCAGCTTTGTAATAAAGTATATATCATTTTTTGCGTAATAAATGGTTCGTCTGCTTGCCAGTTGACCCATACATCACCTTCAACTTTTCCTGTGTGCATAATTTCTATAAGTCTGTCAGTTCCTGATTGGCAACTTTCTGATGTCATTAAATATTTGCCGCCAAAACTTTTAATTAGACTTGCCGTTTTTTCTGAATCGATTGCAAAAACTATATCTTTGAATAGGGTTGTTTTATTTGCTGCATCCCAGACCCATTG